>JBGPLI010000075.1:0-23418 GCA_041486445.1 Bryobacteraceae bacterium
CCTTTGTCTGGACCGCCACCGTAGACTCGATCCTCGCCAAGCTCGCCAGATGCCGTCAAACTCTTGAACAGATCCAACCTGGCTGCACCGTTCCCAAGACCCGAAAACGAAAGTCCAGCTAATTCCTGGACACTACACTAGTAGCCGCGGTCGTGGCGGATGTCGCGGTTGAGCGCGTCCAGGGCGCGATAGTCGCGGTCCAGATCGCGCCGGATCGCCCGCGCCTCGCCCCACCGTCCGCGGCGGTTCGCTTCATAGAGCCGGGCCTGATCGCGCGCGATGTCAGCGCGCAGGCGGTTGCGCTGTGCGTAGTCGCCCCGCAGGTCCTGGCGGTCGTAGTAACGGTCGCGGCCGTTCCCATAGCGGTCCTGCGCCAGAGCGCAGCCGGCCGATAGCGCGAACCAGGCCGCCAATCCAAGAGCAAACAATTTCGATTTCATCGTTCGTCTCCTCTCACTTGGAGAAACGCGAGGAGGGAGGGGCAGGTTGCCAGGATGAAGGAGGATTCACGTTACGGAGATTTCATCTATTAAGAGGGGGACGGCGGGCGAAGTCCGTCCATATAACCGATCAAGCCGTTCAGCTTGTCCGTGATTTCGGCCAGATTCTGCTCCGTGCGGCGCCGGAACTCGAGGAGCTCGGCCATGTGCTTGATGTGTTCGTGGAGCACCTCCCGATGCTCAAGAAGCATAGCGGATTGGCGCCGCTCAATCTCCGCAATCACAATCAGATTGTCCTGGAGTTCCTTTATGGCTTGTTCGTAATTCATGACAACACTTCATTGTCTCACTGGCGGAGCGCAAAGGTGAACAGCGCATGGCCCGCGGCCACCGCGACGTATTGCCTGCCGTCGACGCGATACGTGATGGGACCGGAAGCGACCTGGCCGCCGAGCGGCACCTTCCACAACATGGTCCCGTTGCGCGCGTCCAGAGCGTAGAAGAAGCCTTCCCGGCCGCCGCTGAAGACCACGTCGGACGCGGTGCTGAGAATTCCGCTGCCGGTCACGTCGGTCATCTTGAACTGCCACTTCTTTTCTCCGCTGCTCGGGTCGACGGCCAGGACCATGCCGGAGCCGTTTTCCGTGGTCCACGTGTTGATCGGCCCGCGCTGGAGCGTGGGCACGGGGGATCGCGGCGCTCCGCCGGTGTAGCGCTGCCCTTCGGTGTATTCGGCGGGCATCTTGGCCAGATTCATGTAGTAGTCGGCCCAGGTGGAAATGTAGAACAGTCCCGTGCGCGGGCTGTAGGACGGCGAATACCAATTCGTTCCGCCCTGAACGCCCGGATAGACGATGGTGCCTTCAGGCGTCGGGCTCTGTTTGTCCGCGCGGATCGGGCGGCCGTTCTGGTCCAGGCCCTTGGCCCAGGTTTGCTTGGTGAAGGGCATGCCGAACAGGAACTGGCCGTTGGTGCGGTCCAGCACGTAGAAAAATCCGTTGCGGTTGGCCCACATCATCATCTTGCGCGGGCTGCCCTTCCAGTTCGCATCCACCAGAACGGGGATCTGCACGGCGTCGTAATCGTACTCGTCGTGCGGCGTGAATTGGAAATACCATTTGAGCTTGCCGGTGTCGGCGTCGAGCGCGATGGCGCAATCGCTGTAGAGGTTGTCGCCGCCGCGGTTGTCCGCATTCCAGTCCGCGCCCGGATTGCCGGTGCCCCAGTACACCATGTTCAGCGTTGGATCGTAAGAGCCCGTGATCCAGGCCGAGCCGCCGCCATGCTGCCACGAATCCCCGGTCCAGGTTTCGTGACCTGGCTCGCCGGGGCCAGGGATCGTGTTGAACCGCCAGACCTCCTTGCCGGTGGCGGCATCGTAGGCGGCGACGAATCCGCGGATCCCGTATTCGGCGCCCGCGACGCCGACGATCACCTTGTCCTTGACCACCAGAGGCGCGTGCGTGAGAGCATAACCGAGCTTGGGATCGCCCACCTGAATATTCCAGATGGGACGGCCCGCCTTGGCGTCAATCGCGATCAGGCGGGCGTCAATGGTGCCCATGTACAGCGTGTCGCCGAGGATCGCAACGCCGCGATTCACCGCGCCGCAGCAGGGCCGCGCGTCGGCCGAGGGACGGTATTCATACACCCAGAAAATCGCGCCTGTCTTGGCGTCCATCGCCACCACGTTGTTGGGAGCCTCGGTGACGTACATGATGCCATCGACTACCAGCGGCGTCGATTCGAATTTCTCGAGCGAGCGAGCCTGAAAGACCCACTGCAACTCGAGATTCTTCGCGTTGTCGCGCGTGATCTGATCGAGCGTGCTGTAGCGCTGCGCGAAGCTGTTGCCGGAATAGGTGAGCCAGTTCTGCGGCTCGCGCTCCGGGTGGAGAAGGCGATCCCAACTAACCTGCGCGGGCAAACTGCCCGCCAGGAAGGAGACCAGAACCAGTGTGCGCAGGATCATGGCGTGTCCGATCCTTTCAAAGAGAGAAGATAGGTGACCAGGTCGGCAAGTTCGGAAGCGCTGAACTTGCCTTCATAGGAAGGCATCGAGGTCGTCGTCAGCAGAGTGTACTCGCGGAGATCCGCTTTACTCAGCGAGCGGAGACGCTCGTCCATGTCGATGAGCTGAATCGTGTGGCTGTCTTCGTTCAACCGGCGGCCCGTGATCACGACACCCTGGCGGGTCACCGCCCGGACCGATCGATGTTCCGGCAAGATGGATTCGTTGGGAGCAAGAATGGAGCGCTCCAGATACTCCGCGCTGCGGATCTCGCCGGCCTCGCTCAGATCCGGGCCGACGCGGGAGCCTTTGCCGTTCACCCGATGGCAGGCCATGCATCCGCCTTTGCCCTCGAACAGCATTCGCCCGCGTGCGGCGTCGCCGGAGCCGGCCGCGCTCGCCGCGGAGTCGTGCAGCGTGCGAACGTATGCGACCAGAGCGAGGAGGTTCGCATCGTTCAGGCTGTGGGGAGGCATGGAAGTGCCGGGAACGCCCCCGCGAATTACGCGAAGCAGATCCTCATCCGACGACACGCGCTTGAACTGGCCGCGGCGGAAATCGACGCCCGGAATCGAGGCGCCCTCCGGTCCATGACAGGCAAAACAATTCAAGCGATAGAGGCGCGAGCCCAGCTCCACGTCGGAGGAAATGTAGCGCTGCTGGGCGGCCAGCGGAATCGCGAGCCACAATAACGCCAGAATCACGAGAGGAAGTTTATCACATCCGTGCACGGCAGTCGTGTATGATCATCCACGTACCCGCTGATGATTGAATTTACCTGCAACGTGTGTGGCGGATCGAACCGGCTTCCTCCCGAACCACTGGATAGGGAGAGATCCAGTTGTACGTCGTGCGGGTCCAACGTGCGGACGCGCAGTCTGCTCCAAGCGTTATCGATGGAACTTTTTGGAGTCAGCCTGCCCGTAACGGATTTTCCACGGGTCAAGAGCCTGCGCGGAATCGGCTTGAGCGACTCGCCGGAATACGCCGACCGGCTGGTCGAGCGATTCGACTACCGGAATACCTCCCAGGCGCGCGAGCCCCGGCTCGATATTGCGAATCCGCCCCCGGAGGAGCTCGGCAAGTACGATTTCCTACTCGCGAGCGAAGTCTTCAAGCACGTGATGCCGCCTGTGGAGGTCGCTTTCCAGAATGCGTTCCGGCTGCTGAAACCAAGCGGCGTTCTCGTGCTGACGGTGCCGTATTCCACCGATCCAGCCACGGCCGAGCATTTCACGGGCATTCATCAGTTCGGCCTGGCCCAGGTCGGCGACCGCGTGTTGCTGGTCAACCGTTCGGCGTCGGGCGAAGTACAAGTATTCGACAATTTGATTTTCCATTTCGGCGGCGGCGGGCCTTCGCTCGAAGTGCGTGAATTTTCCGAGACCGGGCTGAAAGATGCACTGATGGCGGCCGGTTTTTCCTCTGTCGATATATACAGTGAGAACTATGCGCCTTTCGGCATCGTGCGCGCGGAGTCATGGTCGCTTCCGGTGGTGGCGCGCAAGGGGCCATTCGCGTTCCGCGGCGAGGCGGTCCGCGACGTGCTGGCGCAGTGGGGCGCGCTCCGGAAGAATTTTCGTGAATTGGGAGGCGAATTCTGGGTTCGGCTAGGCTTCAAACTTGGATTGGTCGATCGCGACAAGTACTTCATGCCGCGAGAGAGCCGCTTGGAGCCGAAGGGTACTGACTTGTGACGCGATCAAGCTACCTGCTCCCCACCGGCATCGGCCTGCGGTTGCTTCCATCGCAGCAGCCGCCGCTCCAGACGATTGACGCTCCGTCCCACCACCAGCACAACCGTCGACAACACCACCATCCCGGCAAACACGCCGGTGGTGTCGAAGACTCCCTCCGCTTGGGAAATGAGATAGCCGACGCCCCGCGCAGAGCCCAGGTATTCCCCCACCACCACGCCGATCATCGCGAAGCCGATGCTGGTGTGCAGACTCGAAAAGATCCAAGTGAGCGCGCTCGGCACCAGCACGTGGCGCATCAGATGGCGTTCGGACGCGCCCAGCATCCGGGCGTTGTTCAGCAGCACCGGGTCCACTTCGCGCACGCCGCGGTAGGTGTTGAAGAACACGATGAAGAACACCACCGTGACCCCCAGGGCGACCTTCGACCAGATGCCAAGACCGAACCAAAGCAGGAAGATGGGCGCCAACACGACGCGCGGGAGCGCGTTCAGCATGTGGATGTATGGATCGAGCAGGGCCGCGAGCCAATGGATGCGCGCCAGCGCGAAGCCGAACAGAATCCCGAGCGCGGCGCCCAGAACAAACGACAGCAGCGCTTCCTCGAGCGTCACCATCAGATGCGGGTAGATGGTGCCTTTTACCAGCCACTGGAAAACGCGCGCAGCTATATCAGTCGGGCGGCTGAAGAAAAATTTGTCGAGCACGCCGGCATCCGAGAGGAGCTGCCAGATCACAAGCCCCGCCAGGCCGAGCAGGACCTGGTAAACAACGACTCTATACCGGGAGTTCATAACTTTTGAGAACTTGCTCCCGCAGAGTGGACCAGATGAGCCGGTACAGATCCGTGAAGCGCGCCTCGGTCCGGATGTCCATCAAATTCCGCGGGCGGGGAAGATCGATCGGATAGCGGCCGACGATGCGGCTGGCGGGTCCGGCCGAGAGCACGGCCACTTCATCGGAAAGGGCGATGGCCTCTTCGAGGTCGTGTGTGACGAATAGAACCGTTGTGCGCGAGTCCGCCCAAAGTTGAAGAAGCTCGTCTTCCATCTTGTGGCGCGTGTGAATATCGAGCGAACTGAAAGGCTCATCCATCAGCAGCAGGTCCGGGTTGACGATCCAGGACTGCACCATCGCGACGCGCTTCCGCATACCGCCGCTGAGCTGATACGGGTAGCTGGCCGCGAAACTCTCGAGACCCACGCGCGCCAGCCACGTTCGTCCGCGATCTTCTCCTTCCGTGCGCGGAATGCCGCGAAACGTCAGGCCGAGAATCACGTTTTCGAGAACCGTCTTCCAGGGCAGCAGAGCGTCCTGCTGGAACATGTAGCCGGCGCGGCGATTGAGACCCGCGAGGCGCTGGCCCGAAATCGAAATGACGCCTTCGGTGGGCTCGAGGAGACCAGCGACCATGTTCAGGATGGTCGATTTGCCGCAGCCGCTCGGCCCCACCAGGCACAGAAACTTCCCGGCCTCAACGTCGAGAGTGACGCCTTGGACGCTGGTGTAGCGGCCGCCGGAAGGAGTGGGAAAATCTTTGCGGAGTCCCTCCAGGTGGATCGCGGTGGCCACGAGTCAGGATACCTCATGAGATAGAATCTTCACATGAAGACGAAATTTGGCCGGCGGGAGTTTGTGGCTGGCGGTCTGGGCGCGTTGGGCGTGGCGCTGGCGCAGACCCCGGGCGCGGCAAAGCCCCATCGAGTCGACTTCCACCACCACTTCCTGCCGCCGCGCCACGTCGAAAAAATCCTCGCGCAGCGGGAGAGCGGCCGCCCGCCGAAGTGGACTCCCGAAATCACGCTTCAGGAGATGGACAAGAACGGCGTCGCGACGGCCATCACCTCGCTGGTGCAGCCCGGCGTATGGTTCGGCGACATCGAGGCTTCGCGCAGCATAGCGCGTTACTGCAACGAGTATGCGGCGCAGATGGCCGCCGATCATCCCGGCCGCTTCGGTTTCTTCGCCGCGATCCCGCTGCCGGATATCGAAGGGAGCCTCCGCGAGATCGACTACGCGCTCGGCACGCTGAAGGCCGACGGCATCGGTCTCATGACCGAGTTCGACGGCAAGTATCTGGGCGATCCGGCATTCACGCCCGTCTTCGAGGAGCTCAACCGGCGCAAGGCGATCGTGTACACGCACCCCACGCAGCCGCAATGCTGCACGGGTCTGGTGAAGGGCGTCACCGTATCGACCATCGAGTACGCCACCGATACCACGCGCACCATCGCGAGCCTGCTGTTCACCGGAACGGCGGCGCGCTTCGCCGATATTCGTTTCATGTTCTCGCACGGAGGCGGCACCCTTCCGTTTCTGCTGGGCCGGTTCGAGCGCCTGGCGGAAGAACGGAAAGACGCCTGGGCGCCGAACGGCGTCACGCCGCAGTTGAAGAAGTTCTATTACGAAGTCGCACAGGCGAATCATCCGGGCGCTCTGGCGGCGCTGCTCAAGTTAGCCCCGCTGTCGAATGTGGTGTTCGGGAGCGATTATCCGCTGCGTCCGGTGTCGGAGGCGGTGGAAGGCGTCGCGAAGTACGAGTTCACCGCCGCGCAGCGGCGAGCCATCGAGCGCGACAACGCTTTGCGGCTGGTGCCCAGGCTGAAGAACGGCTGACACGTTACGTCGTCTCCGGCAGATTCATCATTCTCATCAGCGCAGGCCAGCGCGGGCTGGTCCGCAAGGGCCTGGTGATCGGATGGCCCAGAAGAGGCGCTAACATCGGATGGCGCTGTTCGATGGCCTTCTCGAACGAGTCCGCGGCAGCGTCGACTTCCGAGCACAGAAGGTGGTAGTAAACCATAGCCATCGCTGGCGCCTCTCTCAGTCGCTGAACCAGGCCCTCCGCCCGCTGGCTGTCCCCGGCGCGGACAAGCGTGCCCGCTAGCAACCCCGTCACAACGGGATTCCACGGCGCCAATTGATACGCTTTTTCAGCCGCGGCAAGCGCTTCCGGGATCATTCCACCCGGCGCGTAGATTATGCCCATCACAAAGTAGGCGAACCAATAGTTTTCATCGATTTCCAGCACCTTGCGCGCTTCCGCGATCCCCCGCTCTGGCATTCCGGCCGCGTTCAGCACATTCGCCAGGTTGTTGCGAAACATAACGTTCAGCGGATCCTGTTCGAGCGCGAGCTCCATCTCCTCGACAGCCTCCCGCGCTCGGCCGAAAGGAAGCAGGTGGAGCAGCGCGTATTGCATGCGCACAAGACTCGAAACCGGGACGGCAGTCATGGCCAGCCGGAATCGGCGTTCCGCTTCTTTCCAGTCATAGTCATACGACGCGGCCACAACGGCCAGCGTCGAATGCGCTTCAGGCAAAGAGGAATCCAGGTCCAGTGCCTTCTGCTCGGCCCTGCGGATGAGGGGCATCGCCTCGTGGGCCGGGAGCAGACCACCGATCACACGAAGGTAGTAGCAGACTCCGAGCGTGGAGTGGGGCAGCGCGTATTCAGGATCGAGCGCCATCGCCTGCTCGAGATATTCCTTGGCCCGCGCCAGCGCTTCTGGCGTGTGCTTAAACATGTAGTGCGCGCCCTTCAGGTAAGCCTCATACGCGGGGAGACTCGGCGTATGCCGCGCACGCGCCGCCGGCTGGGGAGAGAATTTCAATTGAAGCGCTCCTGCGATGGCAGCCGCAATCTCGTCCTGCATGGCGAACACGTCGGTCATTTCCCGGTCGTAGCGCTCCGACCAGAGATGGCTTCCGTCGGAGGCGCTGATCAATTGCGCGGTGACGCGGAGACGGTTGCCGGCCTTGCGCACGCTTCCTTCGAGAACCGTTGCCACGCCCAGAGCCTCGGCGATCCGGCGAATGTCCTCGTGCTTGCCCTTGAACGCGAATGCCGAAGTCCGGGCGATCACCTTCAACCCCGGAATGCGGGTGAGCAGATTGATGATCTCCTCGGCCAGCCCGTCGCTGAAATATTCGTTGTCCTCGTCGCGGCTCATGTTGGCGAAGGGCAGCACGGCAATGGAAGGCTGCGACTGGGGCGGGGCCAGGCCCTGCCGCACCGCTTCGAGGGTCTCCTTCAGCTCCGCCATGGTCTGGAACCGCTGTGCCGGCTTCTTCTCGAGACACCGCATGACGATGCGCTCCAGCGCAGGCGGCGCCTGAAGCGGCCGTGGCTCCTTGTGGAGGATCGCCCCCATGGTCGAGATCGCATTTTCGCCCTCGAACGCCCGGCGACCGGTGAGCGTCTCATACAACACCAGCCCGAAGGAGAATACGTCGGACCGGGCATCGGACGTTCTGCCTTCGGCCTGTTCGGGCGACATGTACGCGGCGGTGCCCAGGACCGTGCCTGCCTGGGTGAGGGTGGGATCGTTCTCGCCAGGGGCCGGCGCCATTTTCGCCAGACCGAAATCGAGAAGCTTCACGCCCTCCTTGTTGACCAAAATATTACCCGGCTTCAGGTCGCGATGAGTGATCCCTTTGCCGTGGGCCGCTTCCAGCGCCGCGGCCATCTGCAAGGCCAGCCGCAGAGTTTCCTCAACGGGCAGCGGTCCGCGGAGCGGCGCGCCCTCGACGTACTCCATCACCAGGTAGTTGGGGCCGACGTCGTGAAGCGTGCAGATGTGCGGGTGATTCAGCGCGGCGATGGCGCGCGCCTCGCGCTCGAACCGCTCGTTGTGAGTCCCGTGCAGAACTTTGACCGCGACCACGCGGCCGAGCCTGGTGTCGGTGGCCCGATACACTTCGCCCATGCCGCCCGCGCCGATGAGCGCGACGATTTCGTAGGGGCCTAAGCGTGTGCCGGGGGAAAGAGCCATGAGCCGAGGCTCTCAGCTTACTACAGGAATACCAAGTGGCAAGAGTCGATTCCCTCCGCTTGCTGACGCGCGCGGTTCAGTCGAGGAAAAACGGGGTTTCGTTCTCTCCCCTGAGGATCAGGTCGAAGCGGTACCCGTCAGCGCCGTCCGCGTCGAGCGACGGATCGCGCGCGGGGAACAAGCGCCGCCGCGCCGCGGGATCCGTGACGCAGTTCAACACCGGATCGTCCACCTGGTCCGGCGCATCGGCGAAGAAGATCGTGGTCACCAGGCGCCGCGTGAGTCCGATGGCCAGCGCCATCAGGTTGATGTGCGGGCACCTCGGCGCCCCGTTTTCCGCGCGGCAGGGGCCGGGCAGGACCGTCAGAAAGCGATATCGTCCTTCCGCATCCGTCATGGCGCGACCCCATCCGAAAAATCCAGGATCGGCGTCCGCGCTGCGCGGGTCGAGAGGATGGCGGAATATGCCGTTCGCGTCGGCTTGCCAGATTTCGAGGATGGTGTTGCGCGTGGGCTCGCCTCCCTCCTCAAGCACGCGGCCGGTCAGCAGAATGTGCCGACCGCGCGCGCTCCGGCCCTCGAAACTGGTGAGGTCGCTACAGCCCTCGACAAACTTCCTTGGGAAAAAGGGGCCGATGGTGCAGTAGGGGGAGGTGGTCATGCGTCAATCGAGCGCGGGCGTGCGATGCTTTCCGCGCAGGACGAAATCCCGCTGGAAGCCAAGAAAGTTCAGGGTTCCGACCGTGGTTGGCTCCGTCTCGAAAATGAGACGCTGGCGCGCGTCCTCATTGAGCACTCCGTTGAGCAGGAGGTCGGTTTCATTCAGCGGCTCTCCGGGAAAAAAGACTTGCGTTACGAACCGGCTCATCCAACTCGGACCGAGGATCGAAAAGTGGATGTGCGGCGGACGCCACCACCAATCCGATTCCATCACCGGATAGGCGCCCGGTTTGATGGAGAAAAACTTGTACTCGCCATCGGCGCCGGTCACCAGCCGGCCGAGGCCGGTGAAGTTCGAATCGATGGGCGCCTGGTGACGATCCATCTCATGGATGTATTTACCGGCGGCATTGGCCTGCCACAACTCGATCACGACGCCCGCGAGCGGGGAGCCGTCCTCGCCGGTCACGCGGCCGGACACGCGTATGAGCTGGCCGAGCGCGCGCGATCCGCCCGCAACTGCACGGGACATGTCGCCGTCTCCCACCTCGAGCCTGCGCTCGAGTCCGGCAGGACCGGTCAGCTCGGATAAAGTCAGCGGGCGCCGGATGAGCGGTGCGGAAGGCGTGCGCGTGAAGCTTCGAGGATAGCCCTTGATCTGCCGCCGAAGCTGCGTGTCATCGTCGTACGGCAGATATTCGATTTGGGGCGGCGACGCCGTTTTCATCGGATCATTCTCCAGCGTACATCCATTTGAGCATACGCACGATGAAGGTATCATCAAAGGAAGGGAGCTCATGGCCGAATCAGGGTTTGTCGATTATTACGAATTGCTGCAGATCAGCCCGAACGCGGAGGTGGAGACGATCGAGCGCGTGTTCAAGATGCTGGCGGCGCGCTATCACCCCGACAACACCGAGACCGGCGATGTAGACAAGTTCGTGCTGCTCAATCGCGCCCATGAGACGCTGTGCAACCGCGAGCTGCGAGCCGCCTACGACGCGAACTACACCGCCAGCAACACGGATCCCATCAGCCTGTTCGAGCTGAAGGAATTCGCCGCGGGCGTGGACGGCGAAGCCAACCGTCGCATGGGGATCTTGTGCCTGCTCTACAACCGCCGCCGCGGCAACCCGGACGACCCAGGCCTGTCGCTGCTGGAGTTCGAAGCGATGATGTCGTTCCCGCGCGAGCACCTGATGTTCACCATGTGGTACCTGAAGGAGCAGGACTGCCTTCGCCAGGACGAAGCTAGCGACTACGTGATCACGGCCGCGGGAGTGGATTACGTCGAAGCCCACCTGCCGTCCAACCGTCTTCTTTACCGGCTGCTGAAAGCCGGCGAGAGCGGGACCACACGCAACGCTTCCAAGGAGACCATCGGCGACGCGCGAGGAGGACCTTGAGTTACCCGCCGGTGATTGTCCAGATCCTGCTGGCGCTGGTAGTGATCGTGGCCGCGATCTGGGATGTTCGCCAGCGCCGCGTGCCGAACTGGCTGACGCTGCCGGCGCTCGCGGTGGGAATCGGGCTCAACGCATTTCTCTATGAGACGCCCGGCCTGTGGTTGGCCCTGAAGGGTCTCGGCCTGGCGATGCTGATCTATTTTCCGCTGTACCTTCTGCGAGGGATGGGCGCGGGCGACGTCAAGCTGATGGCCGCCGTCGGAGCGATCGTCGGACCGGCCAACTGGCTGGGGATCTTCGTGCTCGCAGCGGTGGTCGGAGGCGTGGCCGCCATCGTCATCGTGGCAGCCAAAGGCCGCTTTCGCAGGACGTTCGAGAACATCTGGATGATCCTGATGAGCATCCGCCATGGCCAGGCGCCGTATCACAGCAACCCGGAACTGGACGTGAGCAGAAGCGAGGGGATTCGCCTGCCGCACGCCGTGCCCATCGCATGCGGCGCGCTGGGATTCCTCGCCGCGGCCGCCATTTGGGCGCCGCGATAAGACTATTCAGAGAGCCGCACGGACACCGGCAGCGAGAGCGTGCACGTCCGCTCGCCCGCCGCTACCGCACGCAGGCAGAAGCGATGCCCGGAGTCCGGGCAGCCGCAAACCGCATAAACCGGCGCTTCCTCGGGCGTGACCGTGTGGCCTGTTTCGAGCTCCTTGACGACTGCCTCGGACGCCACAATGCGATTCGGCCCGACGACGCGGATACGGAAAGCGGCCGACGGCGGCTCGTAATTGCCGTAGCTGTAACAGCGCCCGATGCAAGCGCGATCGATCATGTGCTCCAGCAAGTTGAGCCGCGCGCCGGAATCCGTGATCGCGGCGACCACTCTCTGGCCCGGTGGCAGCGCCGACACCAGCTCCGTGATTTCTTTTTCGGCGATACTGAACGCACGGTCGTCCGCGTAAAGGAAGCCGAAGAACAGCGCCGCGACCAGGGCCGAAAACCAGGTGAGAGCCCTGCGGCCGGGCGATCCTGCCACCATCACGCATAGAAACAGCGCCGCCAGCAGCGAAAGGCGCTGTGTGATGTAGGTGAGCGGGTGCTGATACTGCGGGAGCGCGATCTCAAAAGGCAGGAGCAAAGTCGCCGCCACTTGCAACAGCCAGAGGTGCACAACCGGGTCGGCGAGCGCTCCTCCCTGGTCGGTCCGCTCGAGGAACAGGACGACCCAAACGATCACCAGGCCCGCCACAACGATAAGATATTTTGCTCCGAACATCCACACTTGTTCGGCGCCGGTGAGCTCGATGAGGCCGGTCAGGCTGGTCATCTCCTGGAGCGACCAGCGATACGGAAATTGAAGCGTGATTGCGGTCCGAACCAATGCCAGCGCGGCGATGCCGGCGGCCAGTGCTGCCACGCGCCGGTCCGGGGCAATGCGAAGGACCAGCCAGCGGTAACCAAGCGCCAGCGCCGCCCAAGCCAGCGGCAGGACGTGAGCCAGCAGGGCCAGGACCGCCAGAGGCGCCGCCAGCAGGACTCGCTGACGGCCGGGCCGCCAGAGCAGCGCGAGTATCCAGAGACAGAACCCTGTCGAGAGGTAGAAGTTCAGCAGGCCGATGTGAAATACGAGCCCGTAGGTGAGCATGGCGAGGCACGGAGCCAGGCGCCACGGCGGCCGGCCGGCGGCGACGTGTATCAGCCGAAATGCGCCCCAGAAGAAAACCAGAACCGCCGCGCCAACCACCGCGCGCTCCGTCCAAACCACTCCCAGACGCGGCAGCAGCGCCTCCAGCGCCCAATCGCTGAGGACGTTCATCCACAGGGGAACCACGGCGAGACCGGCGACGGCGCCGCGCTGGATCTCGCCGGCGAGCCAGGCGTTGTAGAGATGGCTGGAGAGGTCGCCCGCCTGAATGTGTTCCTGCCAGAAGCAGGGAATCAGCAGGGCTGCGGTGACACCCAGGATCGGCCACCCGCGACGGATAGACACGACGCCCTACTCGGCGGGGTCGAACGCCAGGACCGAAGGTCGCACCCGCCCCCTGTCGGCCTCGCAGTCGCAGCCCCGGTGGGTGTAACGCGTCTCGATCTGTTTCAACAGCGCCGGAATGGCCGTGGTATCGTCCGGAAGATGCTCCGTTGAAATTGACATGCGCGGGCGGAAGCGCCGGATGGTGTCGCGGCCGCCCAGCAGAGCGGGTTTTTCGGCGCCCTCAATGTCCATTTTGATGAAGTCGACGCGCGGCAGGTGGAGATCGGCGACGATGTGGTCAATCGTAGTCAGCGGGACGCGAACCTTCCGCGCGGTTCGCTCCGTCGTCAATACCACACTGTTCATACCATTGTTTACCTGGTCAACCGTCAGATCCAATTCGGATTCGCGATCCCAGACACCCTTCGGGTATACGATCACGCGGCCCGCGCGGATCTCTGCGTCGAAGTTCCGGCGCAGCGCGTTCAGGGTCTGCGGCGCCGGTTCAATGGCCACCACAAGAGCCGCTCCCCTGGATAGCGCCTTGCGGGTGAAGACACCGATATTGGCTCCGCAATCCAGCACGATATCTCCCCGCCGGACCTCGTGTCCGGCCGGCTCGTAGATGTCATGCGCCTGCTCCCACTCAAGGAATATGAGCATTTGCTCCCCGTGAACGGTCCACATGTTCCCCTGCGGTGTGCTCCACAAGTCCAGCCCGGCTTCGGTAGTCTGCAAGCTAACCCTGGAGCGGAAGGCCTCCACGTCGCGGGAATTATTATTCCGCATCATCGCTACCAATTCCGTGAAAGAACATTCCGAGCGGGCGAGAATCCATCCGCAGCCGATCAGAATCATCGCGTCAATCACGAGCACACCAAAGACCAGAGTACGGACAATTCTCTTCGCGATACGATGAACCGGGGGAAGATAGGGAGGGTCTTGCCCGTTGCCGGAGCCAGCCATAGAGTGCAACTACGTTCCGTAGTATACACGTTCGCGCGGGCGCCGCTACGCAGCCGGGTCGAACGCCAAGACCGAAGGCCGCACCCGCCCCCTGTCGGTCTCGCAGTCGCAGCCGCGGTGGGTGTAACGCGTCTCGATCTGGTTCAACAGCGCCGGAATGGCCGTGGTGTCGTCGGGAAGATGTTCCGTTGAAATCGACATGCGCGGGCGGAAGCGCCGGATGGTGTCGCGGCCGCCCACAAGCGCCGGCTTCTCGGCGCCTTCGATATCCATCTTGATGAAGTCGACGCGCGGCAAGCCGAGCTCGGCGACGATGTGATCGATTGTCGTCAGCGGGACGCGGATCTTCCGCGCGGCTCGCTCCGGCTCCACCACCACGCTGTTTCCCCCCTGGTTCGTTTCATTGAGCGTGAGATCCATTTCGGATTCGCGATCCCAAACACCCTTCGGGTACACGATCACGCGGCCAGCGCGAATCTCGGCCTCAAAGTTCCGGCGCAGTGCGTTCAGAGTCTGCGGCGCAGGTTCGATCGCCACCACCATGGCCGCGCCCCTCGACAGCGCCTTCCGTGTGAACACCCCGATATTCGCTCCGCAATCCAGCACGATATCTCCGGGCCGGACCTCATGTCCGGCCGGCTCGTAAATGTCGTGCCACTGC
This sequence comes from Bryobacteraceae bacterium, assembly GCA_041486445.1. Classification (GTDB taxonomy): domain Bacteria; phylum Acidobacteriota; class Terriglobia; order Bryobacterales; family Bryobacteraceae; genus Palsa-187. The sequence goes on from JBGPLI010000075.1 coordinate 14,585, forward strand.
TCCCACTGAAGAAACCAAATCATCCGGTCTCCATGGACCGTCCACATATTCCCCTGCGGCGTGCTCCACATGTCCAACCCGGCCTCGGTGGTCCGGAAAGTAACGCGGGAGGCGAAACCCCACTTGTCGCTGTCCCGGCGGCTCCACAACATTTTCGCCACTTCCAGGGAAGAACATTCCGACGGGAGGAGAAAGATCCCGAGGACGGGCCGGAGGAAAATCCATCCGGCGCCAATCAGCACGAGGCCATCAACGGCAAGAACAAGAGCGATCAGCGTCCGGACAACGCTCTTGCCACGGTGAAGCTGAGGAAGAACGGGAGGGTCTTGCCCATTGCGGGGGCCAGCCATAGAGTGCGAGTACGTTCCGTAGTATACACGTTCGCCCGATCTCACACTATCAACGACCAGTCGAAGAACCGGAACAGCAGCAGGAGATTGAAGTCGAACAGCAGCACGGCGACCACGGCGCAGGGGACCCAGCCTTCGAGCAGCGCGGCGAGCGCCGCATACGCCGGGAACACCGCCAGCACGTAGCGCATGGTGCTCTGGAGCAGAGGGTCGGTTTTTTTCGCCAGAAATAGCGCCAGCGTGGCCAGCGCGTAGAGGGCGTACTCGATCGCGAGCGGCCTGGCGAGCGCCAGCGCGTAGATCAGGATCAGAATCCCCAGGTTGAGGTCGAGCAACAGACCGCCTCCGGCCAGCGCGTCGCGGACGCTGGCAAACAACGTGGTCCAGGGCCAGGCGACTGCCGTGTTCCAGTAGGTGGCGTACACTGCCGAGGCGTCCGGGTAACCGAGGAGTCGGATGTAGGATTGAAGCATCACGGGAGCGAGCAGCGACAAAGCCACCGGCCACGCCGCGCGCAAGTTTCTCCGGCGCCAGGCGAGCACCACCAGCGGCACCACCACCAGCGTTCCCACGGCCTTCGCCATTCCGGCGAAGAAGCCCGACGCACCGGCAAGCCACCATCGGCCAGTTCGCGCAGAGTACACCGACCAAAGGATCAGGCCGATCGTCAGCGAGTCCGGATAACCGGCTAGCAGCACGAAGCTGCCAGGCCAAGCCGCCATCAGGATTGCGGCCCGCGCCGCGATGGGTTCCGAGACATCCAGCCGCAGCAATTGTTGCAATCCCCAAAACAAGAAAAACGTGGCGGCCGTTGAAACGGCGAGTGCTGCCAGCAAAGGGTTGCGCAGCACCAGCGAGGAGGCCCGGATCAGTAGAGGGTAGAGCGGATAAAAGACCACCGCGTCCGGCCGGTCGTAACCGCTAGCCGCGATGTGCAAATACCAGAGCGTGTCGAAGCGCTCCCAGACTCCCAGCAGGACATAGGCGAAGCCTTGCGATCGCTGCATCAGATGGTCGGTCATCTGGTTGGAGCGGATTAGCGCCGGATCCAGCCGCAGACTCGAGACGACGATCGCGGCAAAGGCCGTATAAACCGCACGCAGGAGCAAGGTCAGGATGGCGGCAGACACCAGCGCCGGCACCGAACCACGAGCGACAGCGAGCGGGCCCTCGCGGCGGGCTGGCATGACCCAGTATATGTTGAAATGTTTCTAGTGAGTGAGGTCGCGCAACTCCAGGCTTCGAGTGTCGCGAAGCCTTCGGTCTGGCCGTACTACTTCCTCTTCTTTGTGTCGGGATTTCCCGCGCTGATCTATCAGATCGTCTGGCAGCGGGCGCTATTTACCATTTATGGCGTCAATATTGAGTCCGTCACGATCATCGTGACGATGTTCATGCTAGGGCTGGGCCTGGGAAGCCTCGGCGGCGGGAGGCTTTCGAAAATAACCGGCCTTCCCCTGCTGGGCGTCTTCGGCGCCATCGAAATCGGCATCGGACTCTTCGGCGCGATCTCGCTGTTGCTGTTTCACCGCGTCGCTCTGGTTACAGCGGGAGCCTCAGCGCCCAAGACCGCGCTGTTCACCATGTGCATGCTGCTTTTTCCGACGCTCCTGATGGGCAGCACGCTTCCGCTGTTGGTGGCTCATTTTGTCCGGATCACGGGAAACGTCGGCGAATCGGTGGGCGGGCTGTATGCGGGCAATACCTTCGGATCGGCCGTGGCTTGCGTGATCGCGGCGGTGTTCACCATGCGGCTGTTCGGAGAATCGGGATCCGTACAGATGGCCGCGGCGACGAATATGATGGTTGGGGGCTCGGCCTGGTTGCTCCATATCTTCAGGGCCAGGCGCGCTGAACCGGCCCTCGATCGTCCCACGGGGCCCGGCGCAAGCCGCGCCCTTGCCTTCTCACCGGCCTTGATGCTCTCGGCGTTGACGGGGTTTATCGCGCTGGGCTACGAGATGGTGTGGTACAGGCTCTACTCGTTTGTCTCGGGGACCGTGCCCGCGTGCTTCGCCCTGCTGTTGGGATTTTATCTGGGAGGCGTCGCCTACGGCGCGCTTTTCGTTCGCGACCTTTGCCATCAAAAGCTGCGCGACAATTCGGAGCGAACCGCCGGTCTTGTGGGCACACTGCTGGTCTGGGCCGGCGTCGCAAGTTTTCTGGTCGCACCCGGCCTGGCGGCCGCGGTCCCCTACGTGCCTTACTTATTTACTTTCCCTCTGATTTTCGTGTGCGCCGCTCTTCTGGGCGCGACCTTTCCACTCGTGTCGCACGCCGCCATCGACCCGAACAGCCAAGCCGGCAGCAAACTGAGCTACGTTTACCTCGCCAACATTCTGGGCTCCGCATCGGGCAGTTTCGTCGTGGGCTTCGTCCTGATGGACCGCTGGTCCCTGCGAACGATATCTTCGTTCCTGCTCGGGCTCGGTGTGATGGCGGGCGCGATCCTTCTTCCCCGTGCCCACCGTCGTGCGAAACAATTGATCCTGTTCGGATCGGCGGCGGCCGTTGTGCTCGCGCTGCTCTCGCCCTGGCTTTTTTCGCAGCTTTACGAAAAGCTGCTGTACAAAGAGCAATATACGCGGGACATCGTGTTTGGTCACGTGGTGGAGACACGCAGCGGCGTGATTACCGTTACGCAGGACGGAGTTGTGTTCGGAGGCGGCGCATATGACGGCAGGTTCAACACGGACCTGAACCACGACACCAACGGCATCGTTCGCGCGTTCGCCGTCAGCGGCTTTCATCCGCACCCATCCGAAGTGCTGATGATCGGGCTCTCTTCGGGTTCCTGGGCGCAGGTGATCGCAAACTTCCCCGGAGTCACGCATCTGACGATTGTCGAAATCAATCCGGGTTACCTTGACCTGATCCCCCGGTATCCGAACGTGGCCAGCGTTCTCGCGAATCCCAAAGTACAGGTAGTGATCGACGACGGCAGGCGCTGGCTGGCGCGGAACCCAGGCCGGAAGTTCGATCTCATCGTGATGAACACAACCATCCACTGGCGGGCAAACGTGTCGAATCTTCTGTCGATGGAATTCCTTGCTCTGGTGCGCACGCATTTGAAACCTGGCGGCGTCCACTACTACAACACGACGTTATCGGAAGAGGCGTTGCTGACGGGGGCGACGGTCTTTCCGCACTCGCTGCGAGTCATGAACTTCCTGGCCGTGAGCGACAGTCCGATCCAAGTCGATCGGCGCCGATGGGAGCAGGAGTTGTCGCGTTACAGAATCGCGGGCAAGCTGATGTTCGATCCCGGCGACCCGGCCCAGTCCAGCCGCCTCGGTGAGGTGTTGTCGCTGGTGGACACTCTGCGAACGGATCGGACCGACGAAATGAGTATGGAGTGGGGCGACAGCCTGCGGAGGCGTCTGCAAGGGAGGCAACTCGTAACCGACGACAACATGGCCACCGAGTGGCACTGAGTTTCAGTTTGCCTCGCAGATCCGCCAGGCGCTCATTTGCGAGCTCCCGCAGCCCAGCCCGGTTGCCCGCAGACCATGGAGCTCCAGAAATTTCCAGACCATCGCGAAAATGCGGCGTTGCTCCTCGGGAAGGAAGCCGTGCCCGTCTCCGTGGACGGTGACGAGCTGGTTTGGCACTCCCGCGTTTTCGAGCGCGTCGCGCAGCCGGACCGCGTGGCTGTAGGGGACCACCGGATCCGCGTCGCTGTGAATCGTCAGGACGGGCGGCAAGCCGGGGCGGACATAGGTCAGCGGCGATACGCGCCGCGCGACCTCTTCGCGGTTCGCGAGACTGCCGAACCACGTCACCGCGTACAGCCTGGCGTTGCCGCCGCCGATCAGGTCGGCGACGTCCGTAGGCCCGTACCAATTCACGATCGCGGCGACCTGGGGCATGGGGACGCCGCCCGGCGAGCACTCCCGATCGAGGCCGGCGCTCTCGGGAATCATCCCCGCCGCGAGCGCGAGATGGCCGCCCGCCGACTCTCCCGTGAGGACCAGGCGCGTGGTGTCAATCCCATACTCGGAAGCGTGCGAGGCGATCCAGCGCAGCGCGCACAAGCAGTCCTCCAGGGCCGCGGGCGCCAGGGACGCCGGGGCCAGCCGATACTCCACATTCACCACGTTCCAGCCCGCCTCAAACCAGGGCATCATATTCGGCAGCGCGCCTTCCTTGGTTCCGAGACTCCATCCCCCGCCATGGATGAAAACGACCGTGGGCTGCGGGCCCTTCAGGTCGCGTCTTTTGTAAATATCGAGACGGTTCGATTCGTTGTGGGAGGGGAGATAAGCCACGTTTGAGAAGACCGCGTACCTGTTGCCGGCCGTCGCGGGCGACGTTTCCGAAGAGCTGACCAGCGCCACGCCGAACAATGCGGCCACGCGCCAGTGGTCTGCTAGCATGCTTATATGCTATCCGGTCGGAGGCCGCTTTCCGAGTTCGTCCCGCGGCTGCTGGCCGGGTGTCTGGCGTTGTCCCTGGCGGCTGTCTGGTTCTGGACCGGCCCCGCCGGCTTGTTCGGCATCTTGATGGCGGACCCCGTTTCGGGATTCAGCTACGCGGGCATTTTCGTTCTCTATCTTTGCAGCGGACCCTCGCGTTACGAGATCGCGGTTGTGCTGCTCGCCGGGCTGGCGGTTCGAATCGCGGCGGGCCGATGGTCCACGCCGCTGAACGTCTTCCCCCTGGCCTCGTTCGTGCACATGGCCGCCTCAGCCGGATTCGTGGCGGTGGCGGCGCTCATCGTTCGATCCGGCCTGGGTTCCCGCCGCCGGCAATCCTTCGAAATGCTGCTGCGCGTGCTGATTTTCGTTGTGCTGGGAATCGCGATCGGTCAAATCGTCGAGGCGGCGTCCCGGCTGCGGCCGCTCAAGCTCGACTCCTACCTTTACGCCGTGGAGCAAGGCTACGGATTCCTGGCGAGCTTCGCGGCAGGCCGATTATTTGGCGCCTTCCCGTGGCTCCTGCAATCGGAGCTCTTCGTGTACTATTCCCTGCCCCTGTTTCTCGCGGCCCTGTACGCCGCCCATCTGAGGCGGCCGGGAGCCACCGACATCCTGTTCCTGCTGTACGCGAATGCGCTGCTGGGGTTCACGCTGTACATGGTCTATCCGGCTTGCGGTCCAATTTACGCATTCGGGGATGCTTTCCCATTGCATCCGCCGGAAGGCGTTCCTCTGGCGCCAGCTGCACTCAATTGCAGGCCGAACGCCATGCCATCGCTGCACTATGCGGGAGCGTTACTCCTGTGGTGGAACGTGAGATCGTCCGCTGCGCGCGCTCTGTCTTTGGTTTACGTTCTGCTGACGGCGCTGGCGACGCTCGGGTTCGGGGAGCACTACGTGGTAGACCTGGTCGTCGGCAGCGCGCACGCCTTGTTCATGCAGGCCCTGGCGACGGAATCGCGCTCCCGCACGCTGGTGGCGGCAACCGCGGCGGCGGTCATGTTCGCATGGTTTGCCGTGCTTCGATACGCCGTACCGGCGCTCGCCAGCTCGCGTCTGCTGTTGTGGACGATCTCGGCGGGGACCGTGGCCGGCGCCGAGGCCGGACGCCGGTGGTTGCAACCGGAGCCTCTCGGCTCATCGAGCCGGGAATGACGCCTGAAAAACCCTCCGCCCGGCATGTCCCACAACTGGACGGCGTTCGAGGACTCGCCATCCTGCTGGTCCTGGCCTTCCATTCCCGTTCGATCTATACGGACCCGTCGGAGATCCCGTACGCCGTCATCCGGCTGATGGACTTGGGATGGTCGGGAGTCGATCTGTTCTTCGTGCTGTCGGGTTTTCTGATCACCGGCATCCTGCTCGACACGCGCGACTCGAATTCCTACTTTCGAACGTTCTACATCCGCCGCGTGCTCCGCATCTTCCCGCTGTACTTCACCTACGTCGTCTCCATCCTGGTGGTGGTTCGCTTTCTCTCGCGCAGCTATCTGGGCGTCGATTACTGGACAGGCACGAATCCCTGGTGGTACGTGACCTACCTGCTGAACTGGAAATCGGATCACGGCTACAACGATCTTTACCTCGGCCATCTGTGGAGTCTCGCGATCGAGGAGCAGTTCTATTTTGTGTGGCCCCTGGTGGTTTGGCTGTTCCCCCGGAAGCGGCTGGCGTGGCTGTGCGGCGCTCTCGCCGTGATGGCGTTGGCGCTCCGGATCGTTCTGTATGCGAGCGGGACCTGGCCGGAGGCGATCTACCGCCTGACGCCAACCCGAATGGATACGCTGGCGCTGGGAGCGCTCACGGCCGTGGCCGTGCGCGATTTCCGCCGGGCGTACGCGGCTTGCCTGTTCCCGGTCGCCACCGTTTGCGGATTTCTTGTGCTGTATCTGGCCGCGAATTCGCGGGCATTCTACTGGAACGATCCCGCGATGGGAACGATCGGCGCATCCCTGCTGGCCGTGCTCTACGCCTGCCTGGTTTTCGCCGCCGCCACCGGAGCCTCGGGAGCGCTATCGCGCCTGCTTCAGTACAGACCACTGCGTGCCGCGGGAAAGTACAGCTACGCGATGTACGTCCTCCAATCCATGCCCTACACTCTGACGGTGGACTGGGCCCGCGAATGGCTCGCCGGAAAACCCGCGGCGCTGGTGATCCCGCTGAAGGCTCTCTACTTTCCTTTCCTGACGGCGATCGCCTTCACCGCCGCGTGGCTGTCCTGGCGTCTGCTCGAACGGCGGTTCCTCAAGCTTAAGGAGCGTTTCGTCTACGCGTGACGCTCACGCGGGGAGCCGCAGGAACTCCAGCTGCGGCAGCAAGGCGAACGGCGCGGCCACGCTCGCGATGGACTCGCCCGCCTGCGGAATCAAACCCTCGTGCAACTGCTCCTCGCTGGCGGCCAGACGAAGGTATCCGATGCGCAGCGGATCCAGGCGCATGATCCGGCAGCAAGTGGCGTCGACGGCCACCGGGTCGGCGCCGGCGACCACCACGCCGGCCGCGCGGGCGCTTCCCTGGATGGGGCCGTTGCCTTCCATGCCGACGATTCCATCTACGATCGAAAAGGCGCGCGGGAAAGCGGCGTGCAGATCGGCGATCGACTCGTGGATGCCCGCCCAGTGCAGCACGTTCTTCGGCCATCCATACACGCCGCCGGGCACCAGGCCGAACAGATTTTTCATGCTGAGGGTCGCGCCGGCCCAGTGGTGGGTTTTCAGCTTGGGCATGGAGACCAGCAGGTCGCAGCCGAGCACGGTGTTGGGAAGATAGAGCGAGCTGAGCTTGGACCGCGGCCGCGCCAGCCGGACTCGGGTAATCTCATCCAGGTTCAGATCCGTGAATACGGACTCGAAGCGCGGTACGGCGGCGAAATACCCGGCGGCCTCGGCCAGATCGAGCGTCACGCGGCGGTGGCCGGGGCCCTCGGCGATGCGCACGTCGGCGGCGCCCGCGGATCGAAACGCCTCGAACGCGGCGTGGACCAGCGCGGGATGCGTGTTGATCACGGCGCGCTCGTCGAACTCGACCAGGTTGGGCTTGAGCACCACCCGTTTGCCGCGCACGTCCAGGCGATGTTCGGCGAGGATGCGCCGGACCAGTCCGTGGAGATCGTCCGAGTAGGCCCGCGCACGCAGAATCGACACGGGCGCCCACGGGCGGGGCCGCGAGCATCCCGCCAGCGCCAGCGCGCCCGCGGATCCGGCGATGTACTGGCGGCGGGTGAGGCTCATGCCATCTCCAGAAACAGGTTCCGGCCTTGCCGGGCCGCCTGCGCCAGCGCGGCGAGCGCCAGCTCTATGGTGCCGCCGTGCATGGGCAGATCGAGCGCGGCGGGCTGCCGGCCCTGGGCCAGCAAGGCGAGCGTCAGCCAGCTTGCGGCCTCCCCGGATTTGCACTGCGCCAGGTGCCGCTCGGCGACGGCCACAGCCCCGGCGGCCTCCGGCGCAGGGGAACCGTGCAACGCCAGCAGAGCCACGCCGGTGGTCTCGGGGTAGGAGTCGGAGTCGTAACCAAGCGCCTGCGTGGATCCGTGGTTCCATCCTCCGTCGCGGCAGCGGCGCGCCAGCAGGAAGCTTCGGCCTTGCGCAATCCGTTCGCGGACGCCCGGCTTTTCGGTTCCCAACTTTTGCAGGGCTAAAATCGATAACGCCGTGGGCGCCACCCAGGCCGCCGCACCGGGATACCACGGCCATCCTTCAAACTCCTGGGAAGGATCCGGGCGCACGCCGAGAAGGCGCATACGAAGGCGTTGGACGAAGCTTGATTCACGGCCGGTCTCGGCCAGCAGCCAGGCGGCAGCGCGATCCCTGCGATCGCGCGGGAGCAGGCCCGCGGGAAGCAGCAGGGCCAGAGCCGTGACCCAAGTGCTCTGGTCCACCGCCGGCCGCGGCGCGAACCCCCCGTCGTTTCGCTGCGAGGACGCGAGCCATTCAGCCCCGCGCCGCGCCGCGCTGGAGCCGCCCTCACCGTCGGCGGCCAGCGCCAGCAAGGCGTAGCAGGTGGCCTCGGTCCACGAGCCGCCCCGGTGGTAGCTCCAGCCGCCATCCGCGTTCTGGCGGTCCAGAAG
>JBGPLI010000076.1:0-23163 GCA_041486445.1 Bryobacteraceae bacterium
AGCTCCAGCCGCCATCCGCGTTCTGGCGGTCCAGAAGGTCCTGGGAGGTCATGATCGAACGCACACGAGACCGGTCCGGACTCCGGAGCGCCGGGCTTATCTGGTGCGGGACGACCTCTTGCGGCGGCTGCGGCGCATCAAATACAGCACCAGCACGAGTCCCGCGGCGATCCACAGAATCGCGGCCATCACATTATTGCTCATTCTGTTTCCTCCTCCAGAACTACCATACTATACACGATACTGAAATTGCCGCATCATCGGGAACAGGTACTTGAACACTTGGAGCAACCCCGGTCCGGCCGCGACCACCAGCATGGAGGGCAGGATCAGGAAAAAAATCGGGAACACCAGCTTGACGCCGATCTTTCCGGCGCGCTCCTCGGCTTCCTGCCGGCGCCGCGTGCGCAGGAAGTCGGCGTGGGTGCGCAGGCTCTCCCCGATGCTGGTGCCGAAGCGGTCCGTCTGGATGAGGATCGCCACCAGTTTCCGCAGCTCCGATTCTCCGGTCCTGGTCGAGAGGTTGCGCAGCGCCTCGACGCGCCGCTTGCCTGCGCGGATTTCCAGGTTCACCAGCTCGAATTCCTCGCTGATGTCGGGGTGCGTCGGAGCCAGCTGGCGCCCCACGTACTGAACCGCCTGATCCAGTCCGAGGCCGGCCTCCACCGCCACCACCATCAGGTCGAGGGCGTCCGGCAGGGACAGACGAATGCGCTCCTGCCGCGCCGACACCAGATGGTCGAGATAAAAGCTCGGACCGAAGTAGCCGGCGAAAGCCGCCGCGATCGGAATCACCACCAACAGGACCGGGTTCGACGTGATGGTGGTGTCGAAGAGCAGCGCCAGCGCCAGCAGTCCCAGGCACGACACGACGCGGGAGCCCAGATAGATGGCCAGCGCCCGCTCGGTGCGATAACCGGCCGCGATGAGATCCAGGCGGATGAGCGAAGCGTCCTGGGGATCGATCGGGACTTTCTCGCCGATCTGCTCCATGGTCCACACCACCAGCCCCGGTTCATCTTCGCCTCCGAGCTTGTCCATGGCGGGCATGGCGAAGGTGGCCTGTCCTCCGAGTTGCTCGTAGACGCGGGCCGGGCGGGCATAGCGGCGGTATCCGAAATAGGAGATCGCCGCCATTAGAACGACAAACAACGAGAACGCAAGCAGGATAGCCATGATGACTTACACCTTGATGTTGGTAATGCGGCGCATGATAATGTAGCCCGCGATCTGCGCCAGGATCGCTCCGACGATGAGCCACTTCCCGTCCGGGTCGTCGGCCATGCTTTGCAGGTATCCCGGAGCGACGAACATCAGCGCCACCACCAGCGCGAGCGGCAGAATCGTCAGCACTCCGGCGGTGAGGCGCCCGTGCGCGCTCGCCACCCTCACCTGGCCCCGCAGCCGGAACCGCTCGCGGATCACATAGGCGAGCCGCGTCAGGATTTCGCTCAGATTGCCGCCGGTCTGCTTCTGCAGCAGCACCGAGGAGACGAACATCCGCACGTCGAGCAGCGGCACGCGCTCGGAAAAATTCGTGAGCGCCGTATCGATGGGGGCTCCCAGATTCTGCTCGTTGAACAGCGTGCGGAACTCCTGGCCGAGCGGATCGGGCGTCTCGGCGCCGAGCATCTCCAGGCTGATTGAAAACGCGTGGCCCGCCTTCATCGAGCGCGCCAGGAAATCCAGCGACTCCGGAAGCTGCTGCTCGATTTCCGCCATCCGCCGGGTGCGCTTAAAGCGCACGTACAGATACGGAAGGCTCCCTAGAAACAGGCCGAAGGCGAGGGCGCTCAGCACCACGAATCCCAGCGGGGTCAGCACCCAACCCAGCGCCACCCCGGCCACCGTGAGGACAATCATCAGCGCGAACAGCCGCGTGGGGCTCCAGGAAAGCCCCGCCTGCTGGAGCATCGTATTGATGTTGTCGAGCGCGCGCGACTTCTTGAAGAACGCCTGGAGGGGATCACTTTGCGAGCGGTCCACCAGGATCGAGGTCTGCTCGGCCTCCGGGCTCTTGCCGTCGACCACCTGCAGCATCCCTTCCACCTGCTTTTTGCGCTGGATCTCCAGGAACCGGAATCCCAGGCTGATGGCCACCAGCACAATGGCGAACAGCACCAGGAACGTGATAAGAATCAGGGCTGGGTTCATGAGGCGGGAGTTCCTCCAATCTCGACGACGGTCTGGAACACGGAAGCGGCGAGGTGCATGCCCGAGGCGCGCAGCCGGTCGTAGAACTTGGGCCGGATGCCGGTGGCGCGGAACCGCCCGGTGACGCGGCCCTTCTCGGTGAGGCCGGTCCGCTCGAACACGAAAATATCCTGCATGGTCACCAGGTCGCCCTCCATGCCGACGCACTCGGTGATGGCCGACACGCGGCGGCTGCCGTCGCTGAAGCGGGCGATCTGCACGAACAGATCGACGGCCGAGCTGACCTGCTGGCGGATGGAGCGCACGCCCATGTTGGCGTTGGCCATGCCCACCATCACCTCCAGCCGCCCGACGGCGTCGCGCGGGGAGTTGGCGTGGATGGTGGTGAGCGAGCCGTCGTGGCCGGTGTTCATCGCCTGCAGCATGTCCAGGGCTTCCTCGCCGCGCACCTCGCCGACGATGATGCGGTCCGGCCGCATACGCAGCGCGTTGATCACCAGCTGGCGGATGCGGATGGCGCCGGTGCCCTCGATGTTGGGCGGCCGCGCTTCCATGCGCGCCACGTGCTCCTGCCGCAGCCGCAATTCGGCCGCGTCCTCGATGGTCACGATGCGCTCGTCCTCGGGGATGAACCCGGAGAGCACGTTCAGCAGCGTGGTCTTGCCCGCGCCGGTCCCGCCGGTGATGACGATATTCAGCCGCGAGCGCACGCAGGCTTCCAGCAGCATCATCATGCCGTCGGTCATGGTCAGCAGATGGACCAGGTCCTCGGCTTTCAGCGGATCGCGGCCGAAGCGGCGGATGGACAGCAGCGGGCCGTCCACCGCCACCGGCGGGATGGTCGCGTTCACGCGCGAGCCGTCGGGCAGACGCGCGTCCACCAGCGGCGAAGATTCGTCCACGCGCCGTCCCACCCGCGCCACCACCTTCTCGATGATGCGCATCAGGTGCGCGTCGTCCTTGAACTGCACCGGCGTCCGGTACAGCTTGCCCCCCCGCTCGATGTACACCAGCTTGGGCGTGGTGACCAGAATATCGGAGATGGTGGGATCGGCCAGCAGCGGCTCGAGCGGACCCAGTCCGAACACCTCATCGAGCACCTCGCCGATGATGCGGTCCTTCTCCATGATGCTGAGCGGCGTCTTCTCTTCCTCCACCAGCTTGGCCACGGCCGTGCGCACCTCGCTCCGCACGCGCTCGGTGGCGACGCTGGACAGCGCCTCCAGATTGATCCGGTCCAGCAGCTTGCGGTGGAGGATGAACTTCAGCTCCTGATACTCGGGACTGAAGGCCTGCTGCGTGAACAACCGTCCAACCCAGCCCGGCTCCTGGCCCACCAAAGCGCTCGTCGTACTCATTCCTGGTTCCTCTCTCTTTCGGTTTATCCGAACAACGAAGTCTTCTTTTTCCTGGTCTCATCGACGCCCGCGATTTTCGCCGCCAGCCGCGCGAAACCCCTGCCCAACTGGCTGCGCTCGTCGAGCATCCGGCCCTCCGCGTAGGCTTCCTGAAGGGCGTGGTAATCGTTGACGACGGTGGCGTACACCGGCAGGCCGAGCATCGTTTCCAGCTCTTCGAGCGTCACCTCGGCGCGCTTCTGCGCGCGGTTGAGCAGCAGCCGCAGATTGGCGCGGCCGTAGCCGCTGTCCAGCAGGAACTGGATCATCTGCTTGGCGTGATGCAGCGCCGGCACTTCCGGCGTCGTCACCAGATAGGTCTCGTCGATCAGGTCGAGCAGCGACAGCGTCGCCGCGTTCAGGTTGCGGCCCAGGTCGAGCACCGTCCAGTCGTACTGCACGCGCGCGAACGCCAGCACCTGCTTGAGCTGCGGGGCCGAGATCTGCTTGGCGGCCGGCGACGATGGCGCCGAGATGATCTCCAGGTCCGGAATGCCGTTGGAGATCAGGCCGCGCCAGTAGCTGAGATCCAGGCGCTGGAGATTGTTCACGGCGTCGGCGACCGAGTACGCCGATTTGGCTTTCGCCAGAAAACTGATCATGCCGGCCTGCAGGTCCAGGTCCGCCAGCAGAACCTTGGCCTTGGCCAGCCGCGGCAGCTCCAGCGCCACGTGGCAGGCGATTGTGGTCGCTCCGCATCCGCCTTTGGCCGAGACAAACCCGACCGTCTTGCCTCCCCGCTTGCGGCCGTCTCGGGCTTTTTCGCGCGTCTGGGTCAGACGCTCGAAGGCGGCTTTGAGCGACGCCTCGAACGGCGGATAGAGATACTCGCTCACCCCGGCGCGCAGCGCCGTCAGAATCGCGTCCGGCTCGGCGGTCGCATGCAGCGCGAATACGGCCGGCTGCGGCGCGGTCGAGCGGATGCGCCGCACCACCTCCTCCAGCGGCTCTCTCAGCTTGGTGGTCTCCAGCAGGACCACATCGGGCCAGACGCGGTCGATACGCTCCAGAAAGCCGGGCCAGTCCGAAGGAAGTTCGGAGAGCTCGAAGACCAGGCGCACTGAGAGATCCTTGAGGCACTGCATCAACTCTTCCCAGAGCTCTTTGGTTTCGATGACTAGTCCTGCTGCAATCGGATACACGATTCGGGGCTCCTTTACGGCTGACCGGGCTTGGCGGGCGCCGCTGCCGGCGGTGGCGCGGGCGCCGCAGCCGGCGCGCTAGGCGCTACCTGGGGTGGCGTCAGCACCGGCATGAATTGGATCTGCGGCGCCTGCTGCTGGCCGGCGGACGAGCTCTGCTGCAGCTTCATCAGCTGCTCCACCGGCATGGTCCCGACGGCGGCGGGAGCCGGACCGGTCGCGGCCAGGCCTGGCGTCCGCGGCGGTGTGTTCGACGTGTTCGGCTCCAGAAACGTCGCGGGCAGTCTTATCTCCGGCAGGGGCCTGTCCGCCGGAATGGGGCGCACGATCTCCGGCGTCACCATCACCAGCAGCTCCGCGCTGCTCTTCTTGATTTCGCGCGAGCGGAACAGCTTCCCGAAAAACGGGATGTCCCCCAGCCCTGGAATGCGATTGAAGGTTTCGGTGTCCCGGTTGTCCAGCAGCCCGCCGATGGCGAAGCTCTGGCCGCTGTCGAGCTCCACCTCGGTCTGCACGCGCCGCGTGCTCAACCCGGGAATGGTGAATCCCTGGAACACCAGGCCGTTGGCGAAGTCGAGCGCGCTCACCTCCGGCGTCACCGTCAACCGGATGGTGCCGCGCGGCGTGAGCGTCGGCGTAAAGTTGATCCGCACGCCGAATTCCCGGAACTGAATGGTCACCGCGCCCAGCCCCGCCCCGCCGCCCTGCAGCGTCGGATAGGGAAACTCTCCGCCCGCCAGGAAGCTCGCATTGTGGCCGTTGATTGCCAGCACGTTGGGCTCGGCCAGGATCTGCAGCAGGCTCTTGCTTTGCAGAGCCTTGATGGTAGTCCCCAGGTCGAAGTCGGGCCGGAACAGGAACACGTTCAGCGCGTCGCTGAGGGTGAAAGAACGGTTGGCGCCGTTGACCAGCGGCGCCGTGAATTGGCCGGTGGTAGTGGTGCCCACGGTGTTGCCCGTGCCCGTGCTTACGAAGTTGACTCCCAGTTGCTGAATCGCCGAGCGGTCGACGTCGGCGAACTTCACTTTGAGCAGAATCTGGCTGTCGGTCCCGGGAATGGGCACCCGCAGCAGATTCACCGGCTTTCCGAGCGTGGTGGCGATAGCCACGGCCCGGTCGGCCGCGGTCAGGTCCGGCACCGTGCCGCGCAAAAACACCGCGTCGCCTTCGAGATCGAGCGTGACGTTGTCGTTGCCCATCTCCGTGGCCATCTGGCGCCGGACGGCGTCGATGTGGGTTTCGTTGCGCCGCACCGTCAGGTCGAAGAACAGCCGGTTGCCGCCCTGCTGCCAGACGATCATGCTGGTCTCGCCGGCCGCCTTTCCGTTGACCAGCACCTCGCGCGGCGTCACCGCGACCGCTTCGGCGAGGTCGCCGTTGGCCACCGCGACCCGCTCGATCAGCGCGGGCGAATCGACCAGAACCGACTTGCCCACCGTCACCGCCAGGTCCCGTGACCCGGTGGCGGTCTGCTGGGCCAGCGCCGCCCCGGCAACCAGGGTTGCCGCGACAAAAATCCATCCGCAGTATTTCACGACTGCTTGGCGTTTTCTCCTCACTGCTTGGCCTCCGGGGTCTTTGCATCCTTCTCTTCTGATTGGAACTTCGATTCCGACCTCCTCGATCCGTGGATCACCTCGACGGTGATGGGAGGGGGAGGCTTGGGAGCCTCGGCCTTGGGCGGCGGTGGCGGAGGCGGCGGGGGCGGCGGCGGGGGCGCTTTCTTCGCCGCCGGTCGCGGAGCCTGCTTGGCCGTGTCTTCTGCTTTCGTCCCTCGGAACAGGGTCGCGATGGAGGTTCCCGGCGGCTTGGCGAGCTCCTTGTCCATAGGATTGCGCAGAATCAGCTGGACGCGGGTTTCATTGCTGGCCAAGCTGAGGGTCTCGGCCTGCTCCGGCGTCACCAGCAGGTTCACCACGGTCACGTTGACCGGCTTGCCTTCGGCGTCCTTTTGAATATTTTGCCCGGCCGAGAGCACCTCGATGTTCTGCAACAGGGTCTTGGTGAGCGTGCCCGTAGCCGCCGTCTGCCCGCCCGGAGGATTGCCCGCGATCAGGATATCCACCTTGGTTCCCGGCGAGATGAAGCCGGCGACGCCGACCACGTCGTTGACGCGCACCGCCACCGCGCGCATCCCCGGCGGAATGGTGGCCGCCAGACCCGCGCCGGCGCCGCGCGCCGCCATGCGCGTCTCGATCACCGGCTCGCCCGCGTAGATTGGCTCCACCACGCCGCGCCCGAGCGCGTCCTCGAGCTTGAGCACCGCGCCCTTGGGAACCGGGCCGGTCCAGTCGCCGAGCGTCACGTCGCCTTCCTTGACCAGCACACCCGTGTCCAGGTTATGGGCCGCTACCACCACCTGCGTGCCGGCCGGCTTGGGCGCGCTCATCTGCGACAGCACCAGGCGGTAGACGATGAAGCTCGCGGCCGCTGAAACCGCAAGCGCGAACAGCAGAACCGATATCAGGCGCTTATTCACTGAATTTAACTCCCTTGGTTGGACGCCGCCAACCGGCTGTTTACGATGCCCCAGAGAGAGGACGTCGTGCCCCCAATGCCGATGAACATCGCCGCCCCCGCCAGGCAGATGGCCGCCAGCAGCAGCGAGTACTCGACGAGGTCGTTACCCCGCTCGTCTCTCCCAAATATTACCGTGCCACGCAACACTGGTCTATCCTCCCTCAAGCCTACAGGACCATGGGGCAGGCCCGCATTGCTGCCGGTCTGCCCGCGCACCCCCATGCGGACGGCGAAACGCTAAGGTCCGCGCCACAAGCAGTGATTCAACTGGTCCAGCTGGTTCCCGGGCTTCGGAGCCCGCGAACCCATTGTATTGGCCGCCCCGTTTAGCTGGCGGCCGTGTTGGCGTTGACGAGAATCGAGTTGGCCGTGGTCCAGATGCCTTTCATCGTGGTTCCAGCGCCGATGAACAGCGCCGCCGACGCCAGGCAAACGAACGCCAGCAGCAAGGTGTACTCAATTAAGTCCTGGCCTTGCTCCTCGCGAACAAAACGAACGATCAGATTCTTCATAACCGGCTTGCTCCTTTGGATTCAGATACGTGATCCTTAGAAATCACGCGTGTAGTTTTCGTGATCGCGAGATCACGTACTCCACCGGTACTGCTGGTGGAAAGTCGTTGGCCTCCCCGGGCCGCGGCGTTCGCGGACCGGAACACGATGGCGGTGCCATCGTCATAGCCGGCGCGCCAGTGGCTGGATTGCTTGAGCGTGTGTGCCAAGGCAGCGCCGGGAGGCAAGAGAATTGTGTCCACGCCGTAGCGGGATAGCGTCCGTTCCCAGCCGTCGCTGGCGCTCAGCGCGTCCAGGTATTGCTGGCAGAAGGTTCCGCCGTAGAAGTCGAAGCGGCCGTCGAAGAAGACCTTCGCACCGGCCGGTCCCAGGCGATAGATCAGGTAGTCGCCCCATTGCTCGCTCGCAAAAATGCGGTCGGACGGCGCGAGCGCCGCTACCGCGCCTGCGGGAAAAGCCTTTTCGTCGAACACCGGCTTGAGCGCGCGCCCGGCGGCCGGCGACGCCATCCCCAGGGCGATCGCGCCCAGCGCCACCGCGGAAACCGCGTGGACGCGCCAGAGCCCGTCGAGAGGCGCGATTTCGGCGGCCACCGCATCCAGGAGTCCGCCGGCCCGCCTGAGCCACGCCACCACAGCCGGCGCCACGGCCGGCGCGGCGACCAGCATGTAGAGCGGCACGTTGCGCGCCGCCATCAGGCCCAGATACGCCCACACGATCAGCAGCAGCGCCTCGGTGAAACGCCGGTGAAGAACGTGCCAGAGCGCCGCGCCCGCTCCCAGCCCCAGCATGATCCCGAAGAATGCCGCGGCTGGCGTGCCCAAGCTCACTGGCCGGTACTCGACGATGAGTTTGGTGACGTAGGAGCTGCGCAGAAACTCCCAGATGTGGACGTGCAGATGGTAGGTGTAGGGATTCAGCAGGCTGGCCGCCAGGCACGCGGCGGCGGCGGCGGCATACGGAGGGCTTTTCTCGCGTCTGTCCGCTCCCTGACGGTCGCGGTTCAGTAAGGAGCCCACCGCGTAAGCGCCCACAATGGCGATGCCCGGCAGGAATCCTGCGTGCACGTTCGCCCACACCACGGTCAGCGCGGGCAGCCACCACAGCAGGCGCGTGTTTCCGCTCTCGCGAACCCGCTCGAGCACCGCCAGCGTCACCACCGTGAACAGCAAGGTGAACAGATGGGGCCGCGCCAGAAAGTGCACCGTCGAGCCGGCCGCCGCCACCGCCGTCAGCCCGATCGCCACCAGCGGATTGCCGCAGCGCCGGCTGGTCAGCCGGTACAGCAGCGCGAAGGTGAGCGAGATAACCAACAAACTCGCCAGCGCCACCGCTGCCAGCCCCGCCTGCGCGTGCAGCCACGCGAACGTGACATCCCACAGCCACTCCCAGGCGAACCACGGCTGGCCCGGCTTGCTGAAGGAGAAGATGTCCTGGTAGGGAACGCGCCCGTGCGCCAGGATCCACTCGCCCGTCCGGATGTGCCAGCCCGTATCGCCGTCGGCCAGCAGCGTGCGCACGCCCTCCATTTGGGAGAACAGCAGCAGCACCGGGGTCAGAAACGCGACGTCGGTGAGCGACGGCATCAGCCGGACGATCGGGTTGGGTTTCACGCCGGTCATGCTCGATGTCCTGACTCCTGCGCCGCACTGGTCGTCGCGGGCGGCACTGCTCGTCCAGCCGCGCCGCGCGCGGGACGGAACACGATGGCCATACCGTCGTCGTACACCACGCGCCAGTGGCTGGATTCCTTGAGCGCGCTGGCCAAAGAAGCGTCGGTGGGCAGCAGAATCGTGTCCACGCCGTAGCGGGCCAGCGTCTGCTCCCAGTCGTACTTGACGCTCAGCACGTCGATATAGTCCTGGCCGAACTTTTCTCCGTAAAAATCGCTGCGGCCGTCGACGAAGACCTTCGCTCCGGACGGCCACAGCCGGTAAATCAGGTAGTCGCCCCACTGGTCGCGCGTAAACACCCGGTCGGAGGCGTCGAGCGCGGCCATCGCGCCCATCGGAAACCACTTCGGGTCGTAGTCGGGCTTGAACTTCTCGGTGGCCACAGGCGAAGTTACGATGAGCACGATCACGGCGAATGCCGCGGCCGACACCGCGTGGACGCGCCACAGCCGGTCGATGCTGGCGATCTCCTCACCTGCGGCGGGCACAAGCCCGGCGGCTTTCTTGATCCACGCGGCTACCGGAGCTTCGCTGAGCGCCGCCAGCCACGCCACCACCGCCGGCGCCACCAGCGGCGCGGCCACGATCATGAACAGAGGTATGTTGCGCGCCGCGATCAGGCCCAGGTGCGCCCAGCCCGCCAGCAGGAACACTTCCGTGAAGCGGCGGTGGAGTCCGTGCCAGATGGCCGCGCCCGCGCCCAACGCCAGCATCGCCTCGAAGTAGATCGCGTTCGCGTTCTGGAAATTCGCCGCCTGGAATTCGGAGATGTATTTCATCGCATACGGATTGCGCACGTACTCCCAGATGTGAACGTGCAGATGGTAAAAATACGGGTTTACAAGACTGGCCGCCAGACAGCCGGCCGCGGTCGCCAGGTAGCGCATCGAAGCGCGCCAGGCCTCGCGGCGCTCCTCACCACCCGCGGCAACCAGCGCCCGCGCCGCTTCGCCCGCGCTAAACGCCGCCAGGATCAGGACGCCCACCACCCACCCGCCGTGCAGATTGGTCCACAGCACGGTCAGCGCCGGGAGAGACCACAGCAGCCGTGTCCGCCCCTCGCGAACGCGCGCCAGCACGCCCAGCAGCAGGACCGTGAACAGCATGGTGAACAGATGGGGACGCGACAACCAGTGCAGCGTGGCCCCGCAGGCCGCCACCAGCGCCAGCCCGATCGCCACCAGCGGATTGCCGCAGGCCCGGTTCACCAGCCGGTACAGCAGCGCGAAGGTGAGGCAGATGACCAACATGCTCGCCAGTCCCACCGCCGCCAGCCCGCCATGCCGGTGCATCCAGGCGAAGCAGATGTCCCACAGCCACTCCCAGGCGAACCACGGCTGACCCGCCCGCGTGAAGGAGAAAATGTCCTGATCCGGAACCCGCCCGTTGGCCAGAATCCACTCGCCCGTCCGGATGTGCCATCCGGTGTCGCCGTCAAACAGCAGCGTCCGCATTCCATCCAGCCGCGTGAACAGGAACACGATCGGCATCAGGAAGGCGACGTCGGTGAGCGACGGCATCAGCCGGAAGATCGGATTGGGCTTGAGTTCGTTCATTGAATCAGCGCGTTAATAGTCACCAGAAATGGATTGGTTGGCGACGTCAGGGTGAGATCGATACCGTTACCGCTGGGAGTCTTGTATCCCCCTCCGATAAATTGAGTCGCGCTATTGAGGGATGCGTTCCCGTTGCCGTGCTCCGCCAGGTAATAGGCGCCGCGCGGCATGTAAATCACACCCTTGACGTCGAAGTTCTTGATGTCGCCCGGGCCGAAGTGCATCACCGCTGAGCCTGAGCAGTCGTTCGAGGGGCAGTAGTTCGCGCCCATCTCCCCCGACGTCGCCTGAGGAGCCGAACGAGTCGGGTCGATGGTCCCGCACTGGCTGTTGCCGGCAGCCGCAGTACAGCCCGGGTCCGGGTTATAGTAGTCGATCGAATTCCGCCGGTCCATCCACAGCGCGACGCCGCTGTAGTTGCTGAGGTCCGACGGGAGGCCGGTGGGGTTGGAGCTGGTGCTCTTGGTGACGCCGAGCAACTGGATCGACGTGCCATTGCCTTTCCCCATATCCACACTGCCTTGCTTCAGGCCATTTTCGACAGCACCCGCGATCACGGCGGACTGGATATCCATGCCGGGATAGCCCGGCGCGGTGAAAATGAGCATTGTGCCGCCGCTGGAGCTGCTGGCCGTGTCGGTGACCGTGGCCTTGTCGAGCGAGAAGACCGTACCGCCGCTTTGGTTTGGGTTTTGGCCGACCAGGAAGAATTGCCCCGCACTGAAGTTCACGCTGCCGGTCACATTCATGCCTCCCCAAATAAAGAAGCTCTTGAAGGTGCCGCTTTCTTCGGCGCCAGTGGTGCCTTTGATGGCGCCGGCGCTGCCGTTGTCACAGGCTGTGCTGGTGGGGTCGAACGTCGCGTTGCCAGTGATGGTAATCGGTCTTCCATCCGGTATCGGATTGCCATTACTAAAGCCGGTGTAGGAGAAGTAGTTATACGGACCCAACGTCACGTTTCCGCTGATCACTCCGCCGGGAATGGCGCAGCCCTTGATCCCGCCCCCCTGAGAATTCGCCATGATCGGCGGCTCGTGCAAGCCACGCGTCGGGTCCAGGAAATCTTTCGCGGTGCCCAACTGCGCCGGTGTCGGTTGGTAGTTCTGACCGGCGACGGTATTTATCGACCCGTTGACGATCACGCTGCTGCTCTTGGCGTCAACCAACGAATTACCGCCGGTACTGATAGCCTGGCCTGCGCAGCCGGCGCCGCTGCCGGTGCACGGCGAGCTCAGCACGATGGCGCCCGGGGCGCTGATCGTCGTGTTCCCGCCGATGTCGATGTCCTTTCCGCAACTGGAGCCGCCCATGCAGTCCCCTCGCATATTCATCCCGTAGAACGAGCCCGGCAGCACGCTGCTGACGATGGCCGCGGTGGCGATCGCCGAGATGGTGCCGGTGGTGTTGCCGAGCATGGACGAGAAGATCTGGGGAACCGTCTGGACCGTGCTCACCGTCACCCAATAGACGATGCCCTTCACCCCCAGAGGCGTGCCCGAAGCCGTGGCCGGCAGGGCCGGCAGCGTGGTGCTGTCGGAGGCCCGGATGTTCACGGTCTGGCGCACATTGTTGGTGTGATCGAATCCATTGCTGACGGCATACCGGCAGCCGTTGTAGAGATTGCTGCTCGTATTGCTAACCGTTGTGCAATCCACGATGGCCGCGCCCGAGGTGCACCAGGCGTCGGTGGCGCCCGGCGAGCCCGGGCAGGTCCAGCTGGCGAAGCTGGCCCCCAGCCGGTTCTTTGCCTCTTGCACCGCTCCCAGTGCGGCGGCATCGGCAGCCGACTGCGCCGACCTCTGGAGAAAGAACGACCACCCCAGGTCCACCGCCAGTCCCATCAGCCCGAACATCGCGAACAGCGCCAGCGTCACCAGGACGATGGCCTGCCCTCCCTGCCTCTTGTCCGCTCCCTGACGGTCGCGGTTCTGTAGTTCGTTCATAAGAGCATCCTCAAAACTGAATCCGTTCTTTCGAACTCGCCGCAAAGGCGGTTGCCGCAAATGTGGCCGCGCCCGCTCCCTTCGCGCCCGGCCAGAACAACGCCGCCATCGAATAGAAGGGGGTGACAAGGTCGATCTCGATCAGCGTTCCGATCCCGTTCGCCACGGGCCACGTGCTGTTGTTGTTCTTGCAGGCCGTCATCGTCGCGGCGTTCACGTCCGTGCCCCCGCCCGAAATAAAAGTCAGCTTGGTTCTGCCCTGGTCGAGGCCCACGCCCGCCTTCTCAATCACATTCTCGACTTGCGCCACGGTCACCAGGCAATTGTTTTGCATCGGCTGGTTCGGGTCGCAGTCCCGCCCGTGCACGATCGCGTAGCGCACCCCCTGCTTCACTGCATACGCCGTCGTGTGATACATCCACATGCCCCGCGAAATCTCGAACGTCGAAATGAGGATGAACATGATGGGAATCCCGATCAGCGTCATCTCGATGGTGGTGGCGCCGCGCCGAAGCTTCGTCGTCATTGGATGTACCTCACTTCCCCGGTCCGGGTCAGCGTCATCCGGCCCATCAGCAGGCCCGGGAGCGGGATCAACTGTACACTCTGATACGTAACCGCGGCCCGATAGGATTTCGCGGTGGGCGTAGCCCCGCAGTCGGCGCACACCGGCGAGCTTACGTTGGTCAACTGTTGAGCCGTGATCGCAAAGGGGTGCGTGCTGTCCACGCTCGTCGGCGCCGGGCACGCCATCGCCGCCCAGTTGGGCAGCCGGTTCAGTTCGCCCAAGGCCGCATCGCAGACGGCGCCTGAGACCGGGCTTGTGGGTGTCGAGTCAAGCTCCTCGGCCCCTTGCACGGCGGCTGCGCGCGCCGCATTCTGCGTGCAGATCGCCGCGTAGGCATAGAAGCCCAGGTCCAGCACGCCGATGAACAGGAAGAACAGCCACGGCACCAGCAGGGCCGTCTCGACTATCGCGCTACCGTCTTCGCGGTTTCTCATAATTACATTGTCCATCCGCTGGCCGCCGCCTTGGGGAGCTTGCGGAGAATATTTTCCGACCGGTCCCGGAAGCTCGCCCGCCGGAAATTCAGCACCAGTTGCCAAGATCCATCCGGCATCTCCGTGGTATGCGCCACGCGCGCGCGAACATTCAGGCATTTGGCCGCGGCGCTCCGGGCCTTCACCGGCAGCAGCAATTCCAATCGCACCGATTCCCCCAGGTCCGGACACGCGCGGGTTTGGCCCTCGGGCAACGCCAGCACCAATCTGCCCGTGTCGATCTTCACCACCAGGCCGGAGAACTCCAGCGTGGCGTCGGGGCCACAGAACACCCGGCAGGGGAGTTCCACCTTCGCCGAAAACGGCCGCATGTGTATTGGGTTTCCTCCGACCTCTTCTACAGTAGAGCCATTCCGGTTTCTTCACAAGACTGCTATTGGGCCGTAGGAATCTACTTACGAGAGTCAGTAGACACGGTACTATAGGTACTGGGGAACCAACGGCCCTTGTCACTGGCACAAATTAGGAGTAAAATCTTTAGGTACAGTTGCTTAGGTTGCGGTGGTCGCGAACGAGTCGGAGGACTCTTAAGCGGAGGAGCGCAGAGCGCGTGACCCGTTCTCACGTTGTGATGCGCGTTTACTTAAAGAGAGAGAGGCAGGTTCGCAGCGATGCGGCAAGTAATTGCATGTTCGGATGAACCGATTGTCAATATCGGACTTCAGGCGTTGCTTGGAAACGATCCGGAATTCAGGCTGATTTGTGTCTGCCAGGACCAGGCGGAGATGGTGCACGCAGCGGCTGAGCACCAGCCGCACATTCTGCTGCAGGGCTTCACGGCGGACACCGATATGGCCATATTGGCGGAGCTGAAGAAAGCGGCGCCACGGTCCGCCATTGTCCTGTGGTGCCGGGAAATCCCGGCCGAGCTCGCCCACCAGGCTATGGAGATGGGAGCCCGCGGCTTCCTGACCACTACGTCCGCGCCGGAGACGCTCAAGGAGTGCCTGCGGGCCTCCACCGGCGGCGAAATGTGGATGGAGAGGTCCATCAGCATGAATCTGCTGAATACGCGGCCGGTGACCTTGAGCAATCGGCAAAGCCAGTTGCTGGCGCTGCTGGTCCAGGGTCTCAAGAACAAAGAGATCGCCACCATCCTGCGGATTTCCGAGGGAACCGTGAAGGCCTACCTCACCACGTTGTTCGAGAAGGTGGGCGCCAAGGACCGGTTTGAGCTGGCCCTGTTCGGCCTGAAGAACCTGAGGAACCTTCGTAACGTCGGCTTCGAGCCGGACGCCCGGATGACGGCGCCCATGCGATCGGTGGTGACGCGCCGGACACCGCGCCGGCCGGTGGCTTGATAGACTGATACTTTGTGCTGGTTCGCTTATCGTTGACGAGGCGAGTCAAGGAGGGGTTCGGCGCCGAGTGCGTGACCGCCACGGGTGCGCCGTCGTTTCGCAGCATCGTCATGTCCGTGTTCGTGCACGGAATGATGGTGGCCGGCCTGGGATCGGTTTCTCTCGTCAGCGCTCCCCCGCCCCCCAAGAACCCGCCGCAGATCCCCAATCCGACGCAAATCAGAATCGGCGACCGCCTGTATTTCGTCGCCAGGATTTCCCCCCCGCAGCAACTGGTCAGACGAGCGCCCGACACTCCCGCCGCTCCGGCTAAGCTGACCTCGCCGGTCGCGCCCGCGCCTGTCAGAGCCGCCGTGGAGCCGCCCGCGCCGCGGCCCGTCGAGAGCCATCCTGCGATCCCGCGCGCTTTCATTCCGCCGGAGCTGCGCCGGGATCCGATCTCGGATCGCACGCTCATTCAGCCGATGTCGCCTGCCGATCTCATCCCGCCGAATGTGGATCTGCCATCGTTCCGGGTCTTCACGGCGCAGTTGCCGAAGACTCCACCCAAGACGTTCGTCGCGCCAGGACGCCGGAATCCGCCGCCGCCTAATCAGGTCCCGCCGCCCCCGACGCCGGAGAATCTCGAGTTCGTGCACGCCGATCCGGTGCCCAACCCCGCGCAGGCCGCGCTGGTTCTGCCCGCGCCGCCTCCGCCGCTGGCCGACCCGCCCAAGGTGACCGATCCGGCCGCGAAACCGCCCTCGCCGCAGGGCGATCCAGTGAACATTCTCTCCATCAACGGCAACTCCGTTCCAGCCACCGATACGCTGGTGGTGCCTCCCGGGAATATGGTCGGCAAGACGGGCGAAGGGACCACGTCCACGTCGGGCGCGCCGGCGGCGGACGCGGCGGGGCGCTCTACCGCGGATCAGGTTGCCTCGGCTGGAGGATCTCCTGGAGCGCCGGGCTCGGGCCGGCCTACCGATCCGGCCATGCGCGGAAGCGCGACGGGCTCGCCCGGAGGAGTGGTGGTGGTCGCCGGGGCCGCGCCCGCTGCGCCGCGAACCCCGCCCGGCGCTACCGTGTTCGTGCGGCCGGCCACCGGCGAATTCGACGCCGTGGTGGTCCAGACCTCTCCGCTTGACCAGTTTCCCGAAGGCCGGAATCTGCTGAGCGGCCGTCCCATCTACTCGGTCTACATTTCGATCGGCGCGGCGAAGGAGTGGGCGTTCTTCTTCTGCGTTCCGGAGGAAAAGCCGGCCACCGGGTCGCCCACGCCCGTGCGCGCGCCCTTCCCCACGCGGCTGGTGCGGCCCGCGCTCGCGCTGCCCTCCTATCAGAAGTACGTCCTGGTGCACGGATTCGTGACCACCGCCGGACGCTTCCAGGGCATGCGCGTGGTCGGCGCCTTCCGCCCGGACATGGCCGACATGCTGCTGGCCTCGCTTAATTCTTGGGAATTCCGCGCTGCGACCCGCGATGGCGTCCCCATCGCCGTCGAGGTCCTGCTGTCGATTCCCTCGGGCGGACTGTAGATCCGTTGCCAGGAGTGCCCCTCACCAGACAGCACGCCGCCGATCTTGCCGAGACCGCGCTGAAGCTGGTGGTCGCGGGCGTGGTCGTGGCGGTGACCTATACGCTGGTCCGCACCGGCGTCTTGAAGGAAATGGTCACGCATCCGGTGGTGTTCTGCCTGATGCTGGATTGTTTCCTAATCCACGTCTGCACCGGCGCGGGACGGCGGGAAGCCATGGTGACCGCCGGTCTCGCGGTGGCCGCCTGGCTGGCTTGGCCGCTGCTGGTTCCCCGTCCGCTGGCGTGGCCGTGGGAGCGACTGGAGGCGCTCGGTTCTCTCCTCGGACTGGCGAGCCTGTTCGTGCTGAGCTTCGCCGCCTTGACAACCCGGGGTGCGGCTGGGCGCGACAAGCTTCGCACCTTCGGACGCAGCAGCATCTTTCTCTGCATGGCGGTCTGGAGCATCCCGTTTTTGGCCGCCACCAACGGGCTGCGTCCGGAAAAATTCGACGCGTTTCTCTACCGCTTCGACGCGGGCTTCGGGCTTCAGCCGAGTTTCTTAATAGGGCGCCTGTTCGCCGCGAGCCCCCTGCTGCACGACTTCGAGTCGGCCATCTACGTGAGCCTGGCCTTGCCGGTCGGGCTGGTCTACATCGGCCATCTCCGGCACGAGGGCCGGTGGACGGTGGACCTGCTTCAGGCGCTGCTGTTGAACTCCGCCATCGGATACGCGCTGTTCTGGGTGTTTCCCGCCGCGGGTCCCGTGTTCGCGTTTCCCGAAGGTTATCCTCTTTACGCGCCGCTGCTCTCCGCAGTGGACGCCAAACCGATGATGTTCTCCGCGCTGCCCAACGCGATGCCATCGGTGCACATTTCGACGGCGCTTTTGGTCTGGTTCAATTCCCGCCCCTGGCCCCTGGCGAGGACGCTCGCTCTGGTGTTTCTGTTGTGCACGATCTTGTCGGCGCTCGGCCTGGGCGAGCACTACCTGGTCGATCTGGTGGTCGCTTTTCCCTACGCCGTCGCGATCCAGGCGGTGAGCGTCCCCGGCGCAAGGCGCGCCCTGATTCTCGCGGCGCTGCTCACCGGCGGTTGGCTGGCTCTATTGAGAACGGGCCAGCCCTTGTTTCCCTCGCCCGCCGTGGCCGGCGTGGCTTCCGTGATCACGATCGCGGCGGCGCTGTATCTGGAATCGAGAATCGCCGGCAGCGTCTTTCTGAAGGCCGCCCAAGCGTGACCCGGGTGCCTCCCATCTTTCCTGCCCTGGCCCTTGCAGGCGTGATCTTTTTGTCGCTCGCGACCGGGCCCGCTCTCCGGTCCACTCTGCGCGAGGGCGGCGCGTTCAGCGATTTCCTGAGTTTTTACTCCGGATCCAAATTGCTGGCCGCTTGCGAGCTGTACAGCTACGATAAGACACTCGAGCTTCAACGGCAACTGGGCATGACCGATGCCACGCCGATGGTCTACATCCGCCTTCCTTTTTACGCCGCCCTGCTGTCGCCTCTGGCGAAGCTCGACTACCGGACCGCGTATCTGATCTTCCAGCTCGGCTCGCTCGCGAGTTTCGCCTGGGCCATGCTGCTGTGGCGCCGCTTCGGCTCCGGCACGTCTCTGGTGCTGTTTGGATCGAGCGCCGCCATGGCCATCGCGCTATTGCGCGGCCAGGATGCCGCCCTGGTGCTGCTGTTCGCCTCGATCTCCGCGCGCCTGCTTCAAAAAGGTCGCCACTTCAGTGCCGGCGCGGTGCTGGCCCTGGGGCTCATCAAATGGCACCTGCTCTGGGCGATTCCGATCCTCGCGCTGGCCCGGCGCCTGGTTCGTTTCGGCGCGGGATTCGCAACTGTCGCGGCCCTTCTGCTGGCGTGGTCGTTCGCGCTATGTGTTGACTGGCCTCTCGAATACTGGCGCGCGCTTCAGCAAAGCGAGACCACGCTGCGCCTCTCGGAAATGCCGAACTTACGCGCTCTCCTCAACGGCGTTCCCGGTGAGAACGCGCTGCTGGCGTTGGGCATCGCCGTGGGAATCGCGGGCTGCTGGCGCGCTTTCCGCTCGCATCGCGACCTGGACGAGGCTCTCGCCATCTGCCTGCTCGCCGGAGTGATCCTCAGCCCGCATTCCTACTCCTACGATTGCGTGCTGATTCTGCCGGCCGCGGCCGTCGCCCTTTCGCCGCTGGCGTCGCGGCCCGGCTGGCAGGCCCTCGGCGCGCTGGGACTGGCCATGTGCCCCGCGCTGCTGGCATTCCCGCTCTGGCGATTTGCGCCGCAGCTCGCGTTGTTCGCACTTATGGCGTGGCTCTGCGCGCGCCCACGCAAATCATGACGCCGATCAGCGCCGCGACGATTCCGATGTGTCTCACCACGAACGCCGCGTGGCTCAAGTTCGCGAAGTAGGGAAGCAAATACAGCGCCGGCAGCAGCAGCGGGATCGAGAACAGGCGGGCTGCCCGCGAGACCGTCCACGCGGTCGCGACCACAGGGTATGCCAGCGTGATGTCGTAGACGTTGGCATGATGGCTGGTCAGCAACCCGGTCGCCAGCGCGAGAGCGACGCTGGTGAAACAGTCCAACCGGCGCGACGCGATCCACAGCGCCACGAGAGCGATGGCCGCCAGGATGATTTCGGCGTAAATCTGCCCGAACGGCAGCATCCCCGCCAGCCCGCGCAGGTTCGGCTGCACCGGGTCCGCCACTTCGAAGAAACCTTGCGAATAGGCGCGCAGCCATCCCGTTCCCTCGGCCAGAAACGACACCGCGATCTGGAGCAACGCCGCCACGGTGGCCCAGCCGATCGCCCGCCACCGCCGCGTCGCGAGCAGGAACACCGCCAGCCCGATCCCCAGGTTGGGCTTGAAGAACGCGGAGCCGATGGCGAAGCCGCCCAGCGAGTCGCGCCCCGCCGCAAGCCAGCGCGCGGCCGCCACGCCGAGCAGCGTGGAAAACACGTCGTCCTGGCCGCCCAGAATACAGTTGGCGATGGGCAGAAACCACGCCGCCAGCGCCAGCCGCCGGTCGAATCGGCCGGCAGGCCACCAGAAAACGAACAGGATCGCCGCCGCGCACGTCGCCACCAGCCACACGATCCTCGCCGTCCGGTAGGGAAGCGCCGCGAGCGGCTTGAGCACCCACGCCTGTGCGGGCAATCGCACGAAGGGCAGACCGAAGGCGCCCACGCGGTACTGCCGCTCAATCGCGCGCAGGGCCGGGTAATCGTAAAGCGAGCCGGTTCCGGAAAGCTTGCCCGCGGCGTAGAAGGTCGGAAAGTCGTCGCCCTGCCAGCCCAAGGGCGAGTACCGGCTCATCGTGAAGCCATTGAACAGGAAGCACACCAGGATTCCCAGCAGCGTCGCCAGGTAGAACAATTCCCGCGGGTCGTTTGCTGGTTCGCGTTCCGCTCCCGCCATATCGGCTTCCGGGGCAGCGGACGCTATTGCCGCAGCGCGAACGTGAACAGCGAATTGCCCGCCGCCACCGCCACGTATTGCCGGCCGCCCGCCGAGTAGGTCATCGGTCCGGAAGCGACGCCGCCTCCCACCGCGGCCCTCCACAACAGGTCGCCTGTGCGCGCGTCGAGCGCGAAAAAGTATCCCTCGCGTCCGCCACTGAACAGCAGATCCGACGCCGTGGTCAGGATGCCGGCGTCGGTGACGTCGTTCATCTTGAACTCCCACTTGCGCTCGCCCGTGACGGCGTCCAGTGCCCGGATCGCGCCGTGACCCTCGTCGTCCTTGCGCACATTTGTCGCCGTCCGCCCGAACGGGACCGGTTGCCTCGGCAATCCGCCGGCGTATCGCCGGCCCTCTTCGTACTCCTCGCCATCCGCCTTCACGTAGGTCGATGTGTAGCCGGCCCACGTCGGAATGTAGAACATGCCGGTGCGCGGGCTGTAGGAAGGCGAATACCAGTTGGTTCCGCCCTGATTGCCGGGCGAGATCAGCGTCCCTTCCCGGCTCGGCACTTTGCCGGGGACGCGCATCGGCCGGCCCTTTTCGTCGAAGCCGTTCATCCAGTTCACCTCGACGAAAGGCGTGCCTTTCAGGAACTCGCCGGTGGTCCGGTCGAGCGCGTAGAACAGGCCGTTGCGATTGGCCCACAGCATCACCTTGCGCGGCCGGCCCTGCCACTGCATGTCGGCGAGCACGGGAACCTGCACCGCGTCGTAATCGAACTCATCGTGCGGCGAAAACTGGTAATACCATTTCAGTTTGCCCGTGTCCGCATCGAGCGCGACCACCGAGTCGGTGTAGAGATTGTCGCCGGGACGCGAGTCGCCGTTCCAGTCCGGGCCGGGGTTGCCGATGCCCCAATAGGTGAGGTTCTGCTGCGGGTCATACGACCCTGTGACCCACACCGATCCGCCTCCAGTCTTCCAGGAATCGCCGCCCCAGGTTTTCTGGTTCGGATCGCCCGGTCCGGCGACCGTGTAGAAGCGCCAGGCTTCTTTGCCGGTGCGCACATCGTAGGCGGCGATGAAACCGCGGATGCCGAACTCGCCGCCGGCCGTGCCGACGATCACCTTGTCCTTCACCACCAGCGGAGCATGTGTT
Source organism: Bryobacteraceae bacterium (assembly GCA_041486445.1). GTDB lineage: Bacteria > Acidobacteriota > Terriglobia > Bryobacterales > Bryobacteraceae > Palsa-187. The sequence continues at coordinate 21,304 of JBGPLI010000076.1, forward strand.
ATCGCGTAACCCGACTCCGCCTTGGCCACCGTCGTGTCCCACAGCGGCTTGCCGTTCTTGGCGTCGATCGCGATCAGGTGCGCGTCGATGGTGCCCATGAACAACGTGTCGCCGAGGATCGCGAGGCCGCGATTCACGCGTCCGCAGCACGGCCGCGCCGCCAGCGCCGGAGTGAACTGATAGGTCCAGAACACGCGCCCTGTTACCGCATCGAGCGCGATCACGTCGTTGGGCGCCTGCACCGTGTACATGATGCCGTCCACCACCAGCGCCGTGGCCTCGTACTTTTCGAGAGACCGCGCCTGGTAGACCCACTGCAACTCGAGGTTCTTGACGTTGGCCGGAGTGATCTGGGTGAGCGGGCTGTGACGCTGGCTCATCATCGATCCCGAGTAGGTCAGCCAGTTCTGCGGCTCCTTGTTGGCGTTCAGGAGGCGATCGAAGGAAACCTGAGCCCACAACGAGCCCGCGATGGAAATCAGCAGCAGTGTTCGCGCGATCATTGCTTGATGTTACTGCCGGCAGCGATGGAAGGTCAAATAGAAGCCCTTGCCGGGTGGCGACGTGAAACGGAGCGCGGAAAACAAAAAATACGAAACGAACCCATTTTTGTGGGGTAACCTCAAGTAAAGACAAGTCCTTAACCCTTTTGAAACGAACCCATTTGGGTGCGATCGGGAATGAGCCGGATTTCGTCTTGCCATGAGCGTTCCCTTCCTCTCGGGTTAACACGAGAGGACTCGCCGGAGAGCGTTTCGGGGCGCCAAGTGCGGAGCGGAGGGGAGTTACGGCGCGCGTGCGGGCGTGGTCGACAAGCCGATGGGCGGGTGCGCGACATGGAAGTTGGAGATCGAGTCGCCCGGTCGTCCCGGCAGTTCTCAAGAGCAACCATTCTTATCCGTGTTCATCCGTGTTCATCCGTGGCCAATATTGTTTTCTCACCCGCCCTCAACAAAGCAAAACCCAAGGGCCACAGATGAACACGGATGAACACAGATAAGACCGGAGACGGGCGTGTGTCACGATCGGTGGGGACGCCAGCACCGCCTGAATCTTGCGGTCGGCGGATGGGGGAAGCCACTGATAAGTCCCCCCGCGGTGAGAATTGCCGTGGATCCGGATAGAAGTCTGACGGCCTTGCGTACGGCTACGCTCGGATTCCCGCCGTTTTGTTGAGAATCCGTGGTCTCTCCATTTTTGTGTCGCGCACCCCCGATGGGCGCCGCACTGGAGTTTAGCCTGCGTTATACTTTAACTGGCGTCACCATGGAAGCACTGGTAATCAATGCGATTGAAGAAGCGATCAGCCGCGAATTGGCGGAAGAGAGTCAGGTCCGCTATGTCCTGGCAGAGAATTTGGGTAACGGTTTGCAGGTCTGGGCGATAGCCGACTCGCCTGGAGCAGACGTTCGGCGTCGTATCTACGAGAAGGAACTCCGGCTCATCAAGCAGTTTCCGAACGAAGTTCTGGACTTCAACATTCTTCAGACTTTAGGACGGAAACCTGACGAGATCGCCAGTGGCGCACGAGTGGTCTACTCACGTCCGGAGTAGGTCAGGTTGCCTTCCCGAGACGAGCACCTTGAAGAGGCGGAACGAAAACCCGGGTTCGTCCGCACGCTTCAGTTGAATTCGCCCGCCAGCGTTGATTGGGCCCTGGTCGCTCTCTTCTACGCTGCGCTTCATTACGTGGAGGAAAGGGATTGGACGGTCTGGCGACCTAGCAGCCCGTGGTAATAGTCGCGAAACATGTGACCTGGCGAATGTTTTGGGCGTCTATACTGCATGGCCATGGGAACCCGCAAGAAACGGGAGCGACAGGAAGATCTGTGGGTCGTCAGGAGCGAGGTCGTGGGCACA
>JBGPLI010000077.1:0-23141 GCA_041486445.1 Bryobacteraceae bacterium
CTGCACCTACTGCTACGTGCCGACGCTCGGCATTTACGGCGGATTGAAGTCGGAAGACTGGCGGCGCTGGGGCCAGTTCACCACCTTCAAGACCAATGCGGCGGAGTTGTTGCGGCGCGAGCTCTCCCCTAACCCGCGCACAACGGAGCGCCGCGGCGGAGTTAGCGACCCAAGTGAGGACGCCGCGGCGCCCTGTGCGCTGAGGCCGGCGCAGCGAATCTATTGCTCGCCTCTGGTCGATCCCTATCAGCCGGCCGAAGCTGACGAGCGCCAGATGCCGGGGATTCTGGACGCGCTCATGGCCGCACCGCCGCGCGTGTTCGTCCTGCAAACGCGCGGGCCGCTGATCCTCCGCGATCTGGACCGGCTGCGCGCACTCGCCCTCCGCACCACTTTGCGCGTGAGTTTTTCGATCACGACGGATCGCGACGATGTGCGCCGGCTCTACGAGCCGCACTGCCCGCCGTCCGCCGAGCGCCTGGATACCGTGCGCGCGCTGCGAGACGCCGGCATCGAGACCTACGCGACGCTCGCGCCCCTTCTCCCGTGCGATCCCGAAGCGCTGGCACGCGCCGCGATCGAAGCCAGCGGACGCGACCTGATCGGGGACCCGTTGCACGTCCGCGAAGTCAAACCTCACGGCGCCACCACCCGGGAGGCCGCCTTCCGCATCGCCGCGCAGCAACATCACGAGCCCTGGCTCGATGCCGGATTTCAGGCCGGAATCGTCGCGCGCATCGAGCGCGCGGCCGGCGCGATGGGCCACAGCTTCACGACAGGCCCGCGAGGGTTTGCCAGACTGGCAGTATGAGCGGAACTATCACCGGCCACGAAGTCGTCTCCTTCAATCCCTCGACGGGAGCCGAGCTGGGCCGCGTGCGCCTGGCCTCCGCGGAGGACTACGACGAGATCGTGCGGCAGGCTCAGGAAACCTTCGGGCGGTGGCGCATGCTTCCGGCCCCCCAGCGCGGCGAGATCGTGCGCGAAATCGGCGACGCTCTGCGAAAGGCCAAAGACGAATTGGGGACGCTGGTGACTCTCGAGACGGGAAAGATTCTGGCGGAGGGCAAGGGCGAGGTCCAGGAGATGATCGACATCGCCGATTTCGCCACCGGCCTCTCGCGCCAGCTTTACGGATTCGCCATGCACAGCGAGCGAGCCGGCCATCGCATGTACGAGCAGTGGCACCCGCTGGGAGTGGTGGGCGTGATCAGCGCATTCAATTTTCCCGTGGCGGTATGGAGCTGGAACGCGCTGATCGCGATGGTCTGCGGCGACACGGTGGTGTGGAAGCCGTCGTTGAAGACTCCGCTTTGCGCGAGGGAGGTCGAGCGCATCTGCGCCCGCGTGCTGGAGCGGCGCGGCTGGAAGGGCGTGCTGAATCTGATCGTCGGCCGGGACGACGTGGTGGGGGAGCGGTTGATCCACGATCCTCGTGTTCCGCTGATCAGCGCCACAGGCTCCTGCCGCATGGGCAGGCACGTCGCCCAGGCCGTAGCGGCGGGCATGAGGCGGAGCCTGCTCGAGCTCGGAGGCAACAACGGCGTGATTGTCACCGGCGACGCCGATCCCGATCTGGTGGTGCGCGCGGTGCTCTTCGGCGCCGTGGGAACGGCCGGGCAGCGCTGCACGTCCATCCGCCGCCTGTTCGTGCAGAAAGCGATCGCGCCGAAGATCACAGAGAAGCTGGTAGCGGCTTACCGGCAGGTCCGCGTGGGCGATCCGCTCGATCCGGGCACGTTGATGGGTCCGTTGATCGACACCGAGGCCGTCGACAAGATGATGCGCGCGCTCGCGGCCATCCGCGAGCAGGGCGGCGAACTCCTCACCGGCGGCGAGCGCCTGCAGGGATGCTTCGTCCGGCCGGCTCTGGTCCGGTCGCATCCGGGCATGCCGATTCTACGCGAAGAAGTCTTCGCTCCGATTCTCCACCTGATCGAGTTCGAGAAGCTCGACGACGCGATCGCCTGGCACAACGACGTGCCGCAGGGCCTTTCCTCGGCGATCTTCACCACCAGCCTCATTTCCGCCGAAACATTTCTGAGCGTGCGCGGAAGCGACTGCGGGATCGCCAACGTGAACATCGGCACCAGCGGCGCCGAGATCGGCGGAGCCTTCGGCGGGGAAAAGGAAACCGGCGGCGGCCGCGAATCCGGCAGCGACGCCTGGAAAGCCTACATGCGGCGGCAGACGGTGACGGTGAACTGGTCGGGCGAGCTGCCGCTGGCGCAGGGGATCAAGTTCGAGCTGTGAGGTGCCTGATAATTCACTTGAGGGCTCGCGCAAAGGATAACTTTACAACCATCGACGTGGCGTAACGGGCGCCGTGCCCTGGAGGCCCTCAGGCCGGTGACGATATATGGTCACGTGCCCAGGTACGGTCACTCGCCGGAACGACGCTCCTCCCCAACCGGGTGCACAACTCATCGGCGGGCGAATCGGCTCAACAGAAGATGACATTGGCGTGACTCGTGCTCTCTAGAGAACGAAAAGAGGAAGATAGGAATGAAAAAGCTAATCGCAGTAATTCTATTGGCTGCGGGTTCGATGTTCGGGCAGGTCTCCTTCGGGATCCGCTTCGGTCAGCCACCCGCTCCGCGCGTGATACGCGTGAGGCCTCGAGCTCCGGGCCCCGGCTACGTCTGGGTGGACGGTTATTGGAATCCCCAAGGAAATCGATACATCTGGCATAACGGGTATTGGACTCGGCCGCCCTATGAGGGTTCCACCTGGACAGACCCCCGCTACGAGGGTGGCATGTACTACGAAGGCTATTGGAACGGTTCGCGGAACGAGCACTTCGATCACAACCACCAATGGGACCGCGATAGGAACGTCCGCGACTACGGGCGTTATAACGACGGCTACAACCACGACCGCGATCACCGCCGTTAACGGCTGTGAGCGTTAGCTTATAAATCGGATGCGAGGTCAACTCTGACTTGCGGGCCGCCCGCGAATCACCGCGATTCCGTCGCCTATTTCCTCTTGCGCCTCTGCCACTTCGCGCTTCAGCTCGCCCGCGATTTTTTCTCCCTGCCTTACCGTGAAAGCAGGAAGGAGTTGACGCGCTCTCTCATCGGAGAGCCCAACCGACCAAGAACAGTTTTCTAGATACACTGTTGCGGGTCTGCGTGCGATGGGTGTAGCCGGCACACGGCCGGTGCCTCTCCGTTGCGGCTTAAGAAACGGAACCTCGGCCGCGAGGTGCTAAAGCGGCTCAGGGGATCCCCTCGAATTTCTTCTGTGCGGGAAAAGTGTGCCCGACTGCGGTGGTCTGTCTCCTTACGGCCCCGGTTTGACGGAATCGGGTTTCGCAGCATCCGGCTTCGCCGGTTCTGGTTTCACGGGCGCGATCGCCTGGCACAACGACGTGCCGCAGGGCCTTTCCTCGGCGATCTTCACCACCAGCCTCATTTCCGCCGAAACATTTCTGAGCGTGCGCGGCAGCGACTCCGGGATCGCCAACGTGAACATCGGCACCAGCGGCGCGGGAGAGAAGGAAACCGGCGGTGGGCGCGAATCCGGCAGCGACGCCTGGAAAGCTTACATGCGGCGGCAGACGGTGACGGTGACGGTGAACTGGTCGGGCGAGCTGCCGCTGGCGCAGGGGATCAAGTTCGGGCTGTGAGGTGCCGAATAGCAATGCTGTTCACTTAAGGGGGTGGCATCCCGACACTTCGGTTGCGAGCCTTTCGTGTCATTCGACCACCGGCACGCGCCGGCGCAGCTCGTCGAAGAAGTTCAGCAGGACCGTCGCACACAGGACCGTCGCACGCTTGACTTGCAGAATGTATTACTGATAGAGTTTCCGAAGTCAGGTGGCAGGGGAGGGAAAAATGAACACCGTCCCGAGGATCGTGTTTGGTTTCCTGTTGGCATCCGCGGCACTTTGGGCGCAGACGTCCCAGATCAACGGCACGATTAAGGATTCGACCGGCCTGGTCATTCCGGGGGCGGCGATCAAAGCGACCCAGACCGCGACCGGCGCGGTCCGTACGGCAACCAGCGGCGCGGACGGCGGATACGTGCTGGCGAATCTTCCGATCGGGCCGTATCTGATCGAAGTCACCAAGGAAGGCTTCACCAAGTACGTCCAGACCGGAATCGTGCTCCAGGTGGACAGCAACCCGACCATTGAGATCCCGATGAAAGTCGGCGCGGTGAGCGAGCAGGTGACCGTCGAAGCCGGTGCCGCGCAGGTGGAAACGCACAGCACCAGCATCGGGCAAGTGGTCAGCAACCAGCAAGTCGCCGAGATGCCGCTGAACGGGCGGAACCCGATCGAACTCGTCTTCCTGGCCGGCATGGCCAGTTTCCCCGGCAACGGAAACATCAACACCGTCCGGAACTACCCGACCGTGGTTGTCTCCGTCGCCGGCGGCCAGGGCAACGGAGTGGGGTATCTGCTGGACGGCGCGATTCACCAGGATCCCTACAACAACCTGGCCCTTCCGCTGCCGTTCCCGGACGCCTTGCAGGAGTTCAAGGTCGAGACCAGCGCGGTGCCGGCGCAGTACGGCTATCACGCCACCGCGGTGGTGAATGCCGTCACGAAATCCGGCACCAATGAGTTTCACGGCGACCTGTTCGAATTCCTGCGCAACGGCGACTTGAATGCCCGGGACTTTTTCGCGGCCAAGCGCGATTCTCTAAAGCGCAATCAATTCGGGGGGGTCGTCGGCGGACCGGTCAGGAAGGACAAGCTGTTCTTCTTCGGAGGGTATCAGCGCACCTCGCAACGCTCGGATCCCACGCAGAACACGGCTATCATTCCCACGCCCGATATGGCCAAGGGCGACTTCAGAACGGTCGCCACGCCGGGGTGTAACAGCGGAAAGGCGGTCACCCTGCCGGCCTCGCTCGGCTTCGCGAACAACCAGATTTCGCCCTTGGCGCTGAATCAGGTGATGCTGAACGTCTTGAAAACATTTCCCACGCCCATCGATCCATGCGGCAGAGTTCCTTTCGGACTGGTTGCCAATCAGGACGAGGATCTGGTCACGGCCAAGGTCGACTATCAGGTGAGCGAGAAGAACTCCCTTTTCGGGCGTTTCACTTCCGCGCATCTGGCTCAGTCGTCCACCTTCGACGGAAAGAATCCGCTCTCGCTCAATACCGTGGGCTTCAATGATCTGGATTATTCCCTGGCTTTGGGAGATACCTATCTGCTGGGCTCCAATATCGTCAATTCCTTCCGGCTGTCGGCCAGCCGGACCAATATCCCGAAAGTGCCCGACAACTTCAAATCCTGGGCCGACTTCGGAGCCAATGTTACTCCCGTATCCGGGAAGACCTTCGCCATTGCGCAGGGAACCAACGCTGCCGCTTTCCTCGGAGGAGGAGCCGCGTCTCCCGGCGAGTCGCACAACGGTCCCAATCCTTCCATTACAGACGATGTGAGCTGGGTGAAAGGTGCGCATCAGTTCGGACTCGGTGGAAATGTCTACTTCCAGCAGATGAACTACTGGTCCGGCGTGAATGGCATCGGCACCGCCACGTTTGACGGATCGGTGACCGGTTTGATCATGGGGGACTTCATGCTGGGGCGTCCGTTGATGTTTATCCAGGGCAATTTATATGGGTTCTACAACCGTCAGTACTATATGTCGCTGTATGCGCAGGACTCCTGGAAAATGAATTCGCGGCTTACGGTGAATTACGGAGTCCGGTGGGAGCCGTACACTTCCTACTACAACAAGACCGGTCAGATCGTCCACTTCGATCCCACGTTGTTCGCTCAGAATGTGCACAGCACTGTATTTAAGAATGCTCCGGCCGGCCTCGTTTTCCCCGGCGATTCGCAGTATCCCTGCGGCAACAGTTACAACTGCAACAAGTGGGGCAAATTTTTCCCGCGCCTGGGCGTGGCCTGGGATCCCAAGGGCGACGGACGTATGACCGTTCGCGCCGCATTCGGAATGTATGGGGACCGGAGCCACATGTTCTGGCCCAACCAGAACACGTTCAGCCCGCCCTTCGGGAACAACATCAACGTGGCGGGCCAGAGTATTACAGATCCCTGGGCCAACACCCCCGGGGGAAATCCACTGCCGCTGCTCCAGCAACTGGCCGCCATTGGCCACGCCAGTCCCAACGCCCCGTTCTATCCGAATGGCAATTACGTCAATCTGCAAATCGCCGATTACAAGCCAACTTATGTAAACCAATGGAATCTCAGTATCCAAAAACAAATTGGTCAGGACTGGCTGGTGAGCCTCAACTATCTGGGCAACAGCACCATTCACCTGATCAGTTCGCAAGGAGGGAATCCAGCGGTGTTCCTGGGAACCGGTCCTTGCACTTTGCCCAACGGGGTCAGCTATGCGACTTGCTCCACCACCGCGAATCAGAATTTCCGCCGCGCACGCTATTTGCAGAACCCCGCGCAAGGGCAGTACTACGCGGGGATTGGCCAGCAGGACAGCGGCGGGACGGCCACCTATGAAGGCTTCTACGCTTCGGCCCAGAAGCGGTTGAGCCACGGCGTTACGGTGCTGGCGAACTATACGTGGTCGCATTGCATCGGCGATGTGTACGATCAACAAACCACGGCGGCTGGAGTGAACGGCAATGTGCCCGGCAACCGCAGGGCATACCGGGCCAACTGCCTCGGGTCGGATCTACGCCAACTGTTCGTTTTGAACATGGTGGCGACCACGCCCAAATTCTCCAGCAAATGGATGCGAATTGTGGCGGGCGGCTGGCAGGTCGCGCCGATCTTGCAAATCAAGTCCGCGCAATTCTTCACCGTGACCAACGGCACCGATCGCGCCTTGACCGCGGCCCCGGGCCAGACCCCGAATCTCGTCGATCTGAATCCGTATCCCAGCCATCAGACGGTCAACCAATGGGTCAACCCCGCCGCGTTCGGCGTACCGGCGCCGGGGACTTACGGCAATTTGGGTTACAACAACATGAAGGGGCCGGGCGTCTTCCAGTTAAATATGGCCCTCTCGCGGACGTTCCCGATCCACGAGAAGCAAACGATTCAGTTGCGGGCGGAGGCCTTCAACCTTCCGAATCACCTGAATCCCTCAACGCCCAACACCATTCCGCTCTCGGCCACCACGGGATTTTCGCCTCTGAACGCCCCGAACTTCGGCCAGATCACCAACGACATCAGCGGAAACAACGGCTTGAATTCCGGCGACTACCGGATCATTCAGCTCGCCATGAAATTCGTCTTTTGATAGGGGCGAGCGCCGGGGAGCGTATGCCTCTGCGGGCCTCCGGCCCTATTCGCCCGCCCGCGCATCACCGCGATTCCGTCGCAAGACTTACGCGAGACACCACACTAGTGGACTGTCTCCGAGTCTGGATTACCGGATCGGCCAGCGAAGCCTCGGCACGAGTGCCGACACGGCAAACTAAAGTTCGCGCCACACGTGGCGCACGCGCTCTCGCGTGCCGTGTCGAGACTCTTCTCGAAACCGTTAGGGCTCTGCCTTCGCGGGTTCGGGCTTCGCCTCGGCCTTCTTGGCCCCGCGCTCGATTTCGGCCTGCCTGATCAGCCCGTTCACCACCGGCCGGATCGCCTTGTCGCCCTGCTTCGTGATGGTGTCGTTGCCGAAGTACTGGAGACGCACGGTCCCCCGGCCGTCGACGAACATCATAATCGGGACAAAGGGGCGCGTGGTCGGAGAAATGTCGAGGAACTTGATGGCCGTCTCCCGATCCAGGTAGCCCACCGGAAAGCTGGGCCGGTAGCGCGCCACAAACGACCCGATGGCGTAGGCGGCGTTATCCTCGATCGCGGCCGCCACCACCTGGAACCCGCGTTTCCCGAAATCCTGCTGAAGCGAGTTCAGCATCCCGACGCTCTTGATGCAATCGCCGCAGGTGGTGGAGATCAGAGCGATCAACACTACCTTGCCCCGGTACTGCCGCAAGTTGATCTTCTTGCTATCCGGAGTCGGAATCTGGATATCGGCGAGGGGGCGCGGAACGATACCGTACGCCGCGGCCGCCACGCACAAGAATGCAAGCGAGCGTTTGAACATCGAAGTCAGAATCTATCTTAACTGACTTTCGACCTCTTCGAGCCAGTCCGGGCGCTTCAGGACTTCGCGCGGGCGGCTGCCGTCGGGCGGGCCGATGATGCCCTCGCGCTGCATCATGTCGAGGATGCGCGCGGCGCGGCCGTAGCCCAGCCGCAGGCGGCGCTGGAGCGTGGAGGTCGAGGCTTTGCCCATCTCGAGCACCACGCGTACGGCCTCGACATATACAGGGTCCTCGGCGCCGTTGAACGCCTCGGCGTCGCCTTCTTCGTCGTCGGAGGGCGGAGCCATCAGGAAGGTCTTGTCGTAGTCCGGCTGGGCCTGCTGCTTCCAGAACTCCACCACGCGATTGGTCTCGGCTTCGCTCACGTAGGAGCCGTGGACGCGGACCAGCCGCGAGGATCCGGGCGGCAGGAACAGCATGTCGCCTTTGCCGAGCAGGTGCTCGGCGCCCATCACGTCGAGCACCGTGCGCGAGTCGACGCGCGTGGCCACGCGGAAGCTGATCCGCGACGGGAAATTGGCCTTGATCAGGCCGGTGATCACGTCGACGCTGGGGCGCTGCGTGGCCAGCACCAGGTGCAGTCCGACGGCGCGCGCCATCTGCGCCAGCCGCGTGACCGACTCCTCGACGTTGGCGCGCTCGACCATCATCAGGTCGGCCAGCTCGTCGATCACGATCAGGACATAGGGAATCTGCTCCAGCTCGTCGCTCTCGCCGTCTTCTTCAAACAGGCTGCGGGGCCGGGCTTCAAGTTGCCGGACCTTGCGATTGAACTGGTCGATATTGCGCACGCCTTGGGAGGCGAGCAGCTTCAGCCGCCGCTCCATTTCGAGGACCGCGTTCCGCAGCGCGTTGGTGGCCTTCCTGGAATCCGTGATCACGGGCGTCAGCAAGTGCGGAATCCCTTCGTAGAGGCCGAATTCCAGGCGCTTGGGGTCCACCATGATCATGCGCACCTGGTGCGGCGTGGCCTTGTAGAGGATGGACATGATGAGCGAATTGAGCATCACGCTCTTGCCCGATCCGGTGGAGCCCGCGATGAGCAGGTGCGGCATGGAGTCGAGCGCGGCCACCTTGATCCGCCCGTTGATATCCTTGCCGAGCGCCACCGTCAGCGGCGAGGCCGAGCCGTCGAATTCCTCGGATTCGAGAATCTGGCGCAGGCTGATGACTTCGCGCTTGGAGTTGGGAACCTCGATGCCGACGGTGGGCTTGCCGGGGATGCGCTCGATGAGAATGGATTCCGCTTGCAGGCCCAGGCAAAGATCCTCGGTGAGCGTGGTGATGCGCGAGTATTTCATGCCTGCTTCCGGCTTGAACTCGAACGTGGTGACCACCGGGCCGGGGTTGATTTGCACCACCGAGCCGAGCACGTTGAACTCCTCGAACTTCGACTTGATGCGCGCGGCGATTTCCTTCAGCTCCTGGCTGTCGAACGCGCTGCGGCCGGCCGGTTCCTGAAGCAGATTGGTGGGAGGCAGGCGGAATTCCGCGCGCGGCTTGCGTTCCGCCGCGGGCGCGCGCCGTGCGGCCGGAGAGGGAACCGGCGCCGGGGGCTCGACCGGCTCTCGCGCGGGTGGCTCGAAATCCAGCGTGCGGATGGGGATGTCCTCGACGGGCGGCGGGTCCATCTGCTGGAAGAGCGGCTCGAAGGGCGCTTCGACGATTGGCGGCGCCGGCGGGCGCCGCTTGATCCTCTCCCTGACCCGGAGCTGACGCTCCTCACGCCACTCGCTCCATCGCGCCGCGATGCGCCGCAGCCAGGAAGTGACCACCAACGCGGGCCCGTGGAACCACACCGGCAGCCGCGACATTTCAAAACTGGAGACCAGGTACAGCGCGACGATCCAGCACGCCGAGGCCACCAGCGCGGCGCCGGTCAGGTTCATCGTCGAAACCAGATAGCCCGCGAGCAGCGTGCCGGCCAGTCCTCCGGCGGGAATGCCTCCGGCGATCGGCCGCCATCCCGGACCCAGCCCGAACGCGGCGCACGTGGACGCCACCAGCATCAGCGCGCCGAGCGCTTTGGCGAGCGGAGCTTCGATGGGCGAGGAGCGGATCCACATCCAGCCGAGCAACAGGATGAACACGGGAACGGCGTAGGCCGCCAGCCCCAGCGTCTGGAGGAAAAAGTCCGAGACAAACGCGCCGACGCGCCCGGTCAGATTGAACGGTTTAACGTCGCCGGCGACCGTGTTCCAGGAGGGGTCGAACGGATGATAGGAGACGAGGCTGAAAAAGACGAACAGCCCCGCGATGAGAAACACCACCGCGACGGCTTCGTTAAGCCTCGGGTGAGAGGTCGGTCCCAGATACTTCATCCCCCGCTGTAGCGGAAGAAGGTGGCCAGAGCAATTACTATTATGCCAAAAACGATGCGGTAGCAAATAAAGAACCCGAGCGAGCGGCGGCGCAGGAAGCGGAGAAAGAAGCCGATGGCCAGGCATCCCGTGATCGCGCTCACCGCGATGCCCGCCAGGAACGCTGTGCGCATTTCGGGCGGGATGCCGCCCTGGTGCTTCATCAGATCCCAAAAGTCCTTGCCTGCGGCGGCCGCGATGGCGGGGGTCGAGAGCAGGAAGGAGAAGCGCGCCGCGGTCTGCCGGTCCAGATTGCGGAGTAGCCCGGCGGCGATGGTGACGCCGCTGCGCGAGGTTCCCGGAACGACGGCCAGCGCCTGCGCGACGCCGATCGCCAGCGCGTCGGTGGCGCTCACATGTCCGATGTCCTTCTGCCTGCGGCCCGAATATTCGGCCCACCACATCACCAGGCCGATGCCGATCATGGCGGCGGCGATCACGTACGGGCTTCGCCACGTCGTCTCGGCTTGCTGCTTGAAGATCAGGCCCGCGATGCCGATCGGGATGCTGCCGGCCGCCAGCAGCCACAGGAGCGCGCGATTCCGCTGGAGATCCGGGTCGCCCGTCACGCGAAGTCCGAAGCCTTGCGCCACCACCTGCCACCAGTCCCGGAAGAAGTAGAGCAGCACCGCGGCGAGAGTCCCCACATGCAGGGCGATATCGAATCCCAGACCGGGGTCGCGCCATCCCAGGAGCCACGGAATCAGCGCCAGGTGCGCCGTGCTCGAGATCGGCAGGAATTCCGTGAGGCCTTGCACGATGCCCAGCACGATCACCTGGAGGAGGGGCATTAAGAAATAAGGGTAGCGCAACGCTATGGAAGATGCATGGTAGAATTGCAGTATAAAGGTGTATTGTGGCGCTCAACATAAAGAATCCGCAGGTCGAACAGCTCGCCGCCGAGGTAGCGCAGCTGGCTCGCGAGACCAAGACCGAGGCCATTCGCCGAGCCCTGGTTGAGAGGAAAGCCCGGCTGGAGGTCCGAACCGGACGCGCAACCAAGGGAAAGCGGCTGAAGGAGTACCTGGAGCGTTTCGTTTGGCCCAACATCCCGGCCGATGTGAGGGGAAAGCCGATCACCAAAGAGGAACGAGAGGCGATCCTCGGCTACGGGCCTGAAGGGGTTTAGCTGCCCTCGATGGTGCTCGACGCGTCTGCATTGGTGGCGATCCTGCTCCAAGAACCACGGCACGAGCGACTGCTGGAGAAGGCGGAGAAGGCGGGCATCGTGGCGATCGGCGTGCCGACGGTGCTGGAGGCTGCGACAGTGTTGAGCGCGCGGACTTCCTCAGACGCGCGAGCGCGAGTGCTGGGTTTGCTGCGGAGGATGGAAGCCGAAATTGTGCCGTTCACCGAAGAGCACTTCAACGCGGCCATGGATGCCTTTCTGCGCTTTGGGAAGGGGCGCCATCCCGCCCGGCTGAACTTCGGCGACTGCATGGCCTACGCGGTCGCCGCCGTATCCGGGCTTCCGCTGCTGTACACGGGCAGCGATTTTTCCCAGACCGACATTCCGGCGGCGTGACGAGCCACGCTATGCTTTCCGGTAGGCGGATTTTCTTGTGAGCGTGTTCCTAGTCCTGCTGCTTGCCGCCGCGTTGGCGTACTCGCTGCTGTCTATCGTGGCCGCGCTGCGCTATCTGGCCACGGACCCGGGCGCGTTTCGGGAGGCCGCGCCGATCAGCATTCTAAAACCGCTCTCGGGGCTCGACCGCGGACTCGAATCCAACCTCCGAACGTTCTTCGAGCAGGATTACCCGCGCTTCGAGATTCTCTTCGCGGTGCGCGAAGCCGATGATCCGGCCGCGGCCGTGGCTGAGAAGCTGCGGCGCGAGTATCCCCACGTTCCCTCGCGGCTGCTGGTGACAGGCGAGCCGCCCTATTCCAACGCCAAGGTCTACAGCCTGGAGCGCATGCTCGCCGCCGCCGCCAGCGACCTGGTGGTGATGAGCGACAGCGACACGCGCGTCGCGCCCGGCCTGCTCGGCGCCGTCGCCGCCGAGTTTCAGGACGCGCGCCTCGGCGTGGCCACCTGCCCCTATCGCGCCGTGGCCGGCCCCAGCTTCTGGTCGCGCCTGGAAGCGACGGGACTGAACACCGATTTCATGAGCGGCATCCTGGTGGCGCGCCTGCTCGAAGGCATGCACTTCGCCGTCGGACCCACCATCGCCGCGCGCCGCTCCGTGCTCGATTCGATCGGCGGCTTCGGCAGGCTGAAAGACTACCTGGCGGAGGATTTCGTGATGGGAAAGTTCGCCGCCGAGGCGGGCCACGGCGTGATTCTCTCGTCCTACGTGATCGAGCATCACATCGGCAGCGCCGATCTGCGCCACAACGCGGCGCACCGTTTGCGCTGGGCGCGGAGCACGCGGCGCTCGCGGCCGTGGGGCTACCTGGGCCAGTTGTTCACCATGCCTCTGCCTTTGGCGCTGCTGGTGTGCGCGGCGAATCCCGCGTGGTGGCCGGTGCTGCCGGTGACGGCCGCCGTGCGCTCGCTCGCCGCCTGGATGGTCTCGGCGAAAGTCCTGCGCGCGCGGATCGACTGGTGGCTGCTGCCGCTCGAGGACCTGGCCGGCTTCGGCTTCTGGATCGCCGGGTTCTTCGGCAACACGATCCTGTGGCGCGGGCGGCGCTACCGGCTGTACGCGGACGGCCGGTTTGAGCTGCTCACGCCCTAGCGGGTTGCTGAAAAAGGCTTCCACACGGGAGTGACTGTCCCGAAGCACACCTCCGCCCGATCAGTGTATGATGACGGACCAGGAGGACACTCGATGTTTCATCTTCGGGGCGCGCTTGCGCTCATGCCGATCGCGATCGTGAGCTTCGCCCAGACGCAGCCGGCCGACCCGCCCGCGCCGATGCCCGCGGTCCTCCGGAACTACCAGCCGGTAAGTTCCGAGCGCCTCAAGAACCCCGAGGATGCGAACTGGCTCATGATCCGGCGCACCTACGACGGCTGGGGCTACAGTCCCCTCGGCCAGATCACGCCCGCCAACGTCGCGCGCCTGCGGCCGGCGTGGGTTTTCTCGACCGGCGAGGCGAAAGTCCACGAGGCGGCGCCGATCGTCAACAACGGCGTGATGTTCGTCTCGACGCCCAATGACCAGGTGATCGCGATCGACGCGCGCAGCGGAAATCTTCTGTGGCGCTACAAGAGAATCCGGCCCGAGGGAGCCTCCGTGCCTCACGACACCAGCCGTGGCGTGGCGCTTTATGGCGACAAGGTTCTCTACGCCGCGGGCGAAGCGGTTCTGGTTGCGCTCAACGCAGAGACCGGCCAGGAAGTGTGGACCACGACAGTCGCCGACAACAAGGCCGGCTACTATATTTCTCTCGCTCCGCTAGTGGCCGGCGGCAAGGTCATGGTGGGCGCCTCCGGCGGCGAGTACGGAATCCGCGGATTCGTCGCGGCCTTCGATCCCGATACGGGCAAGCAGCTCTGGCGGACTTACACGATCCCCGCGCCCGGAGAGCCCGGCAGCGAGACCTGGCCCAAGGGCGACCAGTGGAAGACCGGCGGCGGCTCGGTGTGGGTCACCGGCAACTACGATCCGGAAGCCAACCTGGCTTACTGGGGCGTCGGCAACGGCGGCCCGTGGATGGGCGACCAGCGTCCCGGCGACAACTTGTATGTCTCCTCGACCATCGCCATCGATGTCGCCTCGGGCGCGATCAAAGGCCACTTCCAATATCACCCCAACGATTCCTGGGACTGGGACGAGGTTTCCCCGCCGATCCTGGTCGACTACCGGCGCGGCGGGCGCACCATCAAAGGCCTGATCGACGTCGCGCGCGACGGCTATCTGTGGTTCCTCGAGCGCACCGGCGAGCGCCTCCATTTCATCGAGGGCAAACCCTACGTGAAGCAGAACGTGTTCCTGCGCCTCGATCCCGAGTCCGGGCGGCCGGAGGTGGACCCCGCCCACAAGCCGGGCACCGGCAAGCAAGCGGACTTCTGCCCGTCCCTGCACGGCGGCAAGAATTGGCCGCCGATTTCCTTCAGCCCCAAGACGCGGATGATCTACATCCCGGCCAACGAGAACCTCTGCGCGTCGTTTAAAGGCGTGGAAGTCGAGTACGAGCCGGGCAAATCCTTCATCGGCAGGGAGGGCCGCGGCGGCTTCGCGGTCGCGCCCGGCGCCGATCACGTGGGCGAAGTGCAGGCCTGGAATGTGGACACCGGACAGCGGGTCTGGACCCACACCTACGCCAAGTCGCCGAACTGGGGCGCCATGCTTGCGACCGCCGGAGGAGTGGTGTTCAGCGGCGGCACCAACGATCGCCGCATCCACGCCTTCGACGCCGCGAGCGGGAAGCTGCTGTGGGAGTTTCCCACGAATTCGGGGATTCTCGCGCCGCCGACGTCGTTCGCCCTGGATGGGAAGCAGTACATCGCCGTGCATGCCGGATGGGGCGGAGACTCGCGCGGGATGCAGGCCAATCTGAACCGCGCGTTTCCCGGCGAGTTTCCCGAGGTGCCCGAGGGCGGCGCAGTGTGGGTGTTCGCGCTGGAGTAGCCTTTTTCCGCACCCTTTAGCTCAGCTCTCGTGCCGCTCTTCGATCCGGCCAAGCAAGCGCAGCAGACCATCCAGAATCGTGAGAGGGTGGGGCGGACAACCCGGAATGTAGAGGTCCACCGGAACGACATTCGCAGCTCCGTTGAGAACTTCCGGATGGCCGATGAAAGGTCCCCCCGAAATCGCGCACGCGCCCACCGCGATCACGATCTTCGGCGGAGGCACAGCCTCATAGGTCTTGCGAAGGGCGAGCTCCATATTCTTTGAAACACAGCCGGTGATCAGCAGGCCGTCGGCGTGGCGGGGCGACGCCACAAACTGGACGCCGAAGCGGCCAAGATCGAATACCACGGTGTTCAGCACGTTGACATCCGATTCGCAAGCGTTGCAGCCGGCGGCGCTCACCTGCCGCAGTTTCAGCGACCGGCCGAAAAGCTTCCGCGTGTGCGCGTCCAGCGCCCGGGCGAGTTCCAGTGTCTGCCCGCGCAGCACCAAATGTTCCCGCTCGCGGGCCGCCATGCGGTAATCCTGCGTGTATGCGATGGCTCCATTCGGGCAGGCTTCGACGCAATCGGTGCAGAACAAGCAGCGTCCCAGGTCGAGCTCGCAACCGTGGTCGATCGTGATCGCATCGGTGGGGCACGCGTCCGCGCAATCGCGGCAGCCCTCCGCGCACTTGGTGGAATCAATCGCGGGGAGACCGCGAAAGCGATCGGGCAGGGCGGCCTCTCCAGCCGGATAAGCGATCGTCCGATGTCCCTGCTGGAAACGCGCGCTGAATGCCTTGATCATAGGTCGAACCCGCAATAAGAGAGGTTGAAGCTCTTGTTGCAAAGCGGGAAATCGGAGATCTGCTGGTTGCGAAGCGCGAGCGCCAAACCCGCCCAGTTGTGGAAAGAGGGATCGACCACCTTGTAAGCGGCGAAGCGTCCGCTCGAATCCGTCACTGCGACGTGGCAGATCTCGCCTCGCCAACCCTCCACCAGAGACACGACCATGTGGTCCGGCGCCAGCGGAGGGATCTCGACCCGCACAGCTCCCGTAGGTAACTCCTGGAGCTGCTGGCGAACGAACGCGGCTGAGTTCTGGATCTCCAGCCACCGCACATAGGCCCGCGCGTACACATCGCCCGAGGGCGCGGTGGCGATGGGGATGGGAGCAGCGTGGTAGCGCCCCCAGGGAAACTCGCAGCGCACATCGCGCTCGACGCCGCACGCCCGCGCGACGACGCCTACCAGTCCTAAATCCTGGCATTGCTCCGGCGTGATGGTTCCGGTCTGCTCGAAGCGCGCCATCACGGACGCCGAATTCCACAGCAGACCGGCGGCGGCCGTCACGTCTTGCATCGCGGCCTCCAGCCGCTCGGCAAGTTCTCTCAGGCGGGTTTCGTCGGCATCGAAGCCTGCTCCGCCAGGGCGCACGAGTCCCCGGCCAAACCGATTCCCGCACAGCAGGGCGGTCAGATTCAGAAAGTCTCCGCGGAGCCGGCCGCAGTAGGAGGCCGTGGGCAGGTAGCCGACATCGTTTGCCAGGGCCCCTAAGTCGCCGGTATGATTTGCCAGCCGCTCGAGCTCGAGAGCAATCGCGCGCAAGGCTTGGGCGCGCGGCGGAACGACGGCGCCCGACAGCGCTTCCACCGCTTCGCAATAGGCGATTGCGTGCCCGATGGAGGTGTCTCCGGCCAGCGTCTCCATATAATGGAGTGTCCGCTTGTCCGGCGCGCCCACAAGTTTCCACTCGATGCCCCGGTGCTGGTAGCCGAGCGAAATCTCCAGGTGGAACACATTCTCGCCGTGGCACTGAAACCGGAAGTGCCCCGGCTCGATGACGCCCGCGTGGACCGGGCCCACGGCGACCTCGTGAATTTCCTCGCCTTGCATGCGAAAGAAGTCCATGACACCCACGGATCCCTTCGGGAACCGCACGGGGTTGAGCCAGGGATGGCCTTCGACGCGGATGCCGTATTGCTCCGCGATCTCCCGTTCGAACAGGTGCACCTGGGGAAGCTCCGGCGTGAGCGACGGAAATCTGCGGTTCACATCCGTCGAGACGAGGTGCAGTGTTTCTTGCGCCCCGGCGACGACCGCGGTCAGGCGGACCTCTCCGTTGGCCAAGGCGCGCCCGAAGAGTGCCGCAATGCGTCCGCCCCGATCGAACAACATCTCCCGGAACGCGGGAAAATCCAGGATGGGCACCTCAGCCAGCGGAACCGGCCGTCCGTTGCGGGTCGCGCACGCAGATCTGACGGGCATCACGAACCTCCGAGCGTGCGTGCGATTTCACGCAACGCGCGGTCGAGCGGCGGCGGGATATACACGCCCAGAGCCAGCACCGGGAGCGCCAGCACCACCGGCGGGAGGATAGATAGAAGTGGTTCCTTCGCGTGCCTGGGAGCGGGACCCTGCGCCATCTTGAGAGCGATGGACGCCATCCCGACAAAAATCAGCCCAAGCAGCGCCAGATACGTGATAGCCACACCGATGCGGTGCTGGTCGAGCGCGGCGCGCAGGATGGTAAACTCGCTCAGGAAAGCGCCGAACGGCGGAGAGCCGGTGATGGCGAGGAAGCCGGCGACCCACAGCGTCCCGGAAACGGGAAGCGCGCTCACAACGCCGCGCACCTCCGGAGCCAACTTGGTCCGATACGCGGCGAGAACATTTCCGGCGACAAGAAACAGCATCGCCTTGGCCAGCGAGTGGTTGATGCTGTGGAGCATCGCGCCAAAGGTCCCCGCGCCGGCCAGACCCACGCCCAGCGCCAGGATGCCCATGTGCTCCACGCTGGAATAGGCGAGCATTCTCTTATAGTCCGGCTGCCGCAAGATGAACGCCGCCGCGAACGCCAAAGAAGCCAGACCGAATCCCACCAGGAGCTGCCGCCCGAAAAGAGCCTGGCCGGCTGCCTCCATGACCTGCTGGACTCGCAGAATCCCCAGGAATGCACAGTTCAACAGCGCGCCCGAGAGCAGCGCGGATACGACAGAAGGGGCCTCGCTGTGCGCGTCGGGCAGCCAGGTGTGCATCGGCGCCAGGCCCATCTTGGTGCCATAGCCGACCAGCAGACAAAGGAACGCCGCATTCAGCCAGGGAACGTTCAACTGCCGGGCGTGTTGGAGGAGAGCCTGGAGGACCAGCGGGTCCGGCATGCCACTCTCTCGCGTCGCGGCCACCGCCAGAAAGAAGTTCCCGAGCAGAGCGAGCGCAATCCCGACGGAGCAGATCAGAAGATATTTCCACGCCGCTTCGAGCGAACGATGGTGCCGGTGAAAGTAGATCAGCGGAGCCGTTACGAGCGTGGTGGCTTCCACTCCGACCCAGAGCAGGCCGAAATGGTGGCTGACCGTCACCAACGTCATGGTGGAGAGAAACAGCAAAAGGCATCCGGTGAAGACTGCCTCGGGCGCGTTGGCGAACAGCAATCCTTCCTCGATATCCCGGTGCTCGGATCGGACCTCACGCTCCAGGTAGCCTACGGCGTAGACCGACGCGGCGAGGAACAGCGCGCTCGTGATTCCAAGGAAGAGCAGTCCCACCGTGTCCAGGTCGAGCCATTCTCCCATCGGCTCGACCGGCTTTCCGCCGAACATCGCGACCGCCGTCATGGCGGCGTGCGCGACGGCGGTTCCCACCAGGATGGCGCGCCGGCGGCGGTCGTGGCGGATGGCGAAGGCCACCAGACCAGCGGCGAAAGGCACAAGGATGAGGGCAAGCAGCATTGGAAACTAGGGATGGTAATCCGTTAGGGTCGAGAGCCGGTCCACCTCGATGTGGTCGAACTCGCGGCTGATATGAAAAATGATGATGCCCATCACGAAGACCGCGACCAGCAGGTCCAGCAGCACCCCCAGCTCCACCAGAAGCTGCTGCTCATACGCCAGCGCGATGCCAAACGTGTAAATGCCATTCTCCAGGACCAGATATCCCAGAACCTGCATCAGCGCGGTCTTCCGGCTCACCACCAATAACAATCCCGCGAAGATCGAGAAGAACGCCACCGGCACCACCAGCGATCCGGCCTGGGAACCCGGCAGCGGAAGGCGCGAGCTCATCCAGATCGACAAGCCCAGCAGCAGCGTGCCCGTCAAGACCGAGAGCGTATAGCTCAAAAACGGTTCGACGCTGCGGCGCACGTCCGTTTCACGGAGGGCGCGGCGGACCAGCCATGGAAAGATGCCTGCCTTTACCGTCATGGTCCCGATCGCCAGGAGCAGCGTGCGCAGCCCGATGTTGTCCGCATGAACCAGGATCGTCAGCACGCCCAGCAGGACGCCCTGCGCGGCGCTCAAACGGATACGCGCCGCCAGTCGCCTGGATCCCAGCAAAAGAAAGTTGGTCAGGACCAGAAAGACCAGGACGGAATCGATCCACATGTTCATCGGAGCACCAGTAAGAGGGCCAGCACCGAGAGCACGCCCGCGCCGGCCAGGAACTGGGGCACGTGAACCAGCCGAAGCCTGGCCGTGGTGGACTCGATGATTCCGGTGAGGACGGCCAGCGCGGCCATTCCCGATAGCCGCAGCGTTGCATCCCAAAACAGTCCGGTTTGAGGCGGCGCCAGGATCCCGATCAGTACAGCGCCCAGCACCCAGAGCTTGAGCGCCGCTCCATAAAAGATGAACGCCAGGTCCGGCCCGCCGTGATCCAGAACCATGACCTCGTGGATCATGGTCAGCTCCAGGTGTGTGTTCGGGTCGTCGACGGGAATGCGGGCGTTTTCGGTCAGGAACACGACCAGCAGCGCCGCGCACGCCAACGCGAGCGCCGGACCTGCCCGGAGCCAGGTCCCACCGGAAATGCCTGCAAGCATCCCGGAAAGAGACAGGCTTCCCGTCAGGGGCGCAAGCGTGGCGAGCCCTAACAGCAAGGGCGGCTCGGCAAGCGCGGAGAACTGAACTTCGCGGCTCGCTCCCATGCCCTCAAAGCTCGATCCGGTGTCGAGCGCGGCAATCACGGTAAAGAAACGCGCCAGGGCCAGCAGACCGGCGAACAGGATCAGGTCGCCCTCGAACTCCAGCGGCGCCGGCTGCGCGCCGAAAGGGACCAGGAACAGCGACGTCACGATGGCAGCCAGGCTTACCACCGGCCCTGCACGGAAAACCCATGTCGTCGTCCGGCTGTAGACCGCGCCCTTGCGCAGCAGTTTCAGCAAGTCGAAATAAGCCTGGAACAGCGGCGGACCGGTGCGTCCTGCGAATATCGCTTTGGTGCGGTTGATCAACCCCAAGAGAAACGGAGCGAAGATGAGCGCCCCCACGACGTGAACCAACCCCGCGATGTTCATGCAATCTCCCACGCCAGCAGGACCACCAGCGTCAGCGCGATGTAGAGCACGTACAAATGCACGTGGCCGGTCTGAAGCCACCGCACTTTAGAAAGGCCCCAATCGACGGACCGGAAAACGGGCTGGAAAACCTGTTCGCGGCAAAGGTCCGGGGTCTCCGTCGCCAGGGAGGCGTGGGAGGGAAACAAGCCGGAGGGAGGAGCGACGTGACGCGCCGTCCGGAGAAGGAGTCCGAACAGATCCGTGAGAGGCTGCGCAAACGAGGAGGCTGTGTACTGCATGCTCGCCGCCGGCCGCGCATAACCGCAATCCCAGGTGACCGCCGCCTCCACGGATCGGCCCGCCAGCAGCGCCCGCCGAAGAGCGGCGAACAACCCGATCAGCACGGCCAGCACGGCAGCGCCGGTGGTGAAGGAACTTAGCGATCGGGAGGCGTTCGACAACGCTACTCCGGGGTCGAAGGGCGCCAGAATCCCGATGACGCCTCCGAGAAAGGAGATCGCCCACGGCGAAAGGATTCCGATTCCAAAGCATCCGGCCGCCAGCAGAGCCATCGGAATTCGCATCGCAAGTCCCGGTTCCTTCGCGCGCGCCGCATCCTCCGTGCGCGGCTCACCCAGGAAAACCACGCCGAAAGCCTTGGTGAAACACGCGACGGCCAGACCGCCGATGAGCGCGAGCCCCGAGATGGCCGCCGCCGCCGGAACGATCAATCCGGCGCCCTTTGCGGCGACGCCCCGGTAAGCGCCCAGAAAAATCAGAAACTCGCTGACGAATCCGTTCAGCGGCGGCAGGCCCGCGATGGCCGCGGCGCCGACCAGAAAAGTGAACCCGGTGAGCGGCATCTTCTTGAGCAATCCGCCCAGGCGGTCGATCTCCCGAGTGCCGGTGGCGTGCACCACCGCGCCCGCTCCCAGGAACAGTAATCCCTTAAACATCGCGTGGTTGATCACGTGGAGCAAACCGCCGGCGAACCCGAGGACCACCAGCGCCGGAGACCCATAGCTCAATCCCAACAGGCCGATGCCGAGGCCCAGCGCGATAATCCCGATGTTCTCCACGCTGTGGTAGGCGAGCAGCCGCTTGAGGTCGTGCTGCGCCAGCGCGAACAGCACGCCCAGCACACCTGAGGTAATTCCAATCGCGATGAGAGTCCATCCCCACCAGGGCGGGGGATCGCCGAGAAATGTGAGCGTCCGGAGCAGTCCGTAAATCCCGGTCTTGATCATGACGCCGGACATCAGAGCGGAAACGTGACTGGGCGCCGCCGGATGCGCCTCCGGCAACCACACATGGAGCGGCATGAACCCCGCCTTCGTGCCGAAACCCACCAGGGCCAGC
Source organism: Bryobacteraceae bacterium (assembly GCA_041486445.1). Taxonomy (GTDB): domain Bacteria; phylum Acidobacteriota; class Terriglobia; order Bryobacterales; family Bryobacteraceae; genus Palsa-187. The sequence continues at coordinate 21,503 of JBGPLI010000077.1, forward strand.
AGGAACAGAACGCCACTCTTGGCTGGATGTGGAAACTGGTCGAAATCGAGCGAATCCGCGCCGTTTCCGAGCAACAGAAACAGGGCCAGCAGGAACGCGTTTCCGAGATGGGCGGCCACCAGGTAAGTCCAGCCGGCTTCACGCACATCTTCGCGTTCATTCTCAAAGGTGACCAGGAAAAATGAGGCGAGCGACATCGCCTCCCACGCCACCAGAAAAAGGACGCCGTTCCTGGCGGCCACCACCAGCGCCATGGCGGCAACCAGCAAGTTGTAGAAGAACCACGGCGGCCCCAGGCTCTTCTTTTCCCGGAAGGCGAGCAGATACCGGCTGCCGTAGACGGCCCCGAGCGCCCCGAGGCCAAAGACAGGAAGCAGGAAGAACGCCGAGAGCGGATCCAGGCCCAGGTTGAAGGAACCGTAGGGGACGTCCCAAGCCAGGCGGAGGAATTCAGTATGGCCGGCCAGCGCTCGTGCGGCGGCAATGAATCCGAGCACGCAGCCAACGATCGCGCTCCCAGCACCCAGACAGGACGCCACCCGCGCGGATCGCGACGCCACGAGCGCGCTCAAGCCACCAGCGCACAGAATCGCGGCGGCGGCCAGAAACAGAATCATCTGGCCACACCTTCGTGGCGGGCCCCCACGAAGCGCCGAGCCTTCTTATTTTCAAACAACACCAAAACGGACAGTCCATTACGATTGTAGCAAGTCGGGGCAACTCTCCCCTCAACATACATGCCCTCGCCCTCGGTCGTCCCTTGCGGTATGGTTCGGTAGGTTGGATCGCCCCACCATAGATTCTGGCGCTCGCCTTCCTGGTCGAACGGCACGTCGTCATTGCGCGCGACGCCCGCTGTCGTTATCAACGCGACCGTAGACTCAGAGAGCGGCTTCGCCATCGGCGTCCACGGTATGTCGCGCTTTCCCTGCGCCTCGCGGTCTGCCCTGGCCTTGATGATTTGGCGGGTGGCGAAATCCAGGAATCGGTACGAGTCGATCGCCATGTCGGCTCACCTGCAGCTTCCAACAGCCGTCGATTGCAGCCGTGCCTGGAAGTATCGTCGAGCCTGTTGGCCTTCGTGCCGGCTGGAAACACAGGCTGCGCGCACTTTCCCTTCCCGCCCCTTTTTTGCTGCAACTGAGAAGCCAGAGTGGACTGGTAAAGCCGAACTGTGAGATGTCCTCCGGAAGTTCATGTCTGAGAAGATGGACAGTTGTGCAGGGAACGGCCGGTTACCGGGCACCCCCTCGCTTGTTTTGACTTTCTACTTGTTGCAGAATGGGTTGACCGATGAGTGAATCCATTTTCAGGAGGCTGTATGCGTGGTGTAATGCTTTTCGCGGCCGGACTCTTCGCGGGGTTGGCCATGCAGGTAATGACGGCGCAGAACACCAATAGTGGTGTCGTGATGATGAATCACGTCGGAATCAGTGTGCCGAATATCGCTGAGGCGGTTACGTACTACACCCAAAAAATGGGGTACCGGGAAGCGTTCCGGGTCAATGACGACAAGGGGCAGCCGCGGCTAGTCTACATGCAGATCAGCAAGAACACATTTCTCGAACTCAACCCGGTAGCCGCTGGGCGGCCCGCCGGTTTTAGTCACTATGGCCTCCACGTCGAGAACGCGGAACAG
>JBGPLI010000078.1:0-22836 GCA_041486445.1 Bryobacteraceae bacterium
GCGTCCTCCAGCGTAAAGATGTGGGCGATGGTCCGGAGTCCCTTCTTGTGCGCTTCGTCGATGCCGGCGCGATACAGCTCCGGGCTCAGCTTGGTCACGGTGTGATCCCGGTCGTCGATCCACAGCTTGAGGAGATCCACTTTCTTGGCGGCCATCTCGTCGACGTCCTTGCGCGCCTCGGCTTCCGTGGTGACGAAGAACGGAGCGTGCGAGCGATTTGGCTCCGGCCCGGTCAGGCCGCGTCCCGCGGTGCGGTATCGCGCGGCATTGGGGATGGTTTCGGCCCGCACCTGGTACACCTCATCGCCCGTATCCTGGCCCATGCTCATCGTCGCGCCGATGCCGTAATAGGCGAAATGCTGCAACTGATCCACAAGCTCAGCTCGCTTCGGCGAAAGGTGCTTGTGGGCGTCAATGATCGCCGGTATGACGGTCTTGCCTGTCAGATCCACATGAGCCGCGCCGGCGGGAACCTTGAGCTGTCCCTTTCGGCCGACCGCGGTGAAATGGCCGTTCTCCACGACGAAGGCGGAATCCGCGATGGGCGCGCTGCCGTCTCCGGTTATGAGCCGCGCTCCTTCAAACACGGTCGCCTGCTGCGCCTCGGCCAACGGCGCCAGGAACACTGCCGCCAGCAAAAGAGCGATCGAGAATACACATGCACGCATGGAAACCTCCCGGTACTGGACTGGGTTGCCGGTTCCCGGCAACTCGATCCAGTATATCGTGACGCCTACTTCGCCTGGAGAGTTGCCACGTAGGTTGTCAGTGTGACGATCCGGTATGTGGAGGCCTTTTCGTCTCCCATCCGGCGGAAGAAGGTGCCCCACACGGGCATCTCCCTGGAACCGTGTGCCGCCACCGATGCCGTGCCCTCGATGTAGGTCCGAACGCGCTCTGTCGGGAATTTGCCGCCGCTTTTCTTCGCGAGCTGAGTCAGATCCGCGGGCGGTGTCTTGAGCGCCGCCGCCGCCGGCCCGTCGCCTCTCCCCTGTTCGCCGTGACAGCTCGCGCACCAAGTCTTGTACATTTCGGGTCCATTGAGCGAAAATGTCACCGGTATGGGCGTGTTTTCTTGAGAGCCTTGGCCGAACAGGGCCAGGCAGGACAGCGCGAACGCCGCGAGTAACGAAACCAGCCGCATGAGAAAGCTCCTTTCTACCCTTCAGCATTGTTATTGCCAAGACCGCGACCATCGCCTGGCGTAGAGAATGCGCGTGTCTGCTTGGCCCGGCGCGATGGAGCGGCTCAACAGGTGCGGGATATCGCGCAAGCCGGTGCCGCCGGGTGGGTCAGATGCCCACCCCCGCTTGACACCCTCGACCCAACCGACTAGCATCAAATAAGTTCGAGGAGGTGTGATGAAGCTCATCCTTTCGGCATCCATTGCCCTGATCGCGGTGTCCGCCCAGGGGCAGACCTTTACCAAGGACGTGGCCCCGATCCTGCAAAAGCGCTGCCAGGTGTGCCACCGGCCCGACACGTTCGCGCCGATGTCGCTGCTCACCTATGAGGATGCACGGCCGTGGGCCCGCTCCATGAAGGCCAAGGTGGTGGCGCGCGAGATGCCGCCCTGGTACATCGACAAGAACGTGGGCATCCACAACTTCAAGAACGACGTGTCGCTCACCGACCAGGAGATCGCCACCATCGCCAAGTGGGTGGACAGCGGCGCGCCGAAGGGCGATCCCGCCGACATGCCGCCGCCCCGCAAATTCGAGAGCGGCGACCAGTGGCATATCCGCCCGGATCTCATCGTGAACCTGCCGAAGGACCAGATCGTGCCGGCCCAGGGGGCCGACCGCTGGGTGGATGTGCTGGTCGATACCGGCCTCACCGAAGATCGCTACATCAAGGGCGTCGAGATCAAGCCGACCAAAGGATTCCGGTCGGTTCACCACTCCAGCACGTCGATGAAGCATGAGGACGATCCCGACAGTGCCGACGCCGTCCAGGGCGTGTTCCTCAATGAATACGCACTCGGCAAGAACGCCGACGTGTTCCCGGAAAACGCGGGACGCCTGATCAAGGCGGGGACCAAGATCAACTTCAACCTCCACCTGCACTCGACCGGCGCCGAGACCCCGATCAACGTGGCCCTCGCCCTCGAGCTCTATCCGAAAGGCTACAAGCCTCATTACATCGAGACCACCGAAAAGGTCGGCGATCCGCACGACCTCGACCTTCCGCCGAACACCGACAACATTCGGTTCGACGCCTACAATACGCTGACCAAGCCCACGCGCATGCTCTCCTTCCAGCCCCACCTCCACAATCGCGGAAAGGCCTCCTGCATGGAGGCGATCTACCCGGGCGGGCACAAGGTGGAGACGCTGAGCTGCGTGAGCAAGTACCAGTTCGCCTGGCACCTGGTGTATCTCTACGATGAAGACGACCAGCCGCTGCTGCCGGCCGGGACCATCCTGCACATGATTTCCTGGTACGACAACTCGAACGGGAACAAGTTCAACCCGGACCCCGACAACCTGATCACCTACGGCCAGCGCACCATCGACGAGATGGGCGGCGCGTGGGTCAGCTACTACAGTCTCTCCGACGAAGAGTACAACCAGCAGGTCGCCGAGCGAAAGGCGAAAAAGACCTCGTCTAGCACGGAGTAAACCATGCGGCTCGCCGCTCTCGTTTTTTTTAGTGCCGCACTTGTGAGTGTCAGCGCTCAGGTCCAGTATGGAAAGGGCCAGAACGTCGCGCCCGTATTTGAAGGCTGGGAGCACAACCCCGACGGAACCTACAACATGGTCTTCGGGTATCTCAACCGGAATTTCGAGGAAGAGGTCGACGTCCCGATCGGCGCCGACAACTCCATCACCATCAAAGGCGAGACGTTCGGCGATCGCGGCCAGCCCACGCATTTCTACCAGCGGCGGCAGCGATTCATCTTCAGAGTGGTGGTGCCGGCCGACTTTGACAAGAAGGAACGAGTGGTCTGGACGCTCACCTCGCACGGGAAAACCGACAAGGCCAACGGATGGCTCCAACCGGAATGGGAGCTCAATGACGACGTCATCGTCGAGAATATGGGGGGCGGCGTCCGCGACCCTGAGAACAAGCCTCCGTCGGTCACCATCGCTCCGGTGCAGTCCGTCACTCTGCCGGGCTCGGCGACGCTGACCGCGTCGGCCACCGACGACGGGCTTCCGAAGCCGTACCGCCGCAGCGCCTCGAACGCTGCCCGCAACGCCGAGCCTCGCCGGCCCTCGGGCGTCGGGGTCAACTGGATTCAGTACCGTGGTCCCGGCAAGGCGACGTTTGAGCCGGCCAAGAGCGAGATCGTGCAGGGACAGCCGGTCTCGGTGACGTCGAAGGTGAGTTTCAGCGCACCCGGCACATATGTCCTCCGCGCGATCGCCTTCGACGGGCAACTGCTCACTACCCGCGACGTCACGGTAACCGTGAACCCCGCCTCCTCGTCCCAGGACTAGCACATCCGCGATTGTTGCTATCATTTTTGGCAGTTGGAGGTGAACCCGATGAACGTGTTACTCACACTCTGCGCAGCCGCGGCTCTGTCCGCGCAGGAACCGCCTCCGCCGGTCGAAGAAGCCAAGCCGCAGCCGGCGGCGGCGGGCGCACCGCGCGGCGGTCCGAATACGCAGGACCCGCAGCCTTACGAAAAAGTCATCACCACGGACGCCAAGTCGAAAACGGGCATCTTTACGGTTCATCAGGTGAAGGACCGGTATTACTACGAAATTCCGAAGAGCGAGCTCGACCGGGAATTTCTCTGGAACACACGGATCGCCCGGACCACGCTCGGGGTCGGCTACGGCGGCCAGCAACTGGCCAGCCGCGTGGTGCGGTGGGAGCTGAACTCCAACAAGGTGCACCTGCGCGATATCAAGTACGACGTGGTGGCCGAGCGCGCCGCGCCCATCTCGCTAGCCGTCAGGGCCGCCAACAACGACACCATCGTGATGACGTTCCCGGTCGCGGCGTTTTCGAGCGACGGCGCGCCCGTGATTGACGTGACGCGGCTGTTCACCACGGACGTCGCCGAAATCAGCGCGCGCCAGCGGCTGGGCGCCACCGGCATGGACGCTTCCCGCTCCTACATCGAGCGCGTCTCTCCCTATCCTGAGAACATCGAGGCGGAAGCCACCCTGACTTACACGCGGGGGCAGCCGCCCCAAGGCGCCAACGCCAATCCAGCGCCGCCTCAGTTCGGAGGCGGGACCATGCGCCCCGGCAGCGCCACCGTGCTGGTGCACCACAGCATGGTGAAACTGCCGGATCACCCCATGACGCCGCGCCTGTTCGACGAGCGCGTCGGCTATTTCAACGTCACGAAAATCGATTACAGCCGGGACGAGCAGCGTGCGCCCAGGGTCCGCTACATCGCCCGCTGGCGTCTGGAAAAGAAAGACCCCGGCGCGGCGCTCTCCGAGCCGGTGAAACCGATCGTTTACTATATCGACGCCGCGACGCCCGCCAAGTGGGTGCCCTGGCTCAAGAAGGGCGTCGAAAGCTGGCAGAAGGCCTTCGAGGCCGCGGGATTCAAGAACGCCATCCTCGCGAAAGAGGCGCCCGCGCCGGAGCAGGACCCCAATTTCAGTCCCGAGGACGTGCGTTACTCCGTCATTCGCTGGCTGCCCTCCACCATCGAGAACGCCACCGGCCCGCACATCGCCGATCCGCGCACCGGCGAGATCCTCAACGCGGACATCCAGTTCTTCCACAACGTCATGAACCTCCAGCGCGACTGGTATTTCCTGCAAGTGGGCGCGCTCGATCCGCGCGCGCAGAAGCTGCCGCTGCCGGACGACCTCATGGGCCGGCTGCTCCAATACGTGGTGGCGCACGAAGTCGGCCACACGCTGGGGTTTCAGCACAACATGAAAGCCAGCTCCATGTATCCGCAGGAGAAGGTCCGCGACCGGGACTGGGTGAAGAAGATGGGATTCGCGCCGTCGATCATGGACTACGCGCGCTTCGATTACGTCGCGCAGCCCGAGGACAAGATCGATATCGAAGACCTGGTGCCGGGCATCGGTCCTTACGACGTGTGGGCCACGGTCTGGGGCTACAAGCCGATCACCGGCGCCAGGACCGAGGACGAGGAGAAGCCCACGCTCGACCAATGGGCACGTGAGCAGGATCAGACGCCGTGGTATCGCTTTTCGACCGCGGGCTCGGCCGGTTCCGATCCAGGCGAGCTCACGGAAGCGGTAGGCGACGCCGACGCCATCAAGTCCACGGCCATGGGGTTGAAGAACCTGCAACGCGTGGCGAAACTCCTGCTGCCGGCAACCAGCACGAAGGTAGGTGAGCCGTACGACGACTTGGCGGAGCTCTACGGACGCATGCTGGGCCAGTGGACGCTCGAGATGAATCACGTGGCGGCGATGGTGGGCGGATTCAATACCCAGGAGAAGCACGTGGGGCAGGACGGCGCGCTATTTAGTCCTCTGCCCAAGGCGCGCCAGGAGGCCGCGGTCCGATTCCTGAATGAGAACGCATTCACGACGCCCATGTGGGCCATCGATCCGGAAATCCTGCGGCGCATTGAACCGGCCGGGGCGCTCAGCCGGGTCCGCAACGCGCAGAACACCGTGCTGGCCTCGCTGCTTGGCAGCGCGCGTTTCGCAAGGCTGACCGAGCAGGAAGCCATCGACGGCGGCGCCTCCTACGCTCCGGCTGATTTCCTGGCCGAGGTGAGGAAGGGAGTCTGGAAAGAGCTCGACGCTCCACAGGTGAAGATCGACGCCTACAGGCGCAATCTGCAGCGGGCATATCTCGATTTGGCGGATAACAAGGTCAACGGCTCAGTGGCGCCCGGCGGGGCGGCGGGGAGTGGCGACGAGAAACCGTTCTACCGCGCCGAGCTGCGGGCGCTCAACACGTCCATCGCCGCGGCGCTGGCCAAGGCCTCCGACCGGGAAACGCGGGCCCATCTCGAAGGCACTCGCGATCAGATCGCCAAGATCCTGGACCCCAAGTTCGCGCAGCCGTCCGGAGCCGGGCCGAACGCGCAGAACCGCGCCGGCATCGCCGAGCCCGATCCTTTTTCGCCGGGGTTCGATTCGTCGGAGATCTGCTGGCCGGATTACGTGATTCGGCCGTAAGGAACGAGCTTGGTATAATCACCGAGTGCAGGGGACTTTTTCGTTCGTCATTCTGCTGGCGGCTCCGCTCGGGGCGCAGTGGCTGAAGTATCCGACGGCCGGAATTCCACGCACGCCCGACGGCCGGCCCAACCTCGAAGCGCCGGCCCCCAGAACCTCCGACGGCAAGCCGAACTTCACAGGGATGTGGCGCCCGGCCGACCCGCTCCCTTGCGATGGGATCAACCGGGTCTGCACGGATCTGCCCATCAGTCCTCAGTTCGGGAACCTGGGCGCCGGCGTCAAGGACGGGCTGCCCTATTCGCAGTGGGCCAGGGACGTCATGAAGCAAAGGCGGCCGACCGACGACCCGTACCTGCGCTGCCTCACGCCCGGCGGCCCGCGCATGCACATGCTTCCCACCATGAAGAAGCTGGTGCAGACGCCGCGGCTGATCGTGATCATGGATGAATACAATGCCAGCTATCGCCAGATTTTCATCGACGGGCGCCCGCTGCCGGAGGACCCGCAGCCTTCCTGGAACGGCTATTCGAGCGCGCATTGGGACGGCGACACGCTGGTGGTCGAATCCATCGGTTATCGCGACGACCAGTGGCTCGACAGCGCCCGCAGTCCGCTCACCAGCGGCGGAAAAGTGACCGAACGGTTCCGGCGTCCCAACTATGGCCACCTGGAGATTGAGATCGCCGTCGAAGATCCTAAAGCGTACACGCGGCCGTGGACGGTGCTGGTGAAGCAGGATGCGGCCCCGGACACCGAGATGCTCGACGCCGTTTGCCTAGAAAACGAGAAAGACATTCCACACCTGGCAGGAAAATAAGACCCCTTGCGTTACCTTGAAGACCTCGTCATCGGTGAAAAAATCACTACGCCGACGATGCACGTGACCGAATCCGATATTCTCGCGTTCGCGATTCTCTACGATCCGCAACCCATGCACCTGGACCCGGAGGCGGCCGCGCGCGGGCCGTTCGGCGGGCTGATCGCCAGCGGCTGGCACACCGTGGCGATGGCCATGCGCCTGATCGTGGACGCCCGCCCGTTCGGCGGCGGGCCGGTGCTCGGCCTGGGGACCGATGAAGTGCGCTGGCCCAAACCGGTCCGGCCCGGCCACGCGATCCACGTGGAGATCGAGGTCCTGACGGTGACGCCGTCGCGGTCCAAGCCCGATTACGGCGTGGTGCGCATCCGCATCACCGCGCGCAATCAGCACGGCGACACAGTGCTCACGATGCTGCCGAACCTGTGGGTGCCGCGCCGGCCGGCGCGGTGATAAACTTACATACTTATACGTGCTGACTCTCTCAGTGGTCATCCCGGTCCTGAACGGGGCGGGTTATCTGCCGCGGTGCCTGAAATCGCTGGAGCTATCGGAGGCGCCGGCGCGGGAGATCATCGTGGTGGACGACGGCTCCACCGACGACTCCGCGGCGGTCGCGGAATCCCTCGGCGCCGTGGTTTTCCGGACCCTCGGCGGGAAGGGTCCCGCGGCCGCCCGCAACCTGGGGGCCGCGCGCGCCTCCGGCGACATTCTGGTTTTCGTCGACGCCGACGTCTGCGTTCATCGCGACACGCTGGGCCGGATGCGGGCGCGTCTGGAGAACGATCCCGGCCTGGACGCCGTGATCGGCTCTTATGACGATCAGCCCGCCGCCACCGATCTCGTTTCACAGTACAAGAATCTGCTCCACCACTATGTGCACCAGCGCGGCAAGCCGGAGGCGGCGACCTTCTGGTCGGGATGCGGCGCGATCCGGCGGCAGGTCTTCGCGGCTTCCGGAGGATTCGACGAATCCTACCCGCGCCCGTGTATCGAGGACATCGAGCTGGGCTGCCGGCTGCGCCAGGCGGGACGGCGAATTGCGCTCGACCCGGCCATCCAGGCCAAGCATCTGAAGCACTGGCGGTTGCTGGCGCTGCTTCGCACCGATATTTTCGACCGCGCTCTGCCGTGGACGCGCCTGATTCTGCGCTCGGCCTGGCTCCCGGACGACCTCAATGTCAGGGTGTCCGAGCGCGTGAGCGCGGCCCTGGTCATGGTGTCGGTTTTGCTGGTAGCGGCGAGCTGGTTTGCGCCGGTCGCGTTTGCCCTGGCTTGGCTCCCCATCATCCCCGCCGTCGTCCTGAACTGGACCTTCTATCGTTATCTTGTGGACAAGCGTGGCTGGGCGTTTCTAACGGGCGCGCTTCCGCTCCATCTGGCGTACTACCTCTACAGCACGCTGGCGTTCGGAGCCGGATGCGCGATGCATCTCCTGATCTGGCGCTGGCAGCCCAAGAGTGCGACGCTTCGCCCCAAGGCGGAAGCCGCGCGCGTCGCGGAATCGCGTCCCATCGCAAAATAGCCGGAATGAAACATTTCGCCGATCGGCTGGTCGAATCGGTTCGCCGCCAGGGCAACCCCTGCGTGGTGGGCCTGGACCCGCGGATCGACCTGATGCCCGCCTTCGTCACGTTGGGCCGCGGCCGCCCCACGCGGGACACGGTCCGCTCGGTCATTTGCGATTTTCACGACCTGGTGCTCGATACCGTCGCCGCAATGGTTCCCGCCGTCAAGCCGCAGTTGGCCTTCTACGAACAATATGGACTGGCCGGCATGGAGGCCTTCGATCACACGGTCCGGGGAGCCCGGGCAAGAGGGCTGCTGGTGATCGCGGATGGCAAACGTAACGACATCGCCTCCACGGCCGAGGCCTACGCCGCTGCGTTTCTGGGCACGGCCGCGTTCGACGCGGACTCGATGACGGTGACGCCGTATCTCGGCCGGGACAGTCTGCTTCCGTTCGTCGATGCGTGCGCGAAAGAAGGCAAGGGGCTGTTCGTCGTTCTTAAGACGTCGAATCCGGGCTCGAAGGATTTTCAGGATCAGACGGTGGCGGCAACGGGACGGCCGCTCTATGAACGAATCGCCGAGACCATCCACGAGCTGGGCCAGGGACTCATCGGAGAGTCTGGCTACAGCTCGATCGGCGCGGTAATCGGCGCGACGTTTCCGGAGGACGCCAAGCGGCTGCGCGCGCTGCTGCCGCGCTCCTACATCCTGATCCCGGGGTACGGAACGCAAGGCGCGGGCGGCCGCGAGGCTGCCGTGTGCTTCAACGGCGACGGGCTGGGCGCGATTGTCAATTCGGCGCGCGGGATCACGTATTCGTGCCCCACGGACGTCACGCGTCAGCGGTTCGTCGACGCAGTCCGCGAAAATACGTTGCGGATGATAGAGGACGTCACGCGCTCCATCACTGTCGCGCCTCCGTACTAGAAAATATACTTCAGCGCGAACTGCAACTGCCGCATATCGAAGGCCGTCCCGCGTTGGAAGCCCGCCCCGCCAGAGAAGTCTCGAATCTGGCCGAAGAGGGGCTGCGGTTTCGGGTTGCTGCCGCCCCAGTTCATGTTCGGGTTTCCGAGCGCGGGATGGTTCAGGATGTTGAACCCTTCAAAGCGGAGCTGAAGGCTTTGCCTCTCCGTGATCGGGAAGCTCTTGTGGGCCGAGAAATCCAGGTTCCAGACCCCAGGACCGGTCAGAATGTAGCGCCCCATGTTGCCGTACTTCCCAGCCGCCACATTGGAGAAGCCGGCAATATTGAACCACTGGTCGGCGCTCTGCTTATCGGAAGGCAGATAAGGATCGAGGCCGGTTGCATTCAGCCGGTTTTGATTCCCGTTGATGATCTGCCCGGCGGCGTCCCAGCCCGCGGCCGGGTAGAGGGGGCGGCCGGTCTGGGCGGTGACGATGGCGCTGGTCTGCCAGCCCCCCACCACTTGGTTGAGGATTCCGCCGCGATTGAGAAGGCTCTTGCCTTTCCCCACCGGCAACTCGTAGAGGATCGAGGCCACCAGACGAGCCGGCGTGTTAAAGGCGGAGGGTCCCTTCTCGCAGCGCCGGCAGAGGGGGTTCTCGGGGTACATATCACCATTGCCGAGGCCGGTTATCGCGTTGCCGCGGATGGCGCTCCCATCGTCCAGCGCTTTGGACCAGGTGTAGCTGAGCAGCGTGGTCAGGCCGGACTTAAATCGCTGGCTCAGCTTGGCGCTCAACCCGTTGTAGCTGCCTCGCCCACCACCCTCGGTCAATTCAATACCGGCGGGAAACTCGGGGTAGGGAGCGCGAAGAGCCGGCGCGACATTGGTTCCCGGAGGCAGTCCGGGGTAGTTGTAAGGGAGCAGGCCGGCGCCGTTGTTCTGGTTCTCCAAGTGGCGATGCAGCGCCCCGCTGTAGCCCACTTCGAGTGTCGAGCTGTCGCCGAGCTGCCGTTGGATATTGAACAGGTACATCATCGAGTAGGGAGTGCCAATATCGGGTGCCACTCCCCACGTCAGCCCGGCGGGCAGAATCACCGGCAGGATCGCCGAACTGTAAAAGTTCTGGTATGTGTATTTCGGAGCCCCGCCGACCGCCGGCACCTGGCTCGCGCGGCCGGAGCTGCCACGGTTCAAATCAAACTTCGAATTGGCGGTCTCCTGCGAATAGAAAATGCCAAATCCAGTGCGGATGCTCCACTTGCTGGAGGGGCTGTAAGCGATGCCGAAGCGGGGCGCGAACAGGTTCCAGTCCGTCTGGATCAAACGGTCGCCCAGCCGCCCGTCCCTGGCCGTCTGAACGTCCGTGTAGCGGAAATCCAAACCCTGGTAGAAATCCCCCTTGCCGGTGCGGACGAAAACCGGATGCAAGCTCGGATCCACATTCACGGCGGCGGGGAGCCCCGATCTGAATTGGTAGTTCACCGAGTTCTGCAAACTATCCTTCCAGGGCTGCACCGCCTCCCAACGCATGCCTAACGTGACGGTTAGCTTCGATGTGACTTTGTAGGTATCGTCGATGTAGGAGGCCAGGCTGTTGGCCTTGAAATCCCCTGCGGCGATCCCAATCGCCAGATCCGTGCGGGTAAACGTGCCCATAAGGATGTCCGCCGCGGAATTGCCGCCGACGAGCCCCTGCGGGTTGGCGGTGTAAAGGCCAGCGAAGTTGAATGCGGCGCGTGAAAACTGGTTGCCATTATTGTTATAGACGTCCCAGCGATACTCGCCGCCGAACCGGAGCGAATGCTTGCCGTGGATCCAAGAGAAGTTGTCAAGTCCCTGGACAATCTTGTCATCGAGAAGGAACGGGCCGTTGCTGTTGTTGCCGAAGGTGCTGAGGCCCAGGTTGAGATTTGAAATAGAAGGGATGCCCCAACTCTGCGGGTCCGGCGTCGAAAACGGAAGCCCCAATTCCTTGACCACGTCGCGCTTGCCGCTCAATTCTTGCGCGTTGTTGTTAATCAGCGTGATGTATCCGAAGCGGAACTCGTTCACCTTGGTGGCCGAAAGGACCCGCGTGTTGGAGATCATGTACTGCCTGGAATTGGTGTAGACGGTGGTTCCGCTCAGGGGCAGTTGTGGCAGCACCGTGAACTCATCGGTCCAACTGTAACGTCCGAACCACTGCGAGTTCGAACTTTCGTTGAAGTCGATGCGCTGATTGAACTGGTTCTTGTCGATGGTTGTCTTCTGGGGGGTCTGGAGGTTATTCGACACGGTGGGAGTATTGAGGTTGGGCACGGGCCAGAACTCCATCAACTTGATCGAGGTCTGATCCCAGTACTTCGGATCTATATAATTGTTGGTAAACGGCATGGCCGTCGTGACGCCATTGGCGCCCGTCACGCGGGTGAACGGATTGTACAAAACCGTCTTAAAGGAAGAAAAGTCGCCGTGCCGCCACGAATCCGGGGCGGTGGTGTACAGACCTTGATCCGTCCGGCGGCTCTTGAATCCCTCAAAATTTGACATGAAGAACAGCCGGTTTTTCCCGTTGAACAGTTTCGGAATCTGGATGGGACCGCCCAGGGTGAAGCCGTATTGGTTCCAGCGGAAGGGCGCCTTGGGGGGATTGCTCGCGATGAAATCGTAGGGTTTCGCGTCCAGGTCGCTGTGGCGAAAGAACTCGAACAAGGCTCCGTGGTAGTCGTTGGTGCCGGGTTTGGTGGAGACGTTGATCTGGCTGGCCTCGCGGCCGAACTCGGCTGGGTAGATGCCGGTCTGCACTTTGAACTCCTGGAGCGCGTCCACCGAGGGGAGCTGGATATACAGGTTGAAATTAACGTCGGTGTTGGAAACGCCGTCCAGAGTGTAATTATTCCACGTACCCCTCATGCCTGAGATCGCGATGTTCTCGGTGGCTCGTGTGCCTCCCTGGCGCCCGACCGCCTGATTGGGGGCCTGAAACCCAAACGTCACGTTTGGGCTCAGCGCCACCAACTGGAGGAAGTCGCGGCCATTCAAGGGCATGTCGACAATGCGTTTTTCCTCGATCACCGTGCCGACCGTGGCGTTCTCGGTGGTCAGCAACTGGACCGCGCCGCTCACCTCGATGGTTTGGGTGGCTTGCCCGACGGTGAGCGTGAAGTCGATCCGGGCTGTCTGCTGCACCTGGAGCTCGATGTTGCTCCGCACCGTCGCCTGGAATCCTGGCGCCTCCACCTTGACTTGATACGGTCCGGGGATCAGCGACGGGAAACTGTAGACACCCGCTCCATTCGTAGTGGTTGTCCGCGACACGTTGGTGCCGGTGTTGGTGGCCGTGACGGTGGCATTGGGCGCAACCGCACCGCTCTGGTCCTTCACCTCGCCCGTGATCTCACCGAAGGTTTGTGCCGACGCTACGCCGACCGGCAGGCACAGTCCCAGAAGAACGAATAGCTGACGCATCCCACCCCTCCTTAAACAGAGTGACTTACAGCAATTGGTAAAGGAATAACACAAGTTCGTGCCCGGCGCAAGGGTCTTGTGCCACCCACCGTTTTACCGCCCGGTTTACAGATTCCTGGGGGCTCGCTTCTTGACGGTGGCGGCCTCAGCCGCTTCCTCCACGGCCACCTCCGCCTGAAGTTTGGCGTCGACATTGAGCGGGCGGGCGAGGCCGGCCTGAGCGCACGCTCAACGGAACACGGCGCGCGGGTCGATGGTGGGGGATGTCATGAGATCTGATTCAGAACCAGCGTGGCTGGGGCCTCACTGGTGAAGATGGCAAGCTGGGCCGGACGCAGAGCGCCGTTTTCGAAGCCTGCCTGGTTCACGTCCACACGCTGTTGAACGCGGTCGGCGTTCGGCGACTCGGGATCCGTGAGGGCGGTCACCGTGTCGGTCATCTCTTGCAGTGTGATCAGCCGGCGCGTGCCGTCGGCCTCCGCTTTCTTCTCCGGAATCCCGCCAAAGGGCGGAGCAATCTGGAAACGTGGTTTGAAAACTCCATGGATCGGGTGTCGGGCTGGTACAAGAACAAGGCCCAGATCGTCACCGTGGTGGTAGCGTCCGGGCTTACGATCTTCGCCAATGCGGATAGCGCGCAAATCGCCCGCAAGCTGTATCTGAATCCGGTGATGCGCGAAAAGATCGTGCAGGATGCCGCCGCTGGCCGCTCGTCGCCCGAGCTCACTCCGCAGGAGAAGGCGGATCTGGGCGAACTGACCGGGTGGAGCGCCGAATTCAAAGTGTTCCACCGGATGAAGGCGGCGGCGGACGGCAAGACGCCGGCCGAAATCGAGACCGCGAAGGACAACGACGCGTTCCCCGGCCTCGACCTGGTCCGCGATCAGAGCTTGTTCTGGCCCTGGTTGTGGGCCATTGCGCCGGCTCATCTGCTGGGCTGGTTCCTGACGGCGGTGGCCGCTTCCCTCGGCGCACCCTTCTGGTTTGACACGCTGAACAAGTTCATGAATATCCGCTCGACGGGAACGGCGCCGAACGAGAAAGGCCGGGATTTGTCCAAAGCCTGACGTGGGCTAAACTGGTGTGGAATGTCCAAACAATACTCCAGCCCGCCGGCGATGGCCATCGACCTGAACAAGAAATACAAGGCGACGCTTACCACCTCGCGCGGCGACATCGTCTGCGACCTGTTCGCCAAGGACGCGCCCAACACCGTAAACAACTTCGTCTTCCTGGCCCGTGAGAACTACTACGACGGCACCGTCTTTCACCGTGTGATCCCGAACTTCATGATCCAAGGCGGCGATCCGACCGGCACCGGCCGCGGCGGCCCCGGCTACCGTTTCGACGACGAGTGCAAAGGGAACCCGAACCGGCACAAAGTGGGCACGCTTTCCATGGCCAACGCCGGCCCGGGAACCAACGGCAGCCAGTTCTTCATCACTCACGTAGCCACCGATTGGCTCGACGGCAAACACACCGTCTTTGGGCAGGTCCTGACGGGGCAGGACGTAGTGAACGCCGTCCAACAAGGAGACAAGCTGATCAGCGTGAAGATCGCCGAGGCGTGATCGCCGCCGGCGCTACCACGCCAGCGCCAGCTTGGCGAACGTCCGCACGCACACCCCCGACGGGCCCTTCGCCATATAGGGTTTGGGATCGTCGAGCCACGCCGTTCCGGCGATATCCAGGTGCACCCACGGCGTGTCGTCGGCGAACTCCCGCAGGAACCACGCGGCGCTGATCGCTCCACCCCACCGGCCTCCGATATTGGCCAGATCGGCAAACGCGCTCTTGAGCAGCTCTTTATAATCGTCGTCGAGCGGCATGTGCCACATCTTCTCGCCTTCATCTTTGGCCGCCGCCATCACGCGCCCGAGCAAAACGTCGTGATTGGAAAACGCGCCGATGTTGACATGCCCCAGCGCCACCACGATCGCGCCGGTGAGCGTCGCCGCGTCCACCAGGTGCGTGCAACCCAGGCGCTTGGCGTAGGTGATCGCGTCGATCAGGATCAGCCGTCCTTCGGCATCCGTGTTCAGCACTTCGACCGTTTTGCCCGCGAGCGAAGTCACGATGTCGCCCGGCCTCTGGGCGCGGCTTCCCACCATGTTCTCCACTGCGGGCACCAGCGCCGTCACCGGAATTGCGGGCTTGAGCTGGGCGATGGCCTGCATCGCTCCCAGCACCGCGGCTCCGCCGGCCATGTCGTACTTCATTTTCTCCATGCCTTCGGACGGTTTGATAGAGACGCCGCCGGTATCGAAAGTGACGCCCTTGCCCACCAGTCCCAGGTGATCGCTCGACTTGGGCGGCGCGGCCGGACGATAGCGGATCACGATGAGAGCCGGAGGCTCGGCGCTGCCTTGCGCCACTCCCAGCAGCGAACCCATGCCGAGCTGCCGCATCCGGTCCTGATCGAGGACCTCGCAGTCGAGACCGCACTCGGCCGCCATTTCGCGAGCCCGCTCGGCCAGCCGCATGGGCGTCATCAGGTTGGACGGCTCGTTCACCAGGTCGCGTGTGAAGTTCTGGCATTCGGCGAGAATGCGCCCGCGCTCGAAGTCGCGCTCAAATTCGGCGCCGTCGGCCGGCGCCACGACGTGAAAGGCTTCGAGAGACTTAGCTTCGCTCGAAGGCTTGTGGCGGTCCGGCTCGAAGTTGCCGAGGACGGCGCCCTCCACGGTGGCCTCCGCGCTTCCGCCGTCCAGCCACCACGCCAGCACTTTCACTCCCTTCTGTTTCACCTCGCGCACGACGGCGCCCACCACTTTGCGCAACGCTGCGGAATCGAACTTGGCGCGCTTGCCTCCTCCCGCCACTACCACGCGCTTGGCGCGAATGCCTTGCGGCTGATGCAGGACGGCCAGCTCGCCGGATTTCCCCACGAACTCGCCCGAGGCGCGCAGCTCCTCGAGCCAGGCGGTGGCGAACTTGAGCTCGGCCGGCGCGGCTTCGTCTTCAAACAGCACCACCGCCACCGCATCGGCTTCGACGCGGTCCAGAGGTTGATACATGAGTTTGGTTTCCATAATGGTTATTCCTTGGTTCTGCGCCGCAGGCCCGCGCGAGCCTCGGCCTGCATCTCGCGCTCCCGCTCGCTCTCGCGCTTGTCGTGGAATTTCTTGCCGCGGCCCACGGCCAGCTCCACCTTGACCAGACCGTTTTTCAGATAGACCTTGGTGGGCACCACGGTCAGTCCCTTCTCGCGCGTTTTGTGAAGCAGTTTTTCGATTTCCGCGCGGTGCAGGAGCAGTTTGCGGCGCCGCACGGGCTCGTGATTCATAATGTTGCCGTGCGAATATTTGGCGATGTGGGCGTTCACCAGCCAGGCTTCGTTGCCGGTCACTTCGCCGAAGGCCTCCTTGAGCTGGATCTTGCCGTCGCGGGCGGCTTTCACCTCGGTTCCGGTGAGCACGAGGCCGGCTTCCAGCCTGTCGCTTAAGAAGTAGTCGTGACTGGCCGACCGGTTGTCGCTCAGGATTTTGATTTTCGCTTCCACGCCGGGAACCCGAACAGCGTCAATCTCTTGTGAGGCTGAACCCTCAGTGTAACACGGCGATCCCGGGAGTAAGTCGGTAAGATCATGAAGCCAAAACACTTATTTGCCTCTCTGGCGATGATTGCGGCGGCGCTGGCAGCCGCTGGCACGCTCGAAGCAAGGTCCCGGAAGGGCGACAAGCTGCTGCGCGACGGCAAAGCCGCCGAGGCGAAGCAGGACTGGGACAAGGCGCTGGCCCTGTTCCAGGACGCGGTGGATGAAGACCCGAACGACTCCTTGTATTTGATCGCCATCCGCCGTGCGCGGTTCCAGGCCGGACAGAAGCACGTCAACCTGGGCGAGAAGCTGCGCGCCGACGGCAAGGTTGAGGAAGCGCTCGGCGAGTTTGAGAAGGCCGTGGTGATCGATCCCACCTCGGCCATCGCGCTCCAGGAGATCCGGCGCACGCGCCAGATGGTGGAAGGTCAGAAGCAGCCCGGCGCCAAGCTCGAGGACCGCGCTCTGACTCCGGCCCAGCGAGTGAGGCGGGACACGGAGGAGCGCGTCGCGTCGATCCTGTCGCCGCCCGAGCTCAAGCCCATCACCGGCGTGATTCCCAGCCTGAAGATGAACAATCAGCCGCCTCGCGTGCTGTATGAAACGGTGGGGAAGCTGGCCGGTGTGAACGTGGTGTTCGATTCGCAGTACGCCGCGCCGGGCCGCAATTTTAACGTCGACCTGAACAACTCGAGCATCGATCAGGCGTTCGATTACCTGGCGGTGCTGACGCACACGTTCTGGAAACCGATCTCCTCCAACACGATTTTCGTCACCGAGGACAACGTGACCAAGCGTCGCGATTATGAAGACGAAGTGGTGAAGGTGTTCTACGTGACCAACGCCACCTCGGTGCAGGAGTTTCAGGAAATCGCGACGGCGATCCGCACGGTGGCCGAGATCCGGCGCGTGTTCACCTACAATGCGCAGAAGGCGATGGTGGTGCGCGGCACCATGGATCAGGTGGAGCTGGCCGAGAAGCTGGTCCACGACCTGGACAAGCCCAAATCGGAGGTGATCGTAGACGTGGTCGTGATGGAGGCCAACAGCGCCCGCACGCGCGACCTGGCCGCCACGCTGGCGACGGCGGGCACGGCCGGCCTGAATATACCGATCGTGTTCACTCCCAACGGGGTTCAGCCCGCCGCGAGCACACCCAGCACGACCGGTGGGACGGCCACCCCCACAACCACCCCCGCTAGCTCGAATTTCACGCTGGCGCGGCTGGCACATCTTTCCTCCCGCGACTTTTCCACGTCGCTGCCGGGAGCGCTGCTGAACGCGATGCTCAGCGACACCACGACCAAGATCATCAACTCGCCGCAGGTGCGCGCCTCCGACGGGCAGAAGGTATCGTTGAAAATCGGCAACCGCATCCCCTACGCCACCGGCAGCTTCCAGCCCGGAGTGGGCGCGGTGGGCGTGGGCGTGAGCGCCCTGGTCTCGACGCAGTTCAACTACGCCGACGTCGGCGTGAATCTGGAAATCACGCCGCAAGTCCACTCCGCGGAGGAATTGTCGATGCACGTCGAAGTGGAAGTTTCCAGCGTGCAGCAGTACGTCGACATCGGCGGGGTCTCGCAACCGATCATCGGCCAGCGCAAGAACATTGCCGACATCCGGCTGCGCGAAGGCGAGATCAACATCCTGGGAGGCTTGAGCCAGACGACGGACTCGAAATCGGTGACCGGAATTCCGGGGCTGGTGGACATTCCCGTGCTGGGACGGGCGCTGTTTGGAAAGGAGCATACCGACAAGGAGCACGGCGAGCTTCTGATCGCGCTGATCCCGCACATCGTGCGCACGCCGGACTACACCGCCGAGAATCTCCGCGGCATTTACGCCGGATCCGATCAGGTGGTGAAGCTGTACTACGCGCCGAAGCCGCAGGAGACTCCCGCCGCGACCCCGCCGGCCGCTCCCGAACCCGCCAAACCCGCCGCGCCCGCGCCGGCAGCGCCGCCGGCCGCGGCCCAGGGAGCCGCGCGGATCAGCTTCCAGCCGGGTGCGCTGCAGGCCGCGGTGGGAGCCGTGGTCGCGATCAACATCCAGCTCGAAAATGGCGCCGATCTGTTCTCGGTTTCGCCGGTGAGGATCAAGTTCGATCCCACGCAGCTTCGTCTGAACGACGTGACGCCGGGCGAACTCTTCTCGCGCGACGGCGGACGAGCGACCTCGGTCAAAGATATCCGCAACGATACGGGGGAAGCAACGCTCACGGTCTCGCGGGTGCCGGGCTCGGCCGGCGTCTCGGGCGCCGGCTCGATCGCCACGTTGAATTTCACCGCGATCGGAAAGGGCACAAGCGCGGTGACCATCATGGAGCTCGATCTCAAGAACGCGCAACAGCAATCGATCCCGGCCACGCTCGCCGAGCTGCCGGTCACGGTACAGTGAGTGCAGGAGCATGAGGAAACGTCGCGGCTTTACTCTGGTCGAGCTGATCGTGGCGTTCACGATCATGGCGCTGCTGACGGCGATGTCGGTGCCGCTCGCCCGTTACAAGGTCCGGCGCGATCAGGAGCGTGAGCTCCGCTACGCGCTTCGGGAAGTCCGCAAGGCGATCGACGATTACAAGGACGCGACGCTGGCAGGCAAGATCGAGATCAAGCTGGGAACCGAAGGTTATCCCGAGTCGCTCGAGCAACTGGTCGAGGGCGTGAAACTTTCGCAGTCGGCCGAAGGCAAGAAGATCAAATTTCTGCGGCGCATCCCCAAGGACCCGATGACCGGGTCATTCGACTGGGGCAAACGCAGCATGCAGGACGATCCGAAATCGCAAAGCTGGGGAGGGCAGAACGTTTTCGACGTCTATAGCAAGACCACGGCGCGCGCGCGCGATGGAACGGCCTATGCGGAGTGGTAAAGGTAGGGCAGGCGATTCCGCCTGCCAGCGCGCAGGCCGCAGGCTTGCGCCACCTTCGGGCTACACGCTGATCGAGCTGATCATCGTGATGGCGATCATCTCGATCCTGGTGTCGATCGCTGTGCCGCTCTACCAGAAGTCGCTGCTGCGCACCAAGGAGAGTCTGCTCAAGAACAATCTGTTCACGCTGCGCACGGTGATCGACGAGTACACCTTCGACAAGCAGAAGGCCCCGCAAACGCTGGAGGACCTGGTGAGCGAGGGCTATCTGCGCGCCGTGCCCATCGATCCCATCACGGGCAGCGACCGGAGCTGGCGCGTAATCATGGAGGACTCGCTCACCTCGGTGAACCAGACCGATCCGGGGATCTTCGACGTTCGCAGCGGATCGGACCTGAAGAGCCTGGAAGGCACGCCCTACGCGGAGTGGTGACGCCGGTGCGTGTTAAACTGAGGTCGAAACTCTTTCCCCTCGTCGCCTGATCCCCGGTCGTCTAATGGTAGGACAGCGGCCTTTGGAGCCGTGAATCGTGGTTCGAATCCATGCCGGGGAGCCACACCTTTTCCGCCCCAACTCGTTGCGCCTATTCTGTTGACGGCAGCACCAGCCGTCTCCCTCGCCCATATCCGCAACATTTCGCGCGTTCTAGCGCGTCGCGTGTTCTCTCCGGTTGGAAGAGAGGTCTCGCGGGGTGCGCGCTCAACCCCCAGGGTTGAGGCCGAACCCCACGTTTTCACCTGCGAACTCTCCAGTCTCTCCGGTTGACACGAGGCGTTTGTTGGCAGGCCCGTCCAACTCGTTCCCCTCTCTTACCAAGTCCTAATCCGTTCTCCCCCACATGTGAATTGGCGATGCATTCCACGGCCCTCTCTCAGCCTCTCCTTCGAGGGGCATACATTTAAGTTCAATGACTCGAATAGGTTACGTTTGGCTATTCCTCCGCAGTAGACCCATTCAGACCTGTAGAATAGTCCTGTCGTGGCAAACGCTCAAGCTATGATCCAATTCCTGCGCGGGATTCCCGAAATTGTCCTCTATGGCTGCGTCGCGCTCATCGCCGTTGCGTTCGTGATGAGCATCGCGTTGTTCTGGAAAACACGGCGAGTCGGATCGCACATTCGTGCTCTCGCCAGTGCGCTCAGCGGATTTGGCGACGGCGTTTCGTCACGACGGCACGATGGCCTTCCGCTCGCCACACTCGACGAGATTCGGAGCCAGTGCGAGAAACTCGATAATGCACCGCGCTCGTGGTGGAAGGCCATCGACTCCCACATCGAGCGGTACACGAGCCCGGAAGATGTGGAAAGCTGGCTTCTCACGGAGAAGCCGCGCGAAGTGCTTCCTTATGAGATCGTCATCGGCAAGAACTTCAACGCCGCTTTTTTCAGCGCTTTCCCGGGATTGCTGACGGGCGCCGGACTGACCCTGACCTTTGTCGCCATTCTGTTGGCGCTCTATGGCGTCCATTACGATAAAACGAACACGGTCGATCCGATCAGCGGCATCGACACGCTGATCAACGGACTGTCGGGCAAGTTTCTCAGCTCCATCGTTGCGCTTCTCTTGAGCATTGTGTTCACGCTCTATGAAAAGAGCAGGGTGCGGGGTCTCCGAAACCGTTATGAACACATGATCGCGGTTGTCTCTGAGGCGATCCCCTACTTGTCGCAATCACGTGTCCTGCTCGATATTCAGAGGTTTGCAGCCAAGCAGACGGTATCGGTGAGTCATATCAGCAGCGAAGTGGTTGACCGGTTGGTGGGGGCGTTCAACGCGGAGGTCGTTCCGGCGCTGGCGGAGGGGATGTCGTCCGGTGTCGCGGAGAAGATGCAGAGCGAGTTCCGGCCCACGATGCAACAGATGAACGACACGCTTGAGGGGCTGAAGTCGGCCATTGTGCGCTTGGAGTCACAGAAGCAGGAGTCCGTGACCGGCGAGATTCGGGCTTTGATGTCGTCGCTTGAAGAGTCGCTCGTGGGAGCTCTTTCGAAGATGGGGGCGGACTTCCACACTGCATTGACGGGAGCTGCCAGCCAGGAATTCGGGAACGTGCAGGGGACGCTAGAGGCGACCCGTCAGATGCTCTCCGACATGAACGCCCAATTCCTGGCCATGCAGACGACGTTCTCGACCATTATCGAGAAGGCTGAACAGTCCACGTCCGACCAGATGAAGACCGGCAGGGAGCAAACGGAAGCGCTCACGGCGCTGATGAACGGCTTGATGGTGCGCATGCAGGAGTCGGCTGACCAAAACCTCGGCAACGTGCGGGCTCAATTGACCTTGGTCGTCAGTGATCTCGCCGAGAGGGTCGGTTCCCTGTCTCAGGACATGATGGCGGCGGCGGACAAGGTCGCAAAACAAGCGCAAACCTCCGCCAATCAGGTCCTGGATCAGACCGGGGAATGGTCGGAAGCCACAGCGAAGCGGCTGGAAGGGCTGCTGGCGACCATCGAGGCGCGCAGCAAAGATTTCCAAACCGCAGGCCAATCTCTGCTCGCGGCCCGCGATTTTCTAAGGGATGTGATTGCCCAGAATGCGGGCGCTCTGGACCGCATGGCGGATGCGAGCCGCCAGGTGCAGGCGTACAGCACCGGACTGGCCGGCCAGTCCGATGCGCTGAAGGGAATCAGTGAATTGCAGTCGAAGGTCACCCTGCAGCTCCGGGATGCCTCGGGCGCCCTGCGCGCTTCTTCGGAGCAAAACGAGAAACTCCTTGCCGAGTACCGCCGGACTTTCGACGGCTACAAGAGCGTGATCGACGAGCTCGACCAAAGCCTGAGCAAGATTCTGGGATCAATTCAGGCTGGTCTGCGGGACTACAACCAGAGCATCGAAAACAACTTCAAGGAAATCGTCAAAATCTCGAATCCAATGATTTCCGAAGCCGCGAGCTTCCTTCAGACTCAGATCGCCGAGTTATCCGGGCAACTCGAAGAATTGAGTTCGGTGATCTCAACATCCATGGAGCGCGTGAATGGAAGAGCCAAATAGCGTCGACAACCTGAACAGCTCGCTGACGGACTTGATGACGTCCCTGATGGTGATCTTCATCCTGTTGCTGCTGGTGTTCGTCCATCGCACGGCGGGCAAGGACGCGGCGGTAACGGACGTTCTTCTAAAAAGACTGCTCGCTGACATGAAACCTCATGGTTTCAACGAACAGACGATTCGCCACGATCCGCGCGACCGGAACGCCATTCTCGTTATCGTGCCGGACCGTCTGATGAATTTCGAGACGAGCAAATCGACGCTCCGGCCGGAGGGGGAGCGTTTTCTGAAGGAGTACGTCCCGGAATTCGCAGGGGTGCTTTGCAGCGAGCAATTTCGATCCAGCATCGAGTCGATCGTGGTTGAGGGCCACACGGACATCCATCCTTGGGTGAACCAATCGGCGGAAGAGAGTCAAAACAGCAATCTAAAGCTGAGTCAGGACCGCTCCATGGAGGTCGTCAAGAGCGCGCTTTCGGATTTGACCGGCATGGAGCCGCGACGGAGCTGCTTCCTTGAAAAACTGTCGGCAACCGGTCGAGGCGAGCAGGAACAGGAGGCCACGCCGGAAGAAAGCCGGCGGGTGATTTTAAAGATCCGAGTGAAAGTCGTCGAAGCCGAATCGGTGAAGGTGGCCGTCCAGTGAATTTTACGTTGGGAGCCTTAC
>JBGPLI010000079.1:0-22499 GCA_041486445.1 Bryobacteraceae bacterium
AGGAGACTGAGCGCGCGGTCGCCCAGATCCAAAGCAAAGTGAAACTGCCGGGCTTCCGTCCCGGGAAGGTGCCGGTGGGCCTGGTGAAGCAGCGCTTCGCGGGCGACATTCGCCAGGATGTGCTCGACAAGCTGGTCCCTCGCTTCCTGAACGCCGCGGTCGAAAAGGACAGCCTCGAGTTGGCGGGCCAGCCGAAGGTGACCGACGTGCATTTCCACGCCGGCGAGCCGCTGCGATTCAAAGCGGAGTTCGAGGTCGCGCCGGTGATCGAGCTGAAGGAGTACCGCGGGCTGGCGATCACCTATAACGAGCCCGAGGTCACCGACGCCGACGTAGAGGCCCGGATCCAGGAAATCCGCGGGCAGAAGGCCGAGTACGTGAACGAGGAGCCGCGGCCGCTGGCCGACGGCGACCACGCGCTGGTGTCGCTTGAAAGCCTGGCTGGCGTGGCCGAAAAAATCTCCCAGGACGAGATCACGCTCAAGATCGGCGACGAGCACACCATGCCCGCCTTCACTGAGAACCTTCGCGGCGTGGCGCCGGAGGAATCGCGGGAGTTCGAGGTCACCTATCCCGAGGATTACGACCGCAAGAATCTCGCCGGGAAAACCGTGCGCTTCCGCGCCACGGTCAAAGCCGTCCGCCGCAAGGAGCTGCCCGAGCTCAACGACGAGTTCGCCAAGGACCTGGGCGACTACCAGACGCTGGAGGAGCTTAGGGAGGCGGTGCGCAAATCCCTCCAGCGCGACCGCGAGCAGCACGCGCAGGAGGACGCCAAGCATCAGTTGATCGACCGGCTGGTGGATCTGCACGAGTTCCCGGTGCCGGACGCCTACGTGGATCGCCAGATCCAGATGAACCTCGAAAACCAGTTGCGCACGCTGGCGGCGCAGGGGATCGACCCGCGTTCGATCAAGCTGGACTGGCACAAGGTGCGCGAGTCGCAGAAGGAGCGGGCCGCGCGCGACGTGAAGGCGTCCCTGCTGCTCGACCGGATCGGGGACCGCGAGGCCATCGGCGCAACGCAGGAGGAGGTCGACCGCGAAGTGCAGCGCCTCGCCCGGCAGCAGCGCGAGGCGGTGGCGGTGGTGCGGGCCAAGCTCCAGAAGGACGGCTCGATCGGCCGCATCGCCGGGCACATCCGCACCGAGAAAACCCTCAGTTTCCTGTTCGAGCAGGCGCGAAAAGAAGCGGCGAAAGAGTAGCTGAGGGCCGGTTAGGCCTCGGCTAACCCTCGACGCTGTTCACTTAACAGGTGGCATCCCGACACTTTCCGTTCGGGTCAACTTCCGGATGCCCGACAATACATCCACTATCCCGCCAACCCATTCCAGAACTGGGCGTTATTGAAAATTCGCAGGGCTGCCCGCAATTTGCAGTTACTTGCCCGCCGGCGCTTTGCGCCGCAGCTCATCGGAGAAGTTCAGCAGAAACGTCAGGTGCGTAATCGGTTTCTCGCCGTTCGCATCATCCGCGACGAATGCCGCGAGGCGCTTGCCGTCCGGCGCAAGATCGTAATTGAAAAAAGTACTACTACGCCGCAGGTGAGTCTCCGTCCACGCCCGGGGCTTCCCTGCCGCGAACGAGTCGCCCCCAGTCGTATGGCTGACCGAGTAGCTGACGGCCATCACGTGGGAGTCCGGGGTCTCAAAAAGCAGTTCGCGGCCGTCGCGGGACCACACGGGGGAGCTGCGCCGATGGGTGAAAGCTAGGTATAGTACTCTTTGTTACCCGTACCTTATGCCGTTGGCGCTCTTACTTTTGTTAGCCGGACCGGCAATCCCACCTTCGGGGGATGCCTACCTCCCACTGTTTGTGATTGAGAGAAGCACCAACGCCAACGTAGTCCACTATGATGCGTGGGTTACCAAATCCGGGGCACTCAACTCGCAGGAGCCGGTGGTCGCCTACTGGATAATGCTCGCGGGGAATGGCCGAAGGGAAGATCTCAATCTCATCGAAAAGGGCAGATCGTACGGCTTCACGATCGCGAAGGATGCTTCAGGAGACTTCTACCGTATGTCCTTGGTTGCCCAAAGAGGGAAGGAGGTTCGCGTCTCCATAGTAGGCGGAGTTCCGCGAGCTGAAATGCGAATCGGGGACTGCAACGCCTATTTGCAAAAGGTCTATATCAGCACGGGGAAAATAGACATTTTCCACGTCAACTACATGGAGTTCTTCGGCATCGACACTACCACGGCCGAAAAATGTCATGAGAGGATAACCCCCTAACCGGCAGAGAATCTGCCGAGAAAGGCCGCTCCACGTCCCTGTTCATCGCAACACTGACTGTGCGCCCAGTGGTCGGCTCAACACGCTGCCGCATCCTTCCACGCCTGCGAGAGTCTTTCTTCCGGCCTACGCCCGCCTTGCCTGTGGATATTTTTCGGATCGCCGTGGGCATCCTCAGTTTTGCCTACTTTCTTCACACCCTTCTGGAAACCCCGGACTTTAGCAGTCCCGGCGGCCTAATCGACCATGAGTACTCCGGAAAGGTCTTCTGGTTCACGCGCCTGAACCTGTTTCAACTGGGCTTGAGCACCCAGCAGATCCGGGCCGTTTTTGCGGCGGCGTCGCTGGCATCGTGGGCCTTGATTCTGGGCTACCGGGTCAAGTTCTTTGCCGGAGTTTTATATCTGACCGCCGTGAGCGCACAACGCTGGAATTTCCTGGTGACGTATGTGGATGACTCTATCGTTCACCTGCTGCTGTTCTGGATGTTGCTTTTGCCCGTGGGCCAGACGCTGGTATTTTCCGAATGGCTGATGGAGCGACCCCATGCCTGGCAGCGGTGGAAGCACAAACAAGTAGCCGGCGTGGCTCTCAGTTGCTTCCTGTGGAATCTCGCTCTGATCTATGTGGTGGCGGGATTGTGGAAGTGGTCCAGCCCAATGTGGAGGGACGGGACCGCTCTCTTTGCCGTGCTTAAGTTACCGATTGCCTACACACCCGATTTCTGGAACGCTGCGCATTTGCCCGTGCTCCGGGTATTGAATTATGTGGTGTTGGTCTTGGAGCCTTCGCTTCCACTGATCATCCTGCTGCCGGCGCGCCACTGGGCAAAGTACGGGCTATTGATTGCCCTGCTGGCTTTTCACCTTGCGATGCTGGGCACCCTGCGAATCCCCTTCGCGAACATCGCATGCATGGCTACGGCCATCATCGTGTTTCGCGAGGAGATCGCCGCACGCCTCCATGTCGGCGCGGCAAACAGCGTGGGAAACCCCGCTTCGTGGAAACTTGGCTGGAGCGGAGCGTGCGCACTTCTCTTGGTCGCCACGTTGACCTTGGCGATGCTGAGTTCTGGCATTTTGCCGCAATGGCGCCAGCCCACCCGGCAGGATGCTGTCGTAAAAGCCGGCTTCGCGACCCGGCTGATGAGTGTGGCCGATGGCACGGGGCCTGTACAGCTGGCCTTTTATATTCCACTGTGGGAAATTGGCATCGCACAACAGTATCAGCTCTTTAACTGGATCGATGAGAGGAACTACACAGTCCGTTACGAGGTGCTAGCAATGACCCCAGGGGCGCCTGCGCTAAGCATCGATCCCGGCAAGGTTTTTCCGCGATCGACGCGGAGCGTCCTGTTGCAGGGCTATCTACTGGGGATCACGTGGGCTCAGATCCCGGTGGAGCAACAAGCGGAACTCCGCCGAAGTCTCTATGGGCGGTTTGCTCAGCGCTATTGCAACTCGCACGAGAGCGGCGACCTCGCCGTTTACTCGATCCTGACGCGCATCGTTCCGCTCCATCAGGAACGGGAACCCAATACTCGCGCGCTGATGATGCGTTTCGATTGCAACTCCGGACGAGCGCGGGTCAGCGCGATGAATCTGGAGCCGTAGTTGTCTGGCCAAGTGCAGAACATGGGATGCCTTAGCACGGGGATGGACGTGAACTGATGTGCGGCATCGCCGCTCTTGTTTCGTTTGAAGAACGTTTGTCGCTGGAGGCAATCGGTCGTGCCACGCGCCAACTGACCCACCGCGGACCAGATGGCTCGGGACAGTGGATGTCCAGCGACCAGCGTGTCGCGCTGGGGCATACACGCTTAAGCATCATTGACCTCTCGACGGGTGCTCAACCTATTGCGAGTGAAGACGAACAACTGCACATCGTGGTCAACGGAGAATTCTACGGTTTTGAAAGTATCCGGCAAGACCTGGAAGCCTCCGGCCACCGGTTTCGGACGCGCTCCGACAGCGAAGTCGCGTTGCACTTATACGAAGACATGCGAACGAATTGCCTGAAACGGCTGCGCGGCGAATTCGCGTTCATCATCTGGGACGAAAGGAACGGAGAGCTTTTCGCCGCGCGCGATCGTTTCGGCATCAAGCCCCTGTTCTATTCCCAGGTTGGCGGAAAACTCTACCTGGCCTCCGAGGTCAAGGCGTTGTTCGCGGCCGGCGTTCCCGCAGGCTGGGATCACGAATCCGCATTTCAGAATCTGTTCTTGTCGGTAAATCAAGATCGATCTTTGTTCAAGAGCATCCGCCAAGTCCCGCCCGGTCATTATCTAGTGGCTACTCAGCATTCAGTTCGCTTGCAGCGCTACTGGGATGTGGACTACCCTACATCGAACCGCACGGCGAGGCAGCGCTCAGAAGCCGATTGGATCGAACAGATTCGATTTAAGTTGGGCGAGGCCATTCGCATGCGCATGCGGGCCGACGTGCCGGTGGGCTGCTACCTCAGCGGCGGAGTAGATTCTTCCTCCGTTCTGGGAATGGCCAGCTCTTCGTCCCCGGGAAACATCGCCGCATTCACGATTGCTTTTGAGGGGCGGGAGTTTGACGAAAGCGCGGTTGCAGAACGAACGGCCGCCCGTATTGGAGCGGATTTTCACCGCGTGGCGGTCACCAATTCCGATTTTGCGGAGCTCTTCATCGACGCCGTCTGGAACGGCGAAATGGTTCACTACAACGCCCACGGAGTGGCCCGTTATGCCCTGAGCCGCGCGGTCCAGGGGGCCGGATATAAAGTTGTGCTGGCCGGCGAAGGAGCGGACGAATTATTTGCTGGCTACGATTTCTCGAGCGCCGCTCTGGCCTCTTCCGACTCAAGCACCAGAGTCGCAACGTGGGTGGGCTTACTCGGCCGGGTGCTCCGCCCCAAAAGCTCTCACGAGCGCCTTATTTCCGCGGTTTCCCCGAAACTCGGCAACGTGTGCAAGCTGTTAGGCTTCCCGCCGGCGCTGTTGCAGGCCCTGGCTGAAAAACTGACTCTGCTGAAGTCCTTGTTGTCGGCGGATTTTGTCGAAGCCTTTCCTGGCCGCGATCCGTATGGGAAATTTATGGCTCAGTTCGACCGGCCTGCCACGATGTCCGGACGGGAACCAGTGAAGCAGGTGCTCTACCTGTGGATGAAATCGCTGTTCGTGAACTATGTTCTGGCAGCCGACCGCCTGGATATGGCTCATGCCGTCGAGGTACGACTTCCTTTCTTGGATCATGAATTGTTTGAGCTGACTCGAATGATCCCGGCTTCTTTGCTGGCCAAGGGAAGCATCCGAAAAGGTCTTCTGAGGGATGCAGCCAGACCATTCATTTCCGACGAGGTCTATCGCGGATGGAAGCAGCCTTTTTTTGCGCCTCCGAGCACGCTCCAGCTCCAAAATCCCATGTATCAGTTGATGCAAGATGTTCTTCGAAGTAAATCACTCGCCGACGTTCCATTCTTTGACCGAAAATCTGTCGTGGCGTTGCTGGACCGTCTTCCTGCAATGCACCCGAGCGCACGCGCATCGATGGACCCGCTTCTGTTCATGATGACCTCCATGTGTATTCTCCAGGAGCGGTACAGGCTCTGAGATTCCGCTGCAAGGAGTACGCGGCGCATCTGCCTCGAAACAGTGACAGCGTTCCGTCGAGAGGGCATGCCCGGGTAAGCTTGCTCAGTTTGCTAAATCAAATGGCGATTTGCGCCTGTATTACGGCGCATACGGAAGTTATCCAAGTCGCCTTGACGCGCTTATGGATCCAGAACTCCTCGTTTTCGTATCTGCTGACCTCGAGTCCTACCTAGATCAAGCTGATCGGTGAGGGAAGGCGCGGAAGGAAGGAGCGAAGTAGGTTACAGTGGACGTATGAGTCGCGAGCGCCTCACCCGGATCACCGTCGAAGAGGGCAAGTGCGGAGGCCGCCCCTGCATCCGTGGCCAGCGTATCCGCGTGACCGACATTCTGGAACTGCTCGCGAGCGGCGCGTCGTTTGAGGAGATTCTCGCCGACTACGCGTTTCTGGAACGCGAGGACATCCTCGCCGCCATCGAGTACGCCGCTCACCAAACCGATCACGTCATCCTGCAAGCGACGTGAAGTTTCTCGTCGACAACCAACTTCCGGCCGCGCTTGTACAGTTCCTTCGCAAGCACGGCGTCGAGTGCGAGCATGTGCTTGACGCTGGTCTCGCCGAGGCCTCCGACGCGGCAATCAGTCGCTACGCTGTGGCGCAAGACTTGATCATCGTGAGCAAGGATGAAGACTTCTTCTATCTCGCCAGCCAACCTGACACTCGAATCAGACTCCTTTGGGTGCGGCTGGGCAACTGCCGGAAGGCGGCCTTGCTCAGGGCAGTGGAGGGTCACTGGCCAAGGATTGAGGAGTGTTTTCGAAGCGGGGATCGCGTAGTTGAACTTCGGTAGGCCGGATCCGCACCGAGAAAACGCTCAATTTCCTGTTCGAACAGGCGCGCAAGGAAGCCGCGAAGTAGGGTCGGTCAGATGCCGGAATGAATTCCGGCACGGCAAGCTGAAGCTTAGCTGAAGCTCGCGCCACGGGGCGCGGCCTTTAGGCTGCAGCGCCGGCTTGAGCCGGCGTCGGCTTACCCTGTCGATTGGGTTATAATCGCACTTCTATGCGCAATAAAATCACCGTAGTGGGCGGGGGAAACGTGGGTGCGAGCTGCGCCCAGAACCTCGCGATGAAGGAACTGGGCGACGTCGTTCTGGTCGACGTCGTCCCAGACGTTCCTCTGGGCAAAGGGCTGGACATGTTGCAGTCCGGCCCGATCGAAGGCTACGACGTCCACGTCGTGGGCGCCAACGATTACGAGCCCACGGCGAACTCCGACGTGGTGGTGATCACGGCGGGTCTGGCCCGCAAGCCGGGTATGAGCCGCGACGATCTGCTGCTCGCCAACTACGAGGTGGTGAAGAGCGTCACCGAGCAGGTGGTGAAGCACTCGCCCAACGCCATTCTGGTGCTGGTGACCAATCCCCTGGACGCGATGTGCTGGACCGCGCTCCAGGTTTCGAAGTTTCCCAAGCATCGCGTGATCGGCATGGCGGGCGTGCTCGATTCGGCGCGTTTCCGCACGTTCATCGCGCGGGAGCTCGAAGTTTCGGTGGAGAACGTGACGGCGGTGGTGCTGGGCGGGCACGGCGACACGATGGTCCCGGTGGTGCGCCTGTCAAGCGTGTCCGGCATTCCGCTCACCGAGCTGATCGAACCGGCGCGGCTGGAGGCGATCGTCGATCGCACGCGCAACGGCGGCGCCGAAATCGTCAAATATTTGAAGACGGGCAGCGCTTACTACGCGCCGTCGGCCGCGGCCACCGAGATGGTCGAGTCGATCCTCAAGGACAAGAAGAAAGTGCTGCCGTGCGCGGCCTACCTGGAGGGCGAGTACGGCGTTCACGGGCTGTACGTGGGAGTCCCGGTGAAGCTCGGCGCGCGCGGTATCGAGAAGATCTACGAGATTCAGTTGACGGCGGAGGAGAAGGCGGCGCTCGCCAAGAGCGCGGCGGCGGTCGAGGAACTGGTCGGCATAATCAAGACAAAAATGGGGGGCTAGCGTGGAAGGACAAACGGTCGTTCAACTGGTGGCCGGGATTCTGGCGGTCCTGTGCGTGGTGATCATCATCGTGCGGCGGAAAAACAAGAAGAAGCAGGAAGACGAATTTTAGGGCGGACTACCCGGCTCTCCGCGCCCGCCGAATCCCCAGTTTCTCCATCCGCGATTGCAGCGTGCTGCGCTTCAGGCCGAGTAGCGCCGCCGCTCCTCTCGGCCCCGCCACCACCCAATTGGCCGCGTCCAGCGCCTCCAGGATGTGGCGGCGCTCCGCTTCGTCCATCCGTAGCACCACATGTTCAGCGACCTGCGCCGTTTCATCCAGCGCATCTCTGGGAATCCGCAGCCGCCTGCCGGAAGTCAGGATCACCGACCGCTCCACTACGTTGCGAAGCTCGCGGATGTTGCCGGGCCAGGAGTAGCGGACCAGCGCCTCCATCGCCTCGGCCGGGATCGCGTCGATCTGCTTGCGCATCCGCGTGGCGAACTCCTTGACGAAGTAGCGCACCAGCACCGGAATATCCTCGCGCCGCTCGCGCAGAGGCGGAATGGTGATCGGGAAAACGTTGACCCGGTAGTACAGATCCGACCGGAACCGCTGCTCGGCCGCCAGCGCGCGCAGGTCCTGGTTGGTCGCCGCCACCAGGCGGAAGGTCGATTCGAGCGTGCGCGAGCCGCCCAGCCGCTCGAACTGCCCGTCCTGCAGCACGCGCAGCAGCTTGGGTTGTAATTCGAGCGGAAGCTGTCCGATTTCGTCCAGGAACAAAGTCCCGCGGTGCGCCACCTCGAAGCGCCCGATGCGCTGCGCCACCGCTCCGGTGAACGCTCCCTTCTCGTGCCCCATCAGCTCGCTTTCGAGCAAGCCGGCCGGAATGGCCGAGCAGTTCAACTTGACGAACGTGCCGTGGCTGCGGCCGCTCAATCGATGAATGGCGCGCGCGGCCAGCTCCTTTCCGGTGCCCGTCTCTCCCTGGAGCAAGACCGTGGAATCGGTCGGCGCGGCGGTCTCGATCTGATCGAGCACGCGGCGCAGCGGCGGACTGTTGCCCACCATCTCGTCGAAGCGGTACTCATTGCGAATTTCCTCTTCGAGGTAGACCTTCTCGTCCTCCATTCTCTTTCGAAGCTCGTTGATCTCCTCGAATGCCAGCGCGTTTTCGACGGCGACGGCCACGTGCCGGGCCACGTGCTGCATGAACTCGCGCTCCTCGATACTGTAGGCGTCCAGCATGCGCGAGGAAAATCCCAGCGCGCCGAAACGCCGGCGGACCGTGACCAGGGGCACCCAAAACCCGCTCTGGATTCCGAATTGCCGGTAGGTCGCAAGCACGTCCGGACGGAAATGCGTCGCGTCTCTGATGTCGGGGACGTAGAGCGGCTCTCCGGTCTCGATCACGATCCCGATGGGACTGCCCGCCACAGGCCAGTCCCGGCGTTCCGGCAGCTCCGGCGGCTCGCGTCCGACGAAGGCTTCGAGACGAATGGTCTGGGTCGCCTCGTCATGCCGCACCAGGGCCAGGAAATCGAAACGGATCAGACGGTGGAGCGACTCCCACAGCATCTGGAACAGCGCCTCGTAATCCCGGCACGCAATCAGCGCTTCGGAGATTTCGGAAAGAGCGCGGTACTTGAGGGCGCTGTCGTCCGCGGGCATCGCGGTTACCATCGTAACCCGTGTGCTAAAGTCCAAAGGATCGCGTGCGCACGACGATTTTCCTCAGCGCTTTTCTGCTGTTCCAGGTGCAGCCCATCCTGGGCCGCTACATCCTGCCCTGTGCTTCTTCGATGCTGCTTTCCCCGCAGATGTCGGTGGCGAGAACGCGGACTATGGCCCATAAATCCGACTTCACACCCCTGTATGATCGGCGAATCTAGTAAAGTGGTGAGGAATAGATGGATACGCTGACCCGTGCCCAGAGAAGCGAAACGATGAGCCGGGTTCGTGCCGCGGACACGAGGCCGGAGCTGACGGTCAGGCGTTTTGTGCACCGGATGGGGTTCCGCTATCGGCTCCACGTGCGCGCCTTGCCGGGAAGCCCTGACCTTGTTTTCCCCAGCAGGCGTAAAGTGATTTTTGTTCACGGTTGTTTTTGGCATGGCCATGGATGCCGGTCGGGGCTGAACAGACCCGCTTCCAACGTTGGGTACTGGACGAAGAAGCTGGAACGGAATCGCAAAGAACTCTTACGCGAAGGCATCGATTCGATGCTCATCGGCGATATCGCCACGGCCAAGACGATCCTGTGCGATTACATCATGCATATTCCCAGCGCTACACGCTAGCCAGCCACGAAACGTGAACCGTTACCCTCTCCACCTTCCTGAACCGGAGCCTGCCCGATAGCGGATTCTGGAAGATTTCGTGGAATGGTGATTCCCGAAAATTCTTTACGACGAAAAGAAAAAAACGATCTCTCAAAGCCGTGGCAACCTCGTGTTCCTTGGGAGTCAGCGACAAGCTTCCCATTCGTTCTTTCAAACCCTTGACCTCCACAGCTAGGAAATCCTCATGTGTCTCAGTCCGCAGGCGGAAGTCATACCCGCATCCCAAGAGTGTTGTGTTCTCCACAGCATAACCTTTGAATTCAGGAAGACTGGGCTGAACTGACACAAAATATCGCTCTGCAGCCAGACCGGTAATCAGCCTCTTCGCGAAGTCGGACTCGCTCTCATCCTGTTCTTCTTCCGAGTGAAGCCCGCTCCAAACATTTTCGTCATATCCGACAAAGGACTTGATCAAGCCGGTGAATGATTCGAGGTCCTGACTTTTGTATTCCTCAAACACCTTGAGGCAGTAGTCGCGGATCGGACGTTTATGCCAGCCTTTTCGGTGATTCGGGAACAAAGGGTCGAACTCATCGCGGTAGTTCTTTATGGACGCAGGCCTTGATCCAATGGCGTACCCAAGGACGTTGAACGCCTCCGCGAAGCTTTCAAAGCCGAGTTTCTTCAAAGCAAGCGAATCGTATTTCGAGAGATACAAGCCAGCCAAGATGAGTTTCTCCCTCGTCGCGATCCGTTGCGAGCCCGTATTGACACCACTGCGCACCTCTTCGATCCTCCGGTGACTGAGCGCGAGTACCCGCAGCTCTTCTTCAAACAGGTGCTCTTCAACTTCCCCCTGCTTCTGTGGCCGCCGTTCCCTGCCCGCCGCACTCTGTCTTCGGTCCTCCACTGTTTTTCATGGACCCAAGATCGAGGTTCTCTCCATTATGCGACACGTCACGGGCGACGGGTTAGCGGTGCCGGCGGTGAAGCGGCTCGAAGAGAATTTCTTAACCCGCTCGCCTTGCAGGTCTGTCCGCAATCTGCGAAAGTTGTCTGAGTGGGAATCGATCGAATAGAGCAGGCCCGTGCAGTTTTCGCAAAGTGGTACGAAAGCCTTCCGACCTACTCTTCTTCCGGCGGTGGACCGGCGAGGGGCACTATCGGCGCCGCACTCGTTGTATTGGACCGGTTGAAGGATGATTTCAATCTGAGCCTGTCGGCGCACCGTGCGCCCGGAGGCTCCCAGATCCAAGGCGCTGGGGTTGCCGCCGTCACCGAGATCCTCGCAAGATTCGGCGAGCAGCGTCCGTTCCTGCGCGAAGGTGGGCGCACGAACCGCGGCGGACCGGGAGACATTGGGCGAATGTTGGAGGCCCTCGGAGAGCTCCGCCTTGAGACCTGTTCAGCGAGGGAGCGGGCTCGTATCCTCGACGCGTTGCAATCTTTCCTGGTGGACAGGGTTCGAGTTAGAGATTTGCACAACCGCCAACGGCTGACGTTCACTTTCGATTTCACGAAGACGAGTTGGCAGATCGTCCGCGAACTTCTTGACCGCGCTCGGGACAACGGGAAGGAAGGACCGGTGGCGCAGTACCTTGTTGGCGCGAAACTGCAACTTCGCTACCCGGACATAGAGGTGGAAAACTTCTCGTCCAGCATGTCAGACGTTCAGCAGGGACGTCCCGGCGATTTTCTGCTAAGCGTCACCGCGTTCCACGTGACCGTGGCGCCAATGGCGGGACTCTTTGAGAAGTGCCGAGCCAACATCCACGACGGCTATCGCGTCTATGTGATCGTTCCAGATCGATCTGTCGTTGGTACAAGACAGAACGCAGAGGGGGTCGAGCCCGGAAAGATCTTCGTCGGTTCGATCGAGGCGTTTGTTGGCGGAAACATTGACCAGATGAGTCGGTTCGACCGGGCGAGCACGATCGCGCAATTCCGCTCGCTTTTGGAGGTATACAACCGACGCGTAGACGAGGTCGAAAACGACAAGTCTATGCTGATCGAGATTCCTGCGCCGCTGCGTTGAATTGGCAGATGTAGCTTCGCTAATCCATTGGTCGCTGGTTCGAAATCCAAAAGGGCCACCAACAAGTCTGAAGGCAGCGCATATGGTAAAGTCGCAAGGAACGCGTGCGCACGACGATTTTCCTCAGCGCTTTTCTGCTGTTCCAGGTGCAGCCCATCCTGGGCCGCTACATCCTGCCCTGGTTCGGTGGAGGTCCCACGGTGTGGACCACCTGCATGCTGTACTTCCAGGTCCTGCTGCTGGCGGGATACGCCTACGCCCACTGGCTGGGATCGCGACCCAGCGCGCGGATGCAGGCCCGGCTGCATATCGCGCTGCTGGCGGTTTCGCTCGTGTTTCTGCCGATCGCCCCGCGCGCCGACGTCTGGAAACCGGCGGCGGGCGGCGACCCGTCCTTCCGCATCCTCCTGTTGCTGGCGGCGACGCTCGGCGGACCGTACCTCATGTTGTCGGCCACCGGTCCGCTGCTGCAGCGCTGGTTCAGCCTGATCCGGCCGGGCGAATCCCCGTGGCGCCTCTATGCGCTGTCGAACTTCGGCTCGTTTCTGGCGCTGCTCAGCTACCCCTTCGCGGTGGAACCGTTTCTCCGTTTGCGGACGCAGGCGTGGATATGGTCGGGGCTGTACCTGGCATTCGCGGCACTATGCGCCTGGACGGCTTGGCGGGTGCCGATTGCTTGCGCGCCACCGAACCGCGACCGTGAGGGAGCGGACAGTCCCCGACTGTGGGATGTTCTTTTTTGGCTCGGCCTCTCCGCGTGCGGCTCCACGCTGCTGCTGGCGACCACGAACCAGATCTCGCACGACATCGCGGTGAGCCCGTTCCTGTGGATCGCGCCGCTCTCGATCTACCTGCTCACGTTCATCCTGGCGTTTGAGCGGGAGCGCTGGTATCAGCGGAGCTGGTTCGCCGGAGCGGCCGGCTTGCTCGCTCCGGTTGCCTGCGCGGTCATCAGCGCGGCGATCGCGCTGTCGCTGTGGTGGCAGCTCGGCGTTTATCTCGCGGCGCTGTTCGTCACCTGCATGGTGTGCCACGGCGAGCTGGCGCGATCCCGTCCGTCGCTCCGGTATCTGACCGCGTTTTATCTGACCATCGCGGCGGGCGGCGCCATCGGCGGCGTGTTTGTCGCGCTCATCGCTCCGCGCGTGTTCACCGAGTTCAGCGAGTACCCGATCGGGCTGGCGGCGGCGTGCCTGCTGGGCTTCGTGGGATGGCTGCGCACCGGCGCGCTGAGGCAATGGACCAACCACAATCTGGCCGTGCGCGTTCCTCTGATGGCGCTGCTGCTGGGAGGAATGACCTCGGTAGTGGCCGGCGTCATCAACAGCGACCTGCCGGCGGTGGCGAGCCGCCGCAATTTCTACGGAGTCCTGCGCGTGACCGAACGCTCCGACGGAAATGGTCCGCTGCGGCAGCTCACGCACGGACGAATCCAGCACGGATTCCAGTATCTGCAGGAGCCGCAGCGCGCGTGGCCGACGTCCTACTACGGTCCCAACGGCGGCGCGGGCCTGGTGCTCGAAGCGCTCCCGAGCCCCCGTCGCGTCGCCATCATCGGACTCGGCGCGGGGACGCTGGCGGCATGGGGCCGTCCCGGCGATACGTTCCGCTTCTATGAGATCAATCCGGATGTGGAGACCATCGCGGGCGCGTGGTTTTCGTTCCTGAAGGACTCGCGGGCGCGCACCGAAGTCGTGCTCGGCGATGCGCGCGTGCAGATGGAGCGCGAGCTGGCCCGCGGCGATGCGAAGGACTTCGACGTGATCGCCGTGGACGCATTTTCGAGCGACGTGATCCCGGTCCACCTGCTCACCGCCGAATGCGGCGACATCTACCGGCGGCGCCTCAAGCCGGGAGGACTGCTGCTGCTCCACATCTCGAACCGCTCGATGAACCTGGAACGAGTGACGCGAGGATTGGCGGAGCATCTCGGATGGAAGGCCGTGCTGTTTTTCGCCGGACAGAAGGACGATACCGGCGAGAGCACCTCGCGGTGGGTCTTGATCACGGCCAATTCGGAATTCCTTGCGCAGCGCCGCATTGCCGATGAAGTGGCGGGCTGGACCGACCGGCGCGCGCCCATCGGCTGGACCGACGATTTCGCGAGTCTGTGGCGCGTGTTTAAGTTCTAGTCGTCTGATTGAATCAGGATCTGAACAAAAGAATCAAATATTCCGGCCATCGTTTCAACCGCCTTTGACGCGCCTTCTCAAACGGCAAACTGCACCACTACCCCCTATCGGCTGTGCAGTTGAAGACGGGTGGGGTAAAATCATTCAGACGCGGTTCCGTGCTGTGCTTTGAGCACTGAACCGTGACCGTGAGGGAGGGAGCGGCGAATAGCGCCACTCTCGCATGGTACTAGGCTGGATGACCTTTGAGGAGGCGTTATGCAACACACGATTGACACGCTCGTGAGGCAATTTGAGCAGGGCAGGCTGACGCGGCGGCAACTTGTCCAGGGATTATTGGTGGTGGCGGCTTCACCCGCGGTGGCACAGCAACCTCCGGCCGGTGCGTTCCTGGCGGCCGGCATCGACCATGTACAGATTACCGTCGACGATCTGAAAGCCTCGCAACAGTTCTACGAGAAGTTGCTCGGCGTGAAGGGCAGGAATCCTTCGGCGACGCAAGTAAACATCGGCGTGGGAACGGCTGGCAACTTCGTGGCCATACAGAGCGGGACCGGCCGTATCAAGCCGATTGACCACTTCGCGATTGCCGTCGAAAACTTTTCGCCCGAGGCAGCCCTTGCGGCGATCGAGCGCGTGGCGCCGGGTACGAAGGCCGAGAAATCGAGGAACTCCGTTTTCGTAGCCGGTCCCGAGGGCGTCCGCGTGCAATTCAACGCTCCCGCGCGGAGATAGTTTCCGAGTTCACGCGTTCTCTCGCGCCTGCTCCGTAACTTTGCGGCGGTTAGCTCCCCGTTTGTCGGTGACTCGCTCCAACGGAGGCGATTGGATGTATAATTTGATGGCGGCCAGGAAGCTAGTTTGGGAATCCTGGCTTCAGAGTTAGCCGACGGAGTGCGCTCGGGGTTGACGGTCCACTGCGGCGGGTGGAATGAATCTGCGGCTGAATGGCAAGCTCGTCTCCGTGCCGGCGATTGATCGGGCCACCCCGCTTTTGTACATTCTGCGCAATGATTTCGGTCTTCAGGGACCGAAGTTCGGTTGCGGGCTGGGCCAATGCGGCGCCTGTACTATCCACGTGAACGGCAAGGCAGCGCGGTCGTGTTCGCTGCCGCTGTCCCGAATCGGCGATGGGGATGAGATTGTCACGCTCGAAGGGCTGGGGACGCCGGCGCGGCCTCACCCGCTGCAAAGCGCTTTGATTGAAGAACAGGCCGTGCAATGCGGTTATTGCATCAACGGCATGATCATGGAGGCCGCCGCGCTGCTGAAGCGCAGCTCCCATCCGACGCTCGCTGAGATCAAGGCGGCGCTGGCCAACAATCTCTGTCGCTGCGGAACGCACCTGAGAATTGTGCGCGCCGTGAAACGGGCCGCGGAGGCTTGAAAGATATGGCAGAGGATGTGTCCCGGCGTGACTTTCTGAAACGTACCAGCGGCCTCATTCTCGGCTTCAGCTTGAGTAGTGTCCCTCGAGGCGCAGGGGCGCCGCTTGCGCTCGGACCGTACGGGCCGCCCGACGATGCGATCGATTCCTGGCTGGTGATCGGGGAGGACGGGAGCGCGACCCTGTATAGCGGATGTTGCGAGCTCGGCACGGGCAGCAGCACGGGGCTGCTCCAGATCATGGCCGAGGAACTCGACCTTCCCTTCGAGCGCGCCAAATTGGTGGGTCCCGACACCGACCAAACGCCGGATCAATATGTGTCGTCGGGAAGCCGCACGATCTGGATACATGGAAGACCCATCCGCCAGGCTGCTGCGGAAGCACGGCAGGCGCTCCTCGTCCTCGCGGCCGAACGGCTCGGCGCTCCTGTGGATCAGCTTGTAACCGACAACGGCGCCGTCCACGTCATCGGCGCGCCGAGCCGCCGTCTCACTTACGGCGAGCTGATCGGTGGACGCAGATTCGACCTCAAGCTGACGGGCAAAGTGAAACCAAAGCGACCCGGCGAATACAAAATCGTCGGAACGTCACTACCCCGCATCGACATTCCTGGCAAGGTTTTTGGCACGTTTACCTATCTCCAGGATGTAAAGGTGCCTGGAATGTTGCACGGCCGGGTGGTTCGGCCGCCTTCTCATGGTGGGAAAGTGGTCGCGATTGACGAGAAGTCCGTTGCTCGCCTGCCGGGCTTGCTAAAAGTTGTGCGAAGAGCCGATTTGGTCGGAGTCGTGTGCCAGCGCGAGGAGCAAGCCCTTCGGGCTGCGGCAGCCCTTAAGATCACGTGGTCCGACTGGGCCGGCTTACCCGAGATGGAGAACATTTATGCCATGCTTCGCGGTCTGCCCGAGTATCCGGCGGGCTATCCGCAGAAGAACCCTGGCGGTGTCCTGGATCGTGCCGGGGATGTGGACGCGGCCATGGCTCAAGCGGCAACTGTTGTCAAAGCCAGCTACGAGTCGCCGTATCACCACCACGGTTCCATCGGTCCATCCTGTGCAATCGCCGACGTCCATCCCGGCGGGGCAACGATATGGTGCGCTACGCAAACGCCATACGGTACGCGGGAGGCTGCCGCGAAATTCCTGGGCATACCGAACGATAAGGTTCACCTCATCTACGTCCAGGCGTCGGGCTGCTATGGCCAGAATGGCGCCGATGACGTGGTCATCGATGCCCTGGTTTTGTCTCAATCGGCCGGCAAACCTGTCCGGGTTCAGTGGTCGCGCGCCGATGAGAACGGCTGGGAAGCACTGAAAGCCGCCCGCGTCAGCGATATGCAGGGCGGCTTGGATTCCAAGGGTGACATCGTGAGTTGGGACGCCCATACCTTTGGTTTCTCGGGCTACTCTCGGCCGGGATATCACGAGCCCAAGCATGGCGGTGAGCCGGGCAGTCTGGTTACCGCGCAACTGGCAGGTTGGACCGAACCGGGCCTCGAAGAAGGCTACAGTGGCGCAGCGGGCAACTTTACTCCGATCTATGCGCTCGCGAACAGGCGGGTAGTGTTTACGTATTTTGGACCCGACTCTCATCGCCGAGGTCCTCTCCGCATTCGCGTCGGATCGATGCGCGGAGTAGGTTCGCCCGATAACGTCTTCGTGGCCGAATCCTTTATGGATGAGCTTGCCGCCGCAGCCGGCGCGGACGCGATCGAATTCCGGCTACGCCACTTGAGAAGCGATCGCCACATCAGTGTGCTCAAATCGGTCGCCGAAAGAGCGACTTGGGAGGTTAGGCCCTCAGGGAAAAAACCGGCAACCGGCGATCTGGCACATGGTCGCGGAGTGGCCGTCCTCGGCACGGATAATATCTTCACGGGCGAGAGAGATACCTGCGTCGCCACAGTTTGCGAGGTTGTAGTCAATCCCAAAACCGGCGTGGTCAACGTGCAGCGGGTCGTGATCGCCCAGGACTGCGGATTGGTCGTGAATCCGGACGCCGTAAGGAATCAACTGGAAGGCGCCGTAATCCAGAACATCAGCCGCGCGCTTCTGGAGGAGGCGAAGTTCAATCGCTCGCGGGTTACCAGCCTGGATTGGGCCTCCTACCCGATCATCAGGTTCCCGGACATCCCCGACGAAATTGATATCGTGCTCGTCAACCGGCCGGACTTGCCTGCGATGCGTGTCGGAGAGCCGGCCAGCGAAACGATTTGGCCTGCGATCGCCAATGCGATCTACGATGCGGCGGGCATACGCCTGCGCCGCCTGCCTTTTACCCCGAGCCGCGTACGAGCGGCATTGGAGGCTTAACATGAACCATCGATTTCTTGCTCTGGCGGCCGTGACCGCCATCGTGTTTCTGGCGCCGATGAGCGCCGCCGGCCAAACGTCCAAGTCGAAGGCGTGGACTCAACCGCGTACGCCCGACGGCCAGCCGGACCTGCAGGGGATCTGGTCCAATGCGACGACGACACCCCTGGAGCGGCCCGCTGCGCTGGCCGGGAAACAGGTCCTGACGGACGAAGAAACGGTTCAATTGCAAAAGCAAACATCGGAGAACCGCAACACCGATCGCCGTGGCGGAATAGGAACCGACGCCGACGTCGCCGCCGCATATAATGAGTTCTGGTGGGATCGCGGAAACGTGTTGAACCGGACC
This sequence comes from Bryobacteraceae bacterium, assembly GCA_041486445.1. GTDB lineage: Bacteria > Acidobacteriota > Terriglobia > Bryobacterales > Bryobacteraceae > Palsa-187. The sequence continues at coordinate 18,271 of JBGPLI010000079.1, forward strand.
TCGCTGATTGTGGATCCGGCGGACGGGAGACTTCCTCCCTTCACGCCCGAGGGGCAGAAGACAATGGAGGCGCGTGCGCAAGCAAGGCGTGCACGTGGCCCCGCCGACTCCTGGGAGGACCGGCCCCTCCAGGAGCGTTGTGTCTTGTACCACGGTGTGCCTCCGCTTCCCACTGGTTACAACAACAACTATCAGATCGTGCAGGTTCCCGGACAGGTGACGATCCTCCACGAGATGGTCCACGAGGCCCGGATGATTCCGCTCGACGGGCGGCCGCATCTCCCACAGATCATCCGCCAGTGGATGGGGGACGCGCGTGGCCATTGGGAGAACAACACGCTGGTCGTCGAAACCACCAATTTCCTGGACCGGCCCAATTTGTTCAGATTTCCCGCGTCCGGCAAGACCGTCCGCGTGATAGAACATTTCACGCGCGTCGATGCCGACCACATCGACTACCGATTCACCATCGACGATCCGGGCACGTATCAGAGGCCGTGGACAGCAGTTCTTCCGATGACGAAGATTGAGGGTCCCATCTATGAGTACGCGTGCCACGAGGGCAATATCGGAATGCTAGGTATCCTCGCGGGAGCCCGCGCTCAAGAGCAAGCTGCCGAAGCAGCCGCGAAGAAAGCGCCGAAATGATCGCTGCTCTGTGCCGGATTTTGGCCGCCACACTCTCCGCTCAGGCGATGCGCTCGGCCAAAACAGCGAGCGCCGTCCAGTCTCTCTCGAAATCGGCAGCGTCTTCCGGCTTGCCGCTATAAGTGTCGAACAGTACGTATTCCGCTCCGAGGCCGGCAAGGGTTTCCAGGTCGTGGCGAATCTGATCGGCTGTGCCGTCGCCCGCAAGCCGGGTGGATTCTTCTAGGGGCGAGTTGGTCAAATGCAAATGGATTCGCGGGCATAGCGCGGGAACCGGCACTCCCTCCGCTTCGGCAATCTTTCGCAGGGCAGGCAAACCTTCGTTCTCGAGCCAATCCATGCGGAAATGGATGGGATGCCAGGCATCGCCGTAGCGCGCGGCCCGTCGCATCGCTGGCTCGCTGCGGCCGCCCACCCAGATAGGAGGATGCGGCGAGCGCGCCGGCCGCGGTCCGGTATGCACTTCCCGGAAGGACACGTATTGTCCCTCATGAGAAACGACATCGTTGGTCCAGCATTTCTTGATGACCGCGAGATACTCGTTGGCGATTGCGCCGCGCTGCTCAAACGGTATTCCCAGGGCCTCGAACTCCTGTTTGGCCCAGCCCACGCCGACGCCGAGAATGAAGCGGCCGCGGCATAGCTGATCGATGTTGGCCGCCATTCGCGCCGTCAACAGCGGATGACGGTAGGGAAGAATGATGACCGTGGCGCCAAGCTCCAGATTCCTGGTGACGCCCGCGAGCCAGGCGAGCGCGATAAACGGATCGTAGAACGGCGCCGGATACTGCGAGTGGACGTCGGAAGTAACGGCGACGTGATCGGAAATCATCACGAAGTGGTAGCCGAGCGATTCGGCAAGCTGCGCCCATCGTTCCAGCGATGCCAGATTCGTGCCTCGGCCGAAATTCAGGATGTTTACACCAATCTTCATCTGACCAGTGTGTCATGATGTCCAGGTCTACGCCGATTTCGGTGTTTCCGCTACAATTGACTCACTTGCTCACTGCGCTCAGGTCGTTTTTTATTTCCGCGCTCGCATCCGTGCTGATATTGGAAGGCCCCCTCGCAGCGCAGACGCCCGCGCCGGACCTGATTTTCGTGAACGCGAAGATCTATACGGTGGACCCGCCCTTTTCGACCGCGGAAGCGGCAGCGATTACGAACGGAAGATTCACCTCGGTCGGCGGCAGCGCTCAGGTCCGGGGGCGGGCGGGCCCCCAGACGCGAATCATCGATCTCGGCGGGAAGACCGTCATCCCCGGTCTTGCCGACAACCACTTACACGGCGCGGGCGGTGGGCCGGGCGTGGATCTCTCGCGTGCGCGAACCCTGGACGAGGTGCTGAATCTCATTGCCGCGCGCGTGAGACAGGCCCCGGCAGGCGGGATCGTGATCACCAACTCCGACTGGCATGAAGCCCAGCTCAGGGAACAACGGCTTCCCTATCGGAGCGATCTGGATAAGATCGCGCCCAGCACGCCTGTGGTTGTGGTTCGCGGCGGGCACGAGTACATCCTCAACAGCGCCGCTCTGAACAAGTGGGACATAACGAAACAGACTCCCCAACCGGCGGGTGGCCGGATTTCGCGCGATGAGCAGGGAGAGCTGAACGGCGAACTGCTGGACCGCGCGAAAGCGCTGGTCACCCTCCCCAACCCCGAACCGCCCAGCATCGAATACTTCGTCTCGGAGCACCGGAAACTGAACGCAGCGGGCTTGACCAGCATTCGCTATCCGGGCGCCGGCTTAGAGCAGTACCGCGTATTGCAGGAGATGAGGAGGAAAGGCCTGCTGACCATCCGCGTGAACCAGCTTCTGCGGCCGCCCGCTACAAACGCCGCGCAAATGAAAGCGATGCTGGGCGCCTCCGGCGTGAAACCGGATGAAGGCGACGAATGGCTCCGCATCGGAGGCGTCAAGCTGGGCGTCGACGGAGGTTTTGAAGGCGGCTGGATGACGGAGCTTTACGCCCGGCCCTACGACGAGGACGGGACCTACTATGGCGTGAACACGATGAAGCAGGCCGATTACACCGAAATCGTGAAGGAGGCGAACCGCGAAGGCTGGCGCGTTTCGACGCATGCGGTAGGCGACGCGGCGATCCATGAAGTACTGACAGCTTACGAGGCCGCTAACGCGGAAAAATCCATTGTGGGCCGGCGCTGGACCGTCGAGCACGGGTTTCTGCCGCGCGAGGAGCATTTCGCGCGCATGAAGAAGCTGGACCTCGTGGTTTCGGCCCAGGATCACCTTTATCTTGCGGGACCGAGTCTGGTGAAGATGTGGGGACCCACGCGCGCCGGCCGGGTCACACCCGTTCGCGCCTACCTTGACCATGGACTCATGGTTTCCGCCGGCACTGACGCACCGGTCGTACCGTATCCGCCCCTTTGGGTGTTCTACCATTTCGTTACGCGCGACACCATCAGCGGGGGGGTGCTGGGCCCCGATCAGAAGATCACACGGCAGGAGGCCCTCAGGCTGGAAACCATGAACAATGCCTACACGACCTTCGAAGAAACAATCAAGGGTTCCATCGAACCAGGCAAGCTCGCGGATCTGGTCGTTCTGCCGGACGACATCATGACCGTACCGGCCAAGAGCATAGAATCGATGAACGTGCTGATGACGCTGGTGGACGGAAAAATCGTCTATCAGCGCGAGGACTTCAGGCCGAGTGTGACCACCGGCCGATGACTGTCTGGGTGCAGAAAATCAATCCGCTTTGGCTGCTGTCTTGTAGGTCTTACTGAAGCCGTTGCGCGTGTTCGTTACCGTGAAAGTGCCATCCTGCTGCGCCGACACCTTGAAATAGTAAGCCGTTCCGTTGTGCTGAGGCGCCGGAGGGGCTGGCTGACCTTGTGGCGGAGGAGCGAGCGGCGCCGTCGGCATTGCGGCCTGCGGTTCATCCAGCAGATTCGCGATGAACATTCCGGGCACGGTGTACTCCTGGCCGCTGAGCAGCGAGAAGTGCATCTGCCAGAGATCGGCGAGACCGGGGGAATGGAAGAACAGCTTCATCGCTTCGGGGGGTCCCCCTTTCCGAGTGCCGTTGTTCATGATCGCGGCTCGCGGATGCAGGGGATATAGGAGCAGGTCCGAATTGACGTTTCCATGGCGCGCCAGGAGATCCAAATCAACGGAGCCGAGGCGGTTGTTCGGACACATCAGATCGAACTGACGGTTCAAGGTCAAATCACCGAGGATAATGGTTCGAAACTTTCCGAAGGTAATGAAACTTCCAACGGAATGGTCGTCTTCCGTTCTTGGGACATCCGCCGCCTTGAAGCTCGCGCAGTAGGGATTTGGCCGGCCAGCGCCCGGCAGAGGCGTCTTTAGTACCTCGCCAGCCGCGGCAACGATGCGCCAGTCCAAACCGCTCACCGGAATCTTATCGCCAGGTTTTGCCACCGTATGTTTCGCTTTGGCGTAAAGTTCCGCATACCGCTGGAGCACCGGGTCGATATTGGCGCCGGGCTGGATATTCGCTCCATGGTCGATGAATTCTTTGATGGGGATATGGGCCGCCAGCTCGGAAAGGCCGCCGATATGATCGTTGTGATAGTGAGTGATAATCA
>JBGPLI010000080.1:0-22347 GCA_041486445.1 Bryobacteraceae bacterium
GAAGCCGATGGCCTTGAGCATGGCGCGCGCGGGCGCGCGGTCGCGGCCCTGGGTGATGGTGTAGCTCTGAAGTTTCATGGAAATTCTATGGTAACCGCTATCGACGCTATACTGTTACTCGAAAGCTCATGAGGGGCGCGCGACATGAAAGTGGCTGTGTTGCAGAACTTCTTGAAAGTACGGAGCCGTCCGAGCGTAGGACCTGCTCGCCGGGGCAAACGGAGCGCGGCGAACAAATAATACAAAACGAACCCAAGCTTTTTTGTGGCAACCTCAAGTAAAGACACGTCTTTAGCGCTTGCCCCGCATTTCAAAAACGAACCCATCGAAGTGCGATTGAGAATGAGCCGGATTCGTGTTGCCATATGCGTTCCCTTCCTCTCCAGTTAACACGAGAGGACGCGCGGGAGAGCGTTTCAGGGCGCCAAGTGCGGAGCAGAAGGGGAGTTCCGGCGTGTCGGCTCTTGTGGTCGATCGTCACACCAGTCTCGCCAAGAGTGGCGAGACGGCACGCTCAGAGCGTGCGCCACATCCTTCAGGCGTCAGCCGGTAGTGCTCTTAGCGCGCGGCTCTCCCTCTGGAGTTTCATGAAAAATCGACGCTATACTGTTACTCGAAAGCTCATGAGCGCCGCGATCCAGGCCGAACCCGCACAACTGGCCGCGTTCTGCCGCCAGCATCATATCCGCAGACTGGCGCTGTTCGGCTCGGCGGTCCGGGACGATTTTCGGCCGGACAGCGACCTCGACTTCCTGGTCGAGTTCGACCCGGAGCGGCGGCCCGGAATGGTGGAACTCCACGAGATCGAGCAGCAATTGTCGGCTCTCTGCGGCGGCCGCCGCGTCGACCTGGTGAATCCCAAATACCTCAACCGTCGCATTCGCGATCGCGTTCTCGCCGAGGCGGAAGTTCAGTTTGCTGAAAGATGACTCGGTCTATGCTGGCCCACTCCCTGACGGTCGTGGTTCAGAAGTCCTTACTGAACCGCGCGCGTGAGCGAGCGGAGCAGAACGCCAATTTTCTCAACTTCGCACTAGCACGGCTTCGGGAACTTCGCCTCTGTTAAACTCGTCTTAGAAACAAGTGAAGCGTAAGTGGAAGATTCTGCTGGCGATTGCCGTGCCCCTCGCGATCGCCGGAAGTGTCTGGGGCGGTTGGCGCTGGAGCCAGCGCAACTTGGTCACAGTGCAGACGGGTATTGCCTCCCGCGGCGACCTGGTCTCCATCGTGACCGCCTCGGGCGAGATCAAGCCGCGCAATTACATCAACCTGGGGGCGAATGCCCAGGGCCCCATCACGGCCCTCCTGGTGAAGGAAGGCGATCGCGTCCACAAGGGCCAGGTGGTCGCGCGCATCGAACAGATTCAGGCCCGCGCGGACGTGCAGGCGCAGCGGGCGGCGGTGGCCTCCGTTCTGGCCGATTCGACCGCCGCCGAAGCCGGACTCAAGGCCCAGGACGATACCATCAAGACCGCCCAGGCGACCCTCGACCGGTTCAAGTCCGAACTGGAGCGGCAACGGCTCCTGCTGGCGCGCCAGGAATCGCTATGGCGCGAGAAGCTCATCGCCAGGCAGGACTACGAGCAGAAGAAGGCCGACTACGATTCGGCCGAGGCCGCCGTCCGAGAGAACGCCGCGCACCTGGCGCAGTTGCAATCGCAGAGAGCGCAGGTGGCCGCTCAACTGGCCGCCTCGCAGCGGCGCGTGACCCAGGCGCAGGCCGGCGAGACCCGCCTGAACGACGTCCTGGCCAAGCACGACGTGATCGCGCCGATCGACGGCGTGGTGACCAACCTGCCGGTGCGCGTGGGCGAAACGGTGGTGCCCGGCATCCAGAACTCGGCCGCGTCCACCATCATGACCATCGCCGATATGTCGCTGATCACGGCCGAGGTGAAGGCGGATGAGACCGACATCGTCAACGTGCAGCTCGGCCAGACCGCGTCGGTCACCATCGACGCGATGCCCAATCGCAAGTTCACCGGCAAGGTGATCGAGATCGGCAACACGGCCATCCTGCGCTCCTCCGGCCTGGCGGCGTCGACCAGCGCCACGTCGAACCAGGAGGCGAAAGATTTCAAGGTGGTCGTCGCCCTGGAGGATCCGCCGGAGGAGATCCGCCCGGGCCTGTCGTCGACGGCGAAGATCACCACGGCCACGCGGCGCGATGTGCTGGTCATCCCCATCCAGGCGCTGACGGTCCGCAAGAAGGGCGACCTGGAGGTCCCCAGGGAGGGCGTACAGGCGGCCGACCCGACCAGCGACCGGTCCAAGGACGAAGAACTCCAGGGCGTGTTCGTGGTGGTGAACGGGCGCGCGGAATTTCGCGGGGTCGAAACCGGAATCGCCGGCGCGGCCGATATCGAGGTGCTCAGCGGATTGCAGCCAGGCGACGAGATCGTCACCGGCAGCTACAAGGCCATCCGCACGGTTCGTAACTCCGCCCGCGTGAAGGTGGACAACCGGCCGCCCCCGGTGGCCGAATCGAGGAACTGAAGCGTCATTCATGGCGGAAGCGGCGGTTCTCGATAAGGTCCAGCGCGGCGAGCAGCTCAAGCGCGACGGCGTGATCATCCGCACCTGGGATCTCTACAAGACCTACGTGATGGGCGACCAGCAGATCCACGCGGTGGCGGGGGTGGACATCGAGATCAAGAAGGGCGAGTACGTGGCCATCATGGGGCCGTCGGGCTCGGGCAAGTCGACGCTGATGAACCTGATCGGCTGCCTGGATTCGCCGACCTCGGGGCTCTACTATCTGGCCGGAAAACTGGTCAGCGAGATGGACGACGACGAGCTGGCGCGCATCCGCAACCAGGAGATCGGCTTCGTTTTTCAGACGTTCAACCTGCTGGCGCGCGTCACCGCGCTGCACAACGTGGAGCTGCCGTTGATTTACGCGGGTCTGCATCGCCGGGAGCGGGAGGAGCGCGCCAAGGCCGCGCTGCGCGCCGTCGACCTGGAGGCGCGCATGTCGCACAAGCCCAGCGAGCTCTCCGGAGGCCAGCGCCAGCGCGTGGCGGTCGCGCGGGCCCTTGTGAACAATCCGTCTCTTTTGCTCGCCGACGAGCCCACCGGTGCGCTCGACACCGCCACCGGCAACGAGATCATGGCGCTGTTCGAGCGGCTGCACCAGCAGGGCAACACGATTGTGCTGGTGACGCACGAAAACGACATCGCCCAGCGCGCCCTGCGCGTGATCCACCTCCGCGACGGCAAGGTGGAGCTGGACGAGAAGGTTAGGTAGCACGTGGCGCGGGTTCCCGACGTGCCCGACCCGCGCCTGCCAAGCACAAGGAAGCATCGGCGACTACGCGTCAGAGTGGGCTCATAAAGACTGCGGCGGCTCTTTCGACTGGGTACTCGAATCGGCCTCCGGGCGAACCATCGTCGCCCGATTATTCGTTCGGTATGATGCCCTTGTCGCGCATGAGCCCGCAATATCGCTCGTCGTAGATTTCCCTTACCTCGAACACGCCAGTGAGGACGGCCCACATCTTCTCGATGCGTGCATTGATGTCGGCTCCGTCGAGCCGGAAGTACAACTGAAGCTCCGTAACGAGGCAGAGCAGAACCATCGCGGCGCGCCCTAATGTACCAACTAATTTCCTGGCGGCTTCCAGGCCCGATACCGCGCAACAAGCTCCCAGCACTGACTGGCGACGACGTTGGCAATAAAGCCAAGTGCCACGCCAAACCAGAAAATCGAATTCATCGTTTTCTTCAGTTTAATGCTTGTTTCTTGAACGCGATAGGATGTTTCTTGAACAAGATGTCCATTGGCTCCACTTGGTCCGGTAACGCCCGCTGCGTTAGTGCCCTACCTGATTCTCACCACGTCGCCGTGCCTGATCGAGCGTAACGCGGAAACCGCGGCGGGCGCCAATAACTCCAAATCGCGCAGGCGGTTCGTTGGTCCGCAGAGAATCACCAAGGAAATCCTCCGCCCGGTTAGATTCTGTTGATCCGGAATGCTCTGATCGACCGTGATGAGAGTGTCAAAGCCAGCCGCCTCGGCGGCCTCCAGAAATTGGCGAAACGGGCCGTTTGGCAGTCGTGGCCGGAGAAAAGAAGCCGCAGGCGCTCGTCGACGCACTCGTCAATCAGGACCCGCATCAGGCGCGAGCCAGCAAGAGCTGCTTGGCTTCTTCAAGCGCTTGCAATGCCACAGTACGGGAAACCGTCGGGAATCCTTCCAGGAAATCTTCCAGCGTGTCGCCGCCCTCCAGGTAATCGAAAAGAGTCTGAACGGGCACGCGCGTTCCTCGAAACACAGGCACGCCATGCATCGTCTCTGGATCCCTCGTGATCGCTTGCGTCACATTTTTCATTGTCTCTCAAACTGACGCATGGTGCGCAGTGACTTGCCCATGAGCATCCCTGCCAGTCCCTCCCGCCGCCGCGCCCCTTTCTCGCCTCGCTTCTGCGCTTTGCCGCTTCGCCTCGGACCGTCTTTCCCGCCCCGCACCTTATCCTCAAGCCAAGAGTTCCGGGTTCTCCATCGGAAGCCGGATCGCGGGATCGGGCAGAGTACTCGAGTCACCTCCCGAGCAACGCCACGTGCGATGGACGAGCGCCGGCTGCGATAGTTCTGGCCCCTTGACGCCGTTGTGGGTGAAAGAAACGGAGGGAGCTCCCAAATGAACCTGAACGTTGCGCCGTGAGAGAATCGATCAGATGGAAGCGGTCGATCAAAGGCTCCAGTGGCTCGCCGCTGCGCGAACGGCCATGGAGACCGAAGCGCGCGCGATTCTCACGGCCTCCGAGCGTCTCCAGGCGGACTTTCTCGAGGCGGTCGATCTCATCCTGGCGCATCCCGGCAAGCTGATCGTCACCGGCATGGGCAAGTCCGGCCACGTCGGGCGCAAGATCGTCGCGACGCTGCGCAGCACCGGCACGCCCGCGGTGTTCCTGCATCCGGTCGAGGCGGCGCACGGCGACCTGGGCCTGTGCCAGCGCGGCGATCCGGTGCTCATGATCTCGAAAAGCGGCGCGACGGCAGAGCTGATCGCGCTGGTCCGCCCTCTGCGCGAGCTCGACTCGCGGTTGATCGGGATTCTCGGCAATCTCGCTTCGCCGCTGGCGGCCCAGATGGACGTCGCGCTCGATGCGTCGGTGCAGCGCGAGGCCGACCCGGAAAGCTTCACCCCCACGGCCAGCTCAGCCGTTGCGCTCGCGCTGGGCCATGCGCTGGCAGTCGCGCTGATGCAGGCGCGCGGATTCACGGCGGAGCAGTTTAGCCGCTATCATCCGGAAGGCCAGCTCGGCCGCAACCTGCGTGTGAAGGTGAGCGAAGTGATGCACTCCGGCGGCGAGGTTGCCTGGGTGCGCCCCCAGGATTCGCTCAAGCAGGTGGTGATCGCGATGTCGGCACGCCCGCTGGGCGCCGCCTGCGTGGTGTCGGACGACAACCGGCTGGCCGGCCTGATCACCGATGGCGACCTCCGCCGCGCGCTGGAGCGGCACGATGACATCCGGACGCTGGTCGCTGGCGACGTGATGACCGCCTCGCCCGTCAGCATCGATCCGGACGCGCTGGCGCACGACGCGCTGTGCCTGATGGAGGACCGTCCCTCGCAGATTTCCGTGCTGCCGGTTGTGGATGCGGCCGGGCGCTGCGCGGGACTCGTCCGGCTGCACGATCTGTATCATCCAGGCCGGTAGTGGGGCAGGTGGCGGACCAACACAGGCACGAATGCCTGTGCTACTCCTCTTCTTCCTCTTCGCCGGTCTTGGCCGCCTTGGCCGCTGCGATGATCTTTTCCGATTGCAGCGCCGGCACGAAATCGTAGTGGTCGAACTCCATGGAGAACGCCGCCCGGCCTTGCGTCATCGAGATGAGGTCGTTCTGGTAGTTGAGCATCTCGGCCATGGGGGCCTGCGCGCGGATGATCTGCGTGCCGCCCTTGGTGTCCATGCCGGAGATGCGCCCTCGGCGGCCGTTCATGTCGCCCATCAGGTCGCCGGCGAACTCCACCGGCGCCTGCACTTCGACGTTCATGATCGGCTCGAGCAGCGCCGGCTTGGCCTGCTCCATCGCCGCCTTGAAGGCTTTGCGCGCCGCCAGCTTGAACGACATTTCCGAGGAATCGACATCGTGGTAGGAGCCGTCGTAGACGATAACCTTGAAGTCCACCACCGGATATCCGGCTAAATATCCCTTTTCGGCGGTTTCGATGATGCCTTTTTCGATGGCCGGGATGTAATTCTTGGGAATGGCTCCGCCAAATACGTCGTTTTCGAATTCGAATTTACCGCCGCGCGGCAGAGGCTCCATGCGGATCCAGCAATCGCCGAATTGTCCGTGGCCGCCGGTCTGCTTCTTGTGGCGGCCCTGCACGTCGGCCCTGCCGCGGATGGTTTCGCGGTAGGGGATCTTGGGAGCGTGCAGCTCCACGTCCACGCCGTAGCGTTTCTTCAGGCGGCTGACGATGATCTCCACGTGCTGCTGCCCGCTCCCGGCAAGCAGGAACTCCTTGGTTTGCGGGTCGCGATAAAAGCGCAGCGACTTGTCCTCTTCGAGTATTTTCTGGATCGCGTTCCCCATGCGGTCTTCGTCGTTGCGCGTCTTGGCGGCGATGGCGTAGGCGATGGAGGGCTCCGGCAGGCTGACCGCCGGATAGGCGATGAGCGAGCCCTTGTCGCCCAGCGTGTCGCCGGTCAGGGTCTCCTTGAGCTTGGCGACGCCGCCGATATCGCCCGCGTGCAGCTCGGTCACCGGCGGGATGGTCTTGCCGAACAGGGCCCCAATGTGAGAGAGACGCTCGCCCGCGCCGGTGCGGACATTCACCAGGCCGGCGTCGTTCCTGAGGACCCCGGACACGACCTTGAAATACGACACGCGGCCCGCGAACGGATCGGCGATGGTCTTGAAGACGAACGCCGATACCGGCTCGGAATCTTTCACGGCGCGTTCTACGTCGCTACCGTTGAGAGCGCCCTTCCATCCTCCTCGACCGGCCGGCTCGGGAAAATTGTCGTTGATGAAATTCAGGATCAGGTCGCTTGCGACATTGTGCAGCGAGGAGGCGCACATCACGGGAAAAATCCGCATGGCGCGCACGGCCTCGCGCAGCCCGTCCACCAGGTGGTCCAGGGCCAGGGCGCCGGTATCGAAGAACTCCTCGAGCAGCGCGTCGTTGCCCTCGGCCACCATTTCGATCAGGGCTTCGTGCGCCTTCTGCGCCGCTTCGGCGAGATCGGCCGGAATGTCGCTCTCCTTGCCCTTGCCGTCGCCGTCCTGCGGATAGACGTACGCCTTCATACGAACCAGATCGACGACGCCTTTGAAGTCGCGCTCCACGCCGATGGGCAGGTGGATGGGGATCGCCGTGCGGCCGAAGAACGACTGCACGCTTTCGAGCGCGCGGTCGAAGCTGGACCGCTCGCGGTCGAGCTTGTTGATGACGATCGCGCGCGGGAGCCGGAACTCTTCGGCGAAGGCCCAAACTTTTTCGGTTTGCACCTCGACGCCGGCCACGCCGTCGACGATCACCAGCGCGGCGTCGGCCGCCACCAGCGAGGCTTTGGTGTCGTTGATGAAAATATTGAAGCCCGGCGTATCGAGCAGGTTGATCTTCTTCTTGCCCCACTCGGCCGCGGCCACCGCGGTGGAGATGGTGATCTTGCGCTGCATCTCGTCGTCGTCGAAGTCCGTGATGGTGGTGCCCTCGTCCACCCGGCCCAGGCGGTTGGTGGCGCCGCAGGTGAACAGCAGTCCCGCGGCCAAGGAGGTCTTGCCGGAGTTTCCGTGGCCCACCAGGCCGACGTTCCGGATTTCGCTGGTTTCGTAAACTTTCACCGAAGAAAAAGCTCCCCTGACAAATTTGTAAACGTGGATCTTACCACAACGGGAGGGCTCGACTCGGGCGCGGAGGCCGGCCGGAGGCGGTCACCCTGTGGCGAGAACACGGACATCCACAAGCTTCATCCGCTGAAAGCCTCGATCGAACGTCACCAGCGTCAGACCCGCGGTCTTGGCGAATGCCGTCAGATAAGCGTCCGCCCAAAGCTTTGTAGATGGCCGGATCGACTCACTCCGTTTCTCGAACAAGCTCTCGAACTCGGGCGACTCCGGTTCGCGAAGGAACTCGACTCGCTCGTCGTCATACCAGCGTCGATAGGCGCGCCAGGCCGCGCGTTGTCCCAGGACGTCGTCTTCCATCACGTGATCGTTGGTCAGCAGACGGAGCAACCCCATCTGGGTAAAGCGGCAGAAAAAAACCGTCGCGCCGGCGAGCGAGTCGAACCACCGGACCGCGGCAGGATGGTGGGCGTGCCGGCTGTAAGTCAGGGCCAGCCAGACGTTGACGTCAGGGAAAAGGGATGGCGTCATAAAGCTGTTCGTTCGTCAGGCGCAAGGAACCGGGCCGTGCGGACTGCACAATCGGAAGTTTGATGCGCCCTCGTTTAAGGCCGCCGGCTTTCAATTCCTTCGTCACGCTTTGCAGAATCAGCTCCTTGACGGAACTTCCCTCGACCGCCGCCTTGGACTTGAGCTTCCGGTAGGTCGGGTCGGGGATGTCGATCGTGGTCCGCATGACGCCACTCTACCATATTTATGGTTTCCGCTTACGAATGCGCGGCGCGCACGACCTTGAAAAACCGGTGATAGCAGGCCTCGCAGCGGTACGGGCGCACGCGAATCAGCGTCAGCCACCGTTCCCACTTCTTGCGTTGCGCGAACCGGACGCTGGTCGAATGACATCTGGGGCATCTGATGGCCAAAGTGCGCAGAGCCTCCGGAGGACTTAGGGTCCGACCCATACTCTACCCTATCGAAAGATAGGTACCGATGCCAGTACCAAGATTAGGGTTTGGTTTATAGTACTTGTAGTACTTTCAGGGGCCTTGGTAGGCGCGGCTGGACTCGAACCAGCGACCCTCAGCTTAGAAGGCTGATGCTCTATCCACCTGAGCTACGCGCCCGCCATTTCGATGGTAGCATCGGCGCGCCGCACCCACCGCCTGTTAACCTTTAGCTTCAGTGTCAGACAAAAAACTTCAGATCATCCCGCTGGGCGGGCTGGGCGAGTTCGGCATGAACTCGATGGCCATCCGGTACGGGGAAGACATCATTGTGGTGGACGCGGGGATGATGTTCCCGGACGCCGAACTGATGGGCGTGGACATCGTCACGCCCGACTTCGCCTATCTCGAGCAGAACGCCGCCCACGTGCGCGGCGTGATCCTCACCCACGGCCACGAGGATCACATCGGCGCGGTCCCCTTCCTCATGTCGCAGATCCCGGCGCCGGTCTACGGCACCGCCTTCACGCTGGCGCTGGTGGAGCGCCGCCTGGAAGAGCACGAAATGCTCGACCAGGTGAAACTCAACCGCATCAAGCCAGGCGAAAAACTGACCCTGGGTCCGTTCTCGATCGAGTTCATCCACGTCACGCACTCCATTGTCAGTTGCGTGGCGCTGGCCATCACCACTCCGCTGGGGGTCATCATCCACACCGGCGATTACAAAGTGGATCCGACGCCCACCGATAACGAGCTGTTCGATCTGCACACGCTTGCCGAGTACGGAAAGCGCGGCGTGCTGCTGCTGATGTCGGATTCGACCAACGTGGACCGGCCCGGGTACACCGGAAGCGAGCGCGCCGTGGGACCGCGCCTGGAGGACCTGTTCGCGCGGTCGCCGCGCCGGCTGGTGATCTCCTGCTTCAGCTCCTCCATCCACCGCCTCCAGCAGATTATCGACCTGGCCGATGAATACGGCCGAAAGCTCGCCTTGCTGGGCCGCAGCATGCTCACCACCACCGAAATTGCGCACGACCTCGGATTGCTGACCATCCCCAACGGACTTCTGCTGCGCCCGCAGGAGCTGATGCAAACAGCCCCCGATAAGCTCGTGGCCATCGTCTCCGGCACGCAGGGAGAGCCGATGTCGGCGCTCTCGCGCGTGGCCGTCGATAACCACAAATCTCTTTCGGTCGGGCCCGGCGATACAGTGGCGCTGAGCTCGCGCATCATTCCGGGGAACGAAAAGGCGATTTACCGGATGATCAACCACCTCACGCGCCGCGGCGCCGACGTGGTCTACGGCTCCATGAACCCGCCGGTCCATGTCTCCGGCCACGGCAGCGCGGAGGAGCTGCGGCTGGTGCTGAACCTGGTGCGCCCGAAATATTTCGTCCCGGTGCACGGGGAATACCGGCAACTGGCGTGCCACGCGAAACTGGCGCAGCACCTGAGCCACGTGGGTCTCAAAGAAACCTTCGTGCTCGAATCGGGCGACACCTTGGAGATCGACGCCGCCGGCGCCCGCAAGGGCGAGCCGGTCCCGGTGGGCCGCGTCTGCATCGATTCGGGAACCATCGACGAAGTGGTCGAGGACATGGTCATCCGCGACCGCCGCCATCTTTCCGAGGACGGCTTCGTGCTGCCGATCGTCGCCATCAACAAGCACACCGGCCGCTCGGAAGGGCTGCCCGAGATCGTCAGCCGCGGCTTCATGTCCATGGAGGAAAGCTCCGCGGTGATGCAGGAGGCGCGGAAAATCGTGATGCAGACGCTCGACACCTCGACCCAGGAGGAGCGCACCGACTTGGGAGTGATGCAGGAGAAAATCCGCGCCGATTTAAAGCGCTACCTGACCAAGCAGACCTCGCGGCGGCCCCTGATCATGCCGGTGATTCTCGAAGTCTGAAGGCGGACCGCGACCTGATATAATGTGGGTTCCCTATGGGTAAGAAGATTATCCTGTTGACGCCGCGAGGCTTTTGCGCCGGAGTGGTGCGTGCCATCGACGTCGTCAAAATCGCTTTGGACCTGTATGGCGCTCCGATTTACGTACGCAAGGAGATCGTCCATAACCGGCACGTCGTCGACGAGCTGCGGGAAGCCGGCGCGATCTTCGTCGAGGAGCTGGAGGAGGTGCCAGCCGGGGCGCGGGTCATTTTCAGCGCGCATGGCGTATCGCCCGCGGTGCGGTCGCAGGCCCGTGAGCGGGGCCTCCAGGTGATCGACGCCACCTGCCCTCTGGTCACCAAGGTTCACCTCGAAGCGGTCAAGTTCGCCAAGAAGGGCTACACCATCGTCCTGATCGGCCACAAGGACCACGACGAGGTGATCGGCACCCTGGGGGAGGCGCCGGAATCGACTGTACTCGTAACGACCGTCGAGGACGTCGATCAGTTGAATCTCAAAGACCCAGAGCGCGTCTCATTTATTACACAGACGACGTTGAGCCTGGATGAGACCCAAGACGTGGTGAACCGGCTGAGAGAGCGCTTTCCAAAGATCCAGGGCCCGGCGGCCCAGGACATCTGCTACGCCACCGAGAACCGCCAGTTGGCGGTAAAAGCGGTGATACCGCTGTGCCAGGCGTTGCTGGTGGTCGGCTCGCAGAACAGTTCCAATTCGCGGCGGTTGGTGGAAGTGTGCGAGAAGACCGGCGTGCCCGCCTATCTCATCGACGATTTGAGCGAGGTCCGGACGGAGTGGCTGGACGGCGTGGATACGGTCGCCGTGACCGCGGGCGCATCGGCGCCGGAAAATCTGGTGCAGGAACTGATCGGGTCGCTGCACGACCGCGGATTCGATCGGCTCGAGGAAATGGAAATCAAGGAAGAGGACGTGCGGTTCAATCTGCCTTCGGAACTGGCCCGCACGGTGCGTTTGCAGACCGTCGCTCGAGTATGAGCCCGAGCCTTCAAGTCGCTGAGGTCCTTACCGCCGCCTGCGCACAAGCTCTGCGCCGCGCCGCGAATCACATGCTGGGCGGGCAGCACGCCGACGGATACTGGCGGGCGGATCTTACGGCCGATACGACTCTGGAATCGGACTTCATTCTGCTGGAGCTGTGGCGCCATCCCCCGCAAAATGGCGTGTGGAATCCTCCGACCCGGCCGCTGATCGACAAGGCCGTCCGCTCGATTCTGGCGCGCCAGTTGCCCGACGGCGGATTCAACATCTACGCGCACGGTCCTTCGGAAATCAGCGCTACGGTCAAGGCGTACACGGCGCTGAAGCTGGCCGGGCTGGCTTACGACGATCCGAACCTGGCGAGTGCCCGCGAGCGCATTCTGGCGCTGGGCGGCCTGCAAGCGGGCAACAGCTACGTCAAGGTCAACCTCAGCCTGTTCAATCTGTATCCGCGCGAGCACACGCCGCACATTCCGCCGGAGTTCATGCTGCTGGGCAACTTCATCTATGAGATGTCGTCGTGGACCCGGGCGATCGTGATTCCGCTTTCGGTGGTGCATGCGATGAATCCGCGGCGTCCGGTCCCGGCGGGATTCACGCTCAACGAGCTGTTTTTGCCCGGCGTGCCGCTCGAGTTTCCCAACGACGAGGGATTCTTCAGTTGGCGCAACTTTTTTCTCAAAGCCGACAAGTTTCTGAGGTTCTGGGAGCGCTACGGCTCGCGCGGCCTGCGCACGAAGGCCATCCGCCGCGCCGAGCAGTGGATGCTCGCCCGTACGCGCTACACGGACGGTTTGGGTGCGATTTACCCGCCGATGTGGTACATCATCATGGCGCTCGATCTGCTCGGCTACCCCAAGGATCATCCCGACGCAAGGGAAGCCGAAAAGCAGTTCTTCAATCTGCTGGTGGACGACGAGCGCGGTTTCTTCTTCCAGCCCTGCTTCTCGGTGGTCTGGGACACGGCGATTGCGGCCTATGCGCTCGGCGAGTCCGATCTGGCTTCTGTGGATGCGCTCAGCCGGACGGCGGACTGGCTGGTGACCAAGGAGGTCCGGCGCAAGGGCGACTGGTCCGTGAAACGGCCGGATGTCGAGCCTTCGGGCTGGTATTTCGAGTTCGCCAACGAGTTTTATCCCGATATCGACGACACGGCGCAAGTGCTGCTGGCGCTGGCCCGGGCGCACGGCGCGCGGGCGGCCGCGCAGGAGGCTTCGGTGCGCCGCGCGGTGAACTGGCTGCTGGAAATGCAGTCCAAGGACGGCGGCTGGGCCGCCTTCGACGTCGACAACAACTGGGAGTTCCTCAGCTCGGTTCCGTTCGCCGATCATAACGCCATGCTCGATCCGACTTGCCCGGACATCACGGGGCGCGTGATCGAGGGACTCATCGCCTCCGGCGTGAAACCGGATCATGCGAAAATCCGGAGGGGCGTCGAGTTCCTGAAGCGTGCGCAGGAAGCCGACGGAAGCTGGTACGGGCGCTGGGGCGTCGACTACATCTATGGGACGTTTCTCGCGCTGCGCGGCCTGGAAGCGGCGGGCGAAAGCGACCGCGAGGCGCACATCTTGCGCGCGGGCGAGTGGCTGCGGTCGATTCAGAACGCCGACGGAGGATGGGGCGAGAGCTGCGCCAGCTACGACCACCACTCTTTCGTACCCGCGCCCAGCACGCCTTCGCAGACCGCCTGGGCGATTCTGGGATTGCTCGCCGGTGGCGACACCACCAGCCGGAGCGTTCACAAAGGCGTTCAGTATTTGATTGAGACGCAGCGGGCCGACGGAGGCTGGGACGAGGATCTGTCCACCGGCACGGGATTCCCGGGCGTTTTTTACCTGAAGTATCATTCGTATCGAAACTCGTTTCCGGTGCTGGCAATGTCCGCCTACCTGAAGACGAGAAGCGCGCATGGAGCAGACCGCACATGAGATTTCCCCTTTCCCAGGCGGCTGGAATCGCGACCTACATCGCCAAGAACAAGATTCGTCCGCGGCCGGAGTGGCAGAAGAACGCCGCCGTCTCCGACGATGCCAATCCGTTCCGCATCATTCACACCGCGATCCCGGCGGTGGGAGGCGAGCGCAAATCGCATCCGATGATCCACAAGCGTTTCCCGCTGGTGATGATGCTGGAGCCGTTGCACGCCTGCAACCTGACCTGCACCGGCTGCGGGCGGATTCGCGAATACGAAGCCAGCATCCGCGAGCGGCTGTCGCTCGAGCAGTGCCTGCGCGCCGTGGACGAATGCGAGGCGCCGATGGTCTCCATTTGCGGCGGCGAGCCGCTGCTCTATCCCGAGATCGGCAAGCTGTGCACCGCAATTCTGGCGCGCGGCAAGTACATCCAGTTGTGCACCAACGGCATGTTTTTGGTGAAGAAGCTCAAGGAGTTTACTCCGCATCCGGGTCTGGTGTTCAACGTTCATCTGGACGGCATGGAGAAAAACCACGACCTGGCAGTCGAACGCGAGGGCGTGTTCGTGGAGGCGATCCAAGGCATCCGCGCGGCCAAGGCCGGAGGATTCCGGGTCTTCACCAACACCACCGTGTACAGGGAGACCGACATGCGCGAGATCGAGGAGCTGTTCGAGTACCTGGAACAGTTTCATGTGGACGGGCACACGATTTCTCCGGCGTATGGATACTCGGCGGTGAACGATCGCGAGATTTTCATGACGCGCGACGATATTCACGAAAAATTCAAGGATATCGACAAGCTCTCCAAGCGCTTTCCTCTGGTTTCAAGCCCGGTCTACATGGAATTTTTGAAGGGCGACCGGGACCTGCCGTGCACCGCCTGGGGCAACCCGACCTATAACGTGAAGGGATGGAAGGGCCCGTGCTACCTCATCACCGACGGGCACTACGATACCTTCGAGGAGCTGATGACCAAAACGCCGTGGGACAACTACGGCACCGGGAACGATCCGCGCTGCGAGAACTGCATGGTGCACTGCGGTTATGAGCCGTCAGCGGCCTACGGCATCAATTCGAAGATCGGCGATCCGTTCAAAGCGCTGAGCTGGCTGCTGAGTTAGCGCGGTTGACTGCCCGTGAAGCCGACGCTGATAACGGGCGCGACCGGATTTCTGGGCTGGCACGTGGCGCGCAAGCTGTTGGAACGAGGACAAACGGTGCGCGCGCTGGTGCGCGATCCGGCGAGAGTGCGGGAGTTGGAACCTGTCGAGCTGGTGCGGGGCGATCTGCGCGACCCGGCATCGCTCGAGCGGGCGGTGGCCGGGTGCGGCGTGGTTTATCACGTGGCCGCGGACTACCGGCTGTGGACACGCGAACCGGAAGAGATGTTCCGGTCGAATGTGGAGGGAACCCGCGGCGTTCTGGACGCTGCGCGGCGTGCGGGAGTGGAGCGAGTCGTGTACACCAGCACCGTGGGGTGCATCGGCGTCCCGAAGGACGGGCTCGGCGACGAGCTGACGCCGGCCGGCCTGGAGGACATGCGGGGGCCATACAAGCGCTCCAAGTTTCTGGCCGAGCGCGTGGCGCTGGAGTTCGCCGCGGGCGGCTTCCCGGTGGTGATCGTGAACCCCACCGCGCCGGTGGGCGATCACGATTTCAAGCCGACGCCGACCGGGAAAATGGTGGTGGATTTTGTGCGCGGGGCGACGCCGGGCTTTATCGACACCGGTTTGAACATCGTGGACGCGCGGGACGTGGCCGAGGGACATCTGGCGGCGTGCGAGCGCGGGCGGCCGGGGGAGCGCTACATTCTGGGATCGGAGAACCTGACGCTCGAGCAGATTTTCAGTACGCTGGCGCGGACGATCGGACGGCCCGCGCCGCGGCTCCGCGTTCCTTACGCGGTGGCATACGCGGTGGGCGTGGCGTCCACGGCATGGGCCCATGTGACCGGAAGGGAACCGCTGGCGCCGCTCGATGGGGTGCGCATGGCCCGCAAGAAGATGTGGGTCCGGCACGACAAGGCCGCGCGCGAATTGGGATACTCGCCCGGTCCCGCGGCGGGCGCGCTGGAGCGTGCCGTGGAGTGGTTTCGGGCCAACGGGTATGCATGAGAACCTGGCTGGTGATCGCCGCGGAGCGGCGCGAATTTGAGGGAATTTTGAGAAAAGTCGGGACCTCGTCCAAGCTGGAGTGGCCCGGAGTCCGGTTTGCGCGACAATCGCAATGGAATGGCGACCACTGGCTGCTGGTGGCGAACGGACCCGGATCGGCCCTGGTAGGGAAGGCGCTCGGGTGCAGGAGAGACGTGAGTGGGATGATTAGTACGGGCTTTTGCGGGGCGCTCGATCCAGCGCTCCGCGTGGGAGATATCGTGGTGGGGAGCGAATCAACGGTCGAATCCGGCATGCCGTTCGTGCGGGGAGAAATCCTGTCCCGGGACCGCGTGGCCGTGAGCGCCGAGGAGAAACGCAACCTGCGCGAGGCGACCGGAGCCGTCGCCGTCGAGATGGAGGCGGCCGCGGTGTCCCGCAAGGCCGGCGAGTGGGAGGTTCCGTTCTACTGCATCCGCGTGGTTTCCGATGCGGCCGGCCGCAACCTGCCGCTCGATTTCAATTCCTACCGGGATGCGGAGGGCCGTTTCTCGCGCGGGCGCATCGCTGTGGCGGCGATCGGGCGGCCGTTTTCCGTCATGCCGGCGCTGCTTGAGTTCGACCGCGATTGCCGGCGCGCCGCCGAGGCCTTGGGAGAGTTCCTTGCAGGCTGCCGATTTTAGCGTGACTGTCCCCGCGCCTGGAGTCGCCCCCATGCGGGCCGCCGTCTACAAGGGCGCCGGTGTGGTGGAGGTGGAATCGATTCCGGTGCCGCGGATCGGGCCGGGAGAACTCCTGATCGGCGTCGAATCCTGCGGAGTTTGTCACACCGATCTCAAGAAAGTCAAGTACGACTTACTGACGCCGCCGCGAATATACGGGCATGAAACCGCGGGCGTCGTGGCCCAGGCGGGCGCGGGCGTCACCCGCTACCGGCCCGGCGACCGGGTGGTGGTGTTTCACCACCTTCCTTGCGGAGAATGTTTTTACTGCCTCCGGAAGCTGTACGCGCAGTGCCCGGTGTATAAGAAAGTCGGCGTGACGGCGGGGTACGAACCCGCGGGCGGCGGCTTCTCCCAATACGTTCGTGCGATGGACTGGATCGTCGAACGCGGTGTCGAGAAAATCCCCGACGGGGTGTCCTTCGATCAAGCCTGTTTCGTCGAGCCGGTGAATACCTGCTTGAAGGGCGTGAAGCAGATCGATCCGCGGCCGGGCGACGTCGTGGCGATCCTGGGCCAGGGTCCCATAGGGCTGATTTTCACAATGCTTTTGGCGCGCACGGGCGCGCGCGCGATGGTAACGGACACGATCAGCCGCCGCAGGGCGCTGGCACTGAAATTCGGCGCCGAACACGCGTTCGATCCGCGCGACGCCGCATTCGGGAATACGGTGCGGACGCTGACCGACGGCCGCGGCGCGGACCTGGCCATCGTGGCCGCTTCCGCACGGGGGATCGTCGAGCAGGCGGTGGCGTGTTCCCGCCCGGGCGCACGCATTCTGCTGTTCGCACAGACCTCGCATCAGGAGCGCGTGGAGGTGTCGGGTGCCGACGTGTGCATGGGAGAGCGCACGTTGTGCGGCTCCTACAGCGCCTCGGTGGATCTGCAAAAGGAATCGGCCGATTTGGTGTTCAGCAAGGCGCTCCCGCTCGAGGAATTGATCTCGCACCGGCTGCCCCTCAGCCAAATTCGCGAAGGCATGGAACGCGCGTTGCATCCGGACGAAGTATCATTGAAGATAGTAATTCATCCACAGAATCGGGACGAGGAGAAATGCGGGAGTTGAAAGCGCGCACAACGCAGGGGTTCGCGAGCACGGTGGCGTCTGAAGGAGCGCAGCCCGCGTTGTGCGCCCGCATGACGGCCGCCGTCTTGTACGGCAAGGAGCAACTGCGGATCGAGACCGTGGATGTTCCCCCGATCGGCAAGGGAGACGTGCTGGTGCGCGTGCGCGCGGCGCTGACGTGCGGGACCGACGTGAAGGTGTTTCGCCGCGGGTACCACGCCCGGATGATCCAGCCGCCCGCGCTGTTCGGCCACGAGATGGCGGGAGATATCGTCGCGGTGGGCGAAAGCGTGCGAGGGTTCACGGCGGGTGAGCGCGTCGTCGCTGCGAATTCCGCTCCGTGCGGCGAATGCTATTACTGCTGTCGCGGGCAGGAGAACCTTTGCGAAGACCTTCTGTTCAACAACGGCGCCTACGCCGAATACATCCGGATTCCGGAGCGGATCGTCCAGAAGAACATGCATGAAGTGCCGGCCCACGTGCACTATCAGGACGCGGCGCTGGTGGAGCCGCTGGCGTGCGCGCTGCGGGGCCTGGAGGAGTCCGGCGTGCGCGAAGGCGACACGGTGGCGGTGATCGGACTCGGCCCCATCGGAATGATGCTGGTTCGCCTCGCCAAGGCGGTCCACGGAGCGCGCGTCATCGCGATCGGCCGGCGCCGGCAGCAATTGGAGCGCGCGGAATCGATGGGCGCCGACGAGCTGGTCCTCAACGACGAGGGCGCTGACGTGGTGGGCCCGGTGCGGAGGCTGACCGGCGGCCGCGGAGCCGACGTGGTCATCGAGGCCGTGGGACTCCCCGAGCTCTGGCAACTGGCGATCCAGCTCCTGCGGCGCGGCGGCGTGGTGAATTTCTTCGGCGGCTGCCCGGCCGGCACGCGGGTCAGCCTGGATACCAACCTGCTGCATTACTCCGAGCTCACCTGCATGGCGAGTTTTCATCACACACCGGCGCTGGTCCGCAAGGCGCTGGAAGTGATCAGTCGCGGTTCGATCCGGGCGAAGGATTTCGTGAACGGCGTGGAGCCGCTCGCGAACCTGCTCCAGGTGATGCAACACCTGATGAGCCACAACGGACACCTGAAGACGGCGATCATCCCCTGACTTCGCCCGTGTTCCTCGCACCGACAGCATTCCTGGCTTCTCCCGAGCAATTGGAGAGAAAGTGGTCTGCCGACGAGTCGCTCGCCTACACGCGCTGGCTGGCGACGCATCACTACGAGAATTTCCACGTGGTCAGCTTTCTGCTGCCCAAGCGCCTGCACCAGGATTTCTACAACGTGTATGCGTTCTGCCGCTGGTCCGACGATCTGGGCGACGAGATCGGCGATGCGCGGGAGAGCCTGCGCCTGCTGGCGTGGTGGCGTACGGAATTGCAGGCCATGTACCTCGGGCGCGCGTCGCATCCGGTGTTCGTCGCGCTCAGGGACACGGTGGCACGGCACGAGCTGGCCGTCGGGCCTTTTGACGATTTGATCAGAGCCTTCGAACAGGACCAGACGGTCACGCGCTACCGGAATTTCGACGAACTCTTCCAATATTGCCGCTATTCGGCGAATCCCGTCGGACGGCTGGTGCTGGGACTGTGCGGCTATCGCGACGCCGCGCGGCAGGCGCTTTCCGACGCCACCTGCACGGCTTTGCAACTGGCGAATTTCTGGCAGGACGTGACCGTCGATCTCAAGAAGGATCGCGTGTATCTGCCGCTGGACGTGCTCGAAAAACACGGCTATTCGGTGGAGGAGCTGTTCGAGCGGCGGTTCAACGGCCGGTTTCGCGCGGTGATGAACGAAGTGACGGGCGTGGCGCGGGCACTGTTCCTCGAGGGCCTGCCGCTGGCCGATCGGGTGGACCGGCGTCTGGCGATCGACCTGGAGTTGTTCAGCCGCGGAGGGTTGAAGATCCTGGAGAAGATCGAGCGCCAGGATTACAATGTGCTTGGATCGCGGCCGGCGATTTCCAAGGTAGAACGGGTGAGCCTGCTGCTCGGCGCACTCACGCGACGGGCGTTTTCCCGCGCGGCATGAACACCGAGGAATCCTACGCGTGGTGCGCTCGCGTCGCGCGCAGCCAGGCCAAGAATTTCTACTACTCGTTTCTGCTGCTTTCGCGTTCGCGGCGGCGGGCCATGTGCGCGATCTATGCCTTCATGCGCTATTGCGACGATCTGAGCGACGAGGAGGGCGTGGCGGACCGCGGCTCCGCCATCGCGCGCTGGCGCCAGGATCTGGAGAACGCGCTGAACGGCAGTGCCGGCGATCATCCTCTATGGCCGGCGTTCGCCGACGCCGTCGCGCGATACAAGATCCCGCACCCATACTTCTTCGAGATGATCGAGGGAGTGAGCTCGGATCTGGAGCCGCGCCGCATCGAAACCTTCGACCAGCTCTACGATTACTGCTATCACGTGGCGAGCGTGGTGGGACTGACCATCATTCACGTGTTCGGCTTTGAGTCGCCCGAATCGCTCGCGCTCGCGGAGAAGTGCGGCGTCGCCTTTCAGCTCACCAACATTCTGCGTGACGTTCGTGAAGACGCCGAAAAGGGGCGCGTGTACCTGCCTGAGGAGGACTTGGAGCGCTTCGGCGTGAAGGAGTTTGCCTACGGCGAGAATTTCCGCCGTCTCATGGAATTCGAGGCGCGCCGCGCGCGCGAGTACTACCGCCAGTCGGCTCCGCTGATCGAACTGATTCACGCCGGCAGCCGGCCTTCGCTGCGGGCGCTGATCGGGATTTATTCGCGGCTGCTCGACCGTATCGTCGCGTCGAATTACGACGTGCTGGCGCGCCGGATTCGCGTGCCGGCGTGGGAGAAGTTTTGGATTCTGGGGCGTAGTGTTGTTCAGCTCATCTTTTGATCGCAGCGGCCCAGTTCAGCACCACGGTAATGGGCGAGGCGGAGCTGTCGGGCTCCAAATTGAGCAGAAAGCGCTGGCCGTCCGGCGCCACATCGTACTGCTGCATCCAGCCTACATTGACGGTCGTGCCCGACTCCGTGCGAGCTTCGAACAGAGGCACGCCCGCTCCGAATTCAAGGGTGGAAACGCCCCGCACCGGCACGGCCATCAACTTGCGGTCCAGCCCGAGATAGAACAACTCTTTCCCGTCGCGGCGCCAGCGCGGCTGCACGCCGCCGCTGGTTGAAACCTGCCACTTGCCATTTCCGGCGGGAAAGCTCTGCACGTACACTTCGTACTTCCCCGACTCGTTGGATGCGTACGCAATCCATCGGCCGTCGTGAGAGAACCCCGCGTAGTAGTTGGTGGCCCCGTTCTCCACGAACGGAACGGGCTTGCGCTCCCCCAACATCGGGAGCACCCACAACTGGCGGTTTCCCTTGGCGTCCGGAACCGTGTAGACAAGGAACCGGCCGTCCGCGGACCAGTCCTGCGGGCTGACGGTGACCGGAGACGGGAACAAACGCTCCTCGCTTCCCGCGCCGCTCGAAAGCTTTTGGTAGAGGTTGAAGGGTCCGTCGCGGTTGGATTGGAAGATAATTTGTTTCCCGTCTGGCGACCAGCGCGGCATGATATCGATGGCGGGGTCGAATGTGAATCTCCGCGGCTCGCCCCGTGCCAGATCCAGCACCCAGACATCGTTGTTTCCGGTTTGCGGATCCCCTTGGTGGAAGGCGACTTGTTTCGCGTCGGGCGAGAGTTCCGGACTATAGAACCTGCCTCTGGATCCGGCCGTTCCCAGCGGCTTCCCGCTCCTGTCGAACCACGCCATCTGGTTTAGCGCCGAGCCGCTTCGGTACGCCAGGATTCCGGACCCGGCGGTGGAAAATGCGGCGCGATTGCTCGGCTCGAACATCAGTCCTTCCGCGATCCGCATCGGATCGCCCCCCAACTCAGCCTTGCCGGCGTCGAAAGACTGCGCCATCAGTGATCCGTCGCGCACGAACAGCAAGAAGCCAGGAGCCGCGTACCACGCCTGCATATTCGTGTCGAGCAGGTGCCTGGTCTCCTTGGAGTCAAGCGAACCAACGGAGACGCCGCCGCCACGGCCCGCCTGCACGAAAAACAGAAAATGCCTGCCGTCGGGAAGAAACTGCGGCCACCGGTGCCCGCTCTCCTTCTTGGGATCGAGGACCGTCACCGGCGTCAGCGGTCCCCCCGCGGCGGGCACGCGAAACAGCCCCACGCCGGTGGACGGCGCAAACAGAATCACCCCGTCGCGGTTCCACGCGCCGCCCCGGCTGCTTGCCGAATCGGCGATGGTTTGCGGCGGCCCGCCCGCTGCCTCCACCTTCTTCAGCTTGCCGTCGGCGAAGAATCCGAGGGAGAGGCTGTCCGGGGCCCAAAAGGGCTGCGCGGCGTCTTCCGTCCCGGGGAGCGGCTGCGCGCTCGTCGCATCCAGCCGGCGCACCCACAAGAGTTGCTTGCCACCCTCCCCTCTGGCCACGAACGCGAGCGTGCGCCCGTCCGGTGAAATAGCGAAATCCAAGAGACTCGACGTCTCCGGTGTCACCACCGAAAGCCGGTAGGTTTCCGCAGGCGGAGCACTCGGTCGCGAATCGCGCAGAACCAGAGCGACCGCCAAGACCAACACAAGCACTCCCGCCACAGCGATCCATGCTTTGTGGGGCAGGGCCATGCCCTGCACGGGCGCCACGGGCAGCGCCAACGCGCGCTTTATATCCCGCGCCGATTGCCACCGCTCCTCCGGATCCCTCTCCAGGCACGTCCGTAGCACGCCTTCAAGCGCCGCAGACTCCACTGCCGCCCTCTCTTGCGCCGCGCGCTTACCGGTCAGCATCTCATACAGCACGCACCCGAACGAATAAATGTCGGACCGCGCGTCGCCCGGTTTGCTCTCCCACTGTTCCGGAGACATGTAGGCAGGCGTGCCCATCACCGTGCCCGCCATGGTCAAGGTCTGATCACCGCCGGCGATC
>JBGPLI010000081.1:0-22293 GCA_041486445.1 Bryobacteraceae bacterium
CTCGGCGGTGGAGACGGCGTGCAGCTCTAGCTGGCTGACGAGATACAGCTTGAGGGTGTCGGGCGAAGCGGGCAGGGGATGGCGGCCGGCGTCGCGGCACCAGCTTGAGAAATCTTTCCAATCGAAAGCGTACGCGCGTCTGGTGTTGGTGGCTTGAGCGGACATGATCAGCAGCCCGGCGCGATCGCGCAGCTTGCGCAGGTCCGGAGCTCCCTGGTTGTCGAAGAGTGGGAGTTGTTCGGTTTCGAGTGTAGCCCCTGGCAAGGTGGCCTCCGTTTTTTCTGCTCTCCGATTTTCTCACACGTCGTGCGAGAATTGTGGGTGAAGCGTTAGGGCTGGCGCGCGTTTGTGGTCGTGGTCCGGTTTTCGGTATCCGGGCTGTTGCCCTGGCAAAGCGCGCGCTGGCCTTGCTTCTTTTCCCCTACGCTGCTTGGCCTTCCCGTCATCTTCACCGCAGCAGGCCTGTAGTATGAGGGCGATTGCCGCCGCCGCCGGCGCTGCTGCTAGCAAGCGCATCGCTGTTCTGACTCCTGGCGGGTTGTGGCCCAAGCAGTGTAGTGCGGGGCGGATCGAAACTTCTCAGGCGGCCTGGTCGGCCCGTGGTTTGCGCGGCGGCATCATCAACGGGGCGGGCGTCTTGAGGATCAGCTCGACGGCGCGGATGGCCTCGTCCAGGGCCTCCTGGCGCAGGCGAAGAGTCGCGAGCGCGGTTTGAATTTGTCGCTTGCTCGGCATTCGCTTTCCAGTGTTGCAAAAAATGTTTTGACCTTGCTGCCGGCAGGCTGCCGGGGAGCGGAGCGGACTGGCCGGTAGGCGCGCGCGGCGCCGGAGGCGCGGGGCTGCGCAGTGATTCCGGGAAGCGCGGGCGCGGCGATCGCGTTCAGCTCCTGGACAGCGCCGTGAGAATTGTTCGACGCTCCGGGGCGCGGCGCAGTGCAAAGCGCGCTTGCGCGCTGCTGCCGGCGACGTGGCCCGGGCATGATCCACACCGACAGAAAATCGAAGGCGCGCTGTCAGGCGCGGCGAGCACCTTGTTCTCCGTGCGCGTCCCGAACTGGGATCGATCCCGGATCGAACCCGGTTTCGGGAGGGGCGGGGGAATCGCGCCGGCCCCCTGGCGCGTGTGAGCTTCCCCCGCTCTCCGGCTGCTATTGTGGCCAGCGCGCCGTGATGCACTGGCAGGGCTGGCCTACCCAAGTGTCGCAATCGCTGGCGTGTGGGGTTTCTGGTGCGCGTGTGACTGCGGCTGCGGTGATGGAGGCGGCGAGCTGGTCGGCGAGGTTGTCGGCGAACAGATGGGCGTTGCGTTTGCGCCAGGCCGCCGCGCGCCTTTCGGCGGCGGCGGCGAGCATGTTGCGCGTGCGCTTCATTGTGGCGAGTCCCCGGGTGTCGGCGTGGCTTTCAGGAGGCCTTCGGGTTCTGGGAAGTCGCCTGGCGCGAGGTCGAATGGTGTGATGATATCGACGCGGTCTACGAGCGGGATGACTGTGAAGGTGTAGCCGTTCGTGAGCAGGTGCGTGATGTAGAGGTGCGCGGGCGCGCTGGCGGCGAAGCTGAAGCGGCGGTTTCTCATTTCTTGCCTTCTGTGGCGTGGATGTAGATGGTGATGGCGAGGGCGCGGACGTCGTCGTGTGTGGCGTGGAACTCGGCGAGATCGCAAGCTTCGATGGCTTGCTTGAGCGCGGCTGCCATGAGGTTGCCGGCGATGCGTTCGCCCGCGCGGATGGGCGGCGGCGCTGTTTCACGTGGCGCGCTGATGGTGGAGAATTGCGGCGCAGGCCTGTCCGATGGCAGGGGCGTGGCCGCGCGGGGCGTGGGCTCTTCCTGCACGGGGAGCACTTCCCACACGTAGCGCCGGCCGCGCTTGCGCTTGGCGATCGCGAGCTCGTCGCCGGCGTGCGCGCCCAGCTCGAGCATCTTCTGATGTGGATCCGGATCTAGCCAGGTGATCTTGTTCCCGGCCAGGCGGTAGGTGAACTGCGGGCCCCAGTTTCCTTCCGACTGCGTGGCTTGCGCCGGTTCGGTTTCGAGCTTCACGATCTGCGCGGATTCGCCGAATATGATTTTCTCTCGCTGGCCGAAGGCGCCGCTGGAAGCGGCGCCGTTGCTGGTGTTGTTGTGCGTTTGCGTGTTCATTGGATGGTGACCCCCTTGTCTTCTTTTTCGAACAGTGAGATGAGGAACGCTACTTCGAGCGGCCCCAGTTCGATCGGTTGCGGCGTTGGCAAGCCGTAGACTTCTTCTTCTTCCGCCTTCACGAGCACCAGGTCATCGGTGCAGACCTGGCACAGCTTCTGCCCATGTAGCAGGTGGCAGTAGCATTCGCCTGGTTCCGGCGCTTCCTGCTGATTCGCTTCCCATTCTTCGTAGCTCATTCGGTGTTTCCTTCCGGCGCTGGCAAGCGCCTTGCGTGGGGCTTTTCTTTCTTCCCCCCCCACACCCTGCATACGCAGAGCACTTTTCACGGCCGCGCGGAGCCGGTCACAGTCCGGGAAAATTCCGGTGCGCGCGTGCTGGATGTTCCGTCGCCCCCGGCGCGTTTTTTGCGCCGAGGCGCATCGATGTGCGGCGCGCGCATCGGAAGTTTCCTGGCTTGCCGGTGAGCACGGACGTGAAACTTGATGGAATTCCTGGGTGTGGGGGGGGAAGAAAAAAAGCCCTACCTTGCTGCCGGCAGGCTGTTTGCGGACGCAGCGGAGCGGAGGCGCATTCCGGTTGCGGCGCGGCGCCGCTACGCGCATCGCGCGCAGGGAATTGCGGCGCCTTTCGGGGGCGCCGCTGCGCGGAACGCGCCAGTGCAGTGACGCCCGCAGCCGCGCAGCGCGCGGTGAGCCCCTGGTTGACTGCGTGGCTTACGCCACGCGCACCCACCCCCGATAGGAGCCGAGCGGGAGCAAGAGCTGGCCTGGAAACGCCATGATGGCCCGCGCCCGCCAGCGCTGCCACTGGAAGATTTCTGCGGCGAAGAGTTGCTGATTCATTTTTGCTGCGGCCTTTCTTCCGCATGGCCCACGGCGCCACGCGCGGGGTCCCCGCCGGCGTCACAGCGCCAGAAAATTCCGGCGCAGTTTGCCGGAAGTTTCTGGCCTTGCGCTGGTGGGGTGCCGTGCGACGCTGGGACACGCGGAAGGAAGGCGCTGTTCGGGGATGGTGGCGTAGCCTTGTTCCGAAATCGGAACGGCGGGCCCGGCGCTGTTCACCCTCCGGTGTGTGGCGGGGATTTCCACAGCGGCGCAGGTCCTGCGTGGCGTCGAGCCGCTTTTGCAAGCGTGTTGATTTCATTGGGGCGGTGGGTGATGGTCTAGTGCCTCCGAGGGCTTAGCGATGCGTCCTGGCGCGTTTGTGGCGCGATGGCGTGCTACTTTCGTGGCGTGCCTGATAAAACAGGTCGGGAACAGGGGTCCAGGGTCCAGGGCGGGCGCTTCGCGCCGGGGCGCTCGGGCAATCCGTCCGGACGTCCGAAGGGATCCCGCGACAAGCGGACGGTGCTGCTGCAGGAGCTCGTCGATGGCGGCGGGGAGACGATCGTCAAGAAGCTGGTCGCGCTGGCGAAGTCGGGCAAGCCTTGGGCGGTGCGCCTGGCGGTCGAGCGCTTGCTCCCGCGGCTGGAGCGGCGCGTCGACGTCGAGCTCTCGCGGATCGAGACTGCGGCCGACGTGGGCGCGGCGGTGGCCGATGTGATCGACCTGGCGGCGGGCGGTTCTCTTACGATCGAGGAAGCGCGCGCGTTTCTTCAGCTGATCGAGCAGCAGCGCAAGGCGATCGAAACGGCGGACCTGGCGGTTCGGTTGGAGCTGCTGGAGCAGCGCGAGAAGGAGTACTGATGGGAGGTCTTGCGGGCAAGGCGCGGCGGCTGGAGCTGGCGCGCGGGATCAGTCGCTCACGCGGGGCGGCGACGGCGTCGCTGGTGTGGACCTCGGCCGAGGTGGGGATCTCGCTCACGTCTCTGCGTGCTGGCGATTTGCTGGTGAGCGATTACACGATCACGGAACGCCGGCATCCGGATCCGTCGACGGCGGTTCGTCGCGATCGCGTGACGGTGGATCCCGAAGACTACGGCCGGGTGTACGCCTGGGACGGCCGCGAAATCGGGCGGGTTCTGCGCGGTCAGCGCGGAGGGATCGTGCTGGAGTGCTCCTGGCCTGAGGACCTGGCCAGCTCGGCGCCGGCGGCCGCTGGTGAGGCGCTGTGACCGGGTGCCAGCTGCGCCCGCCAGGTCCGTTTAACCTGGATGTGCCGAAGACTGCCACCGGGCGCGTGGACTATTTTCGCACGGGCTCTGTGTTCGGGTGCGCGTGCTGTGGCGCGGTGCTCGGCTGCCGGTGCATCGCCACCTGGTGCGCGACGGGGCTGAAGTGCTGGCGCTGCTGCCCGTGTGCGGTGTGCGCGGAGTGGCGCCGTATCAGTCCTGCAGCCTGATTGCGATGCTGCCGTCGTCGTCGTTGGTCTGCATGATCTCGCGCCGCGTGGCTCTCTTGGGTTTTATGGCGATCGCAGGCTTGCGGCTGCTGCGGGCGTCATGCGCGGCGGCGCGCTTGGCGGGTGAGCTCTTGAATTGTCCGCTGGCGGCGTTGCGGTGGACGATGCGTTCGATGATTCGGTTCTTCACGCCCCGAGTGTCGCACGGCGCCGTGCGGAGCGAGCGCGTTTCACTGGGCCGCTGCCGGCGCCGCTGGCCAGCGCTCGCGGCGTATCGCCGGCGCGGGCGCGGACGTGCGCATGCACGGCGAGCAGCGCGGGCTGCCGGCGTCCACCGTGGATCGTCCTGCGCAGGCGCGAGCCGGAGCGACGCGCGCGCACGGGTCTGCTCTCAACCCTCCTGCGTGGGGCGGGGATGCGCGGGCGCGGAACCGGGCTCGCGGCGTCGAACCGCTTTCATCACTGTTCGCGTGCGGCGTTCGCGCGTAGCCAGTCGGCGACGTAGTTCAGCGTCTCGCGGCGCTGTCGTGCCGGCAGGAGCTCGGCGGCGGCGATCGCCATCTTGTGGATGATGTCGGCCGCGAGCGCATCGTTTCGCGGGATGCACGCGACTCCGATGCTGATGTTGATGTTCTGCGCGCGCTTGTGTGGCGGCTTCTTCATGGCAGGATGTTGACGATGATCGCGGGTGTCAGGTCGGGATCGATGGCGACCAGCGGGTCTGCGTCTGAAACTCTTCGTTCCAGATGCTTGCTTACGATCTTCACGCCTCGCTCGGTCGGGTAGATGGCGGCGATCATCGCGCCGTCGTGCCACACCTCGCACACCGAGGTCCCGTTCACCAGGTGCCGTGAGGTCCTGAAGGTTGTCATGCTGGTGGGATCCCTTCTTTCGCCGGCGAGGGGAGCGAGCGGCTTTCGATGACACGTTTTCCGCGCGGCGCGCTCGAGCGCGCGCGTCTGCTCCCCTCGCGTGGTTGCGCCGGCGCTGCCGCCGGCGAGATCGAGAGCTCCTGGCCGCGCAGGTCGAACCAGCGGCCGTCGTTCAGTTCGAGCGCCGCGAACACGACGCGCGGCGGGCGGTTGTAGCCGATCATCGCCACGCTTACGATGCCCCACTCGAGCAGCACGCCGCGGGCGGGGCCGGCTTCGAGCTCGGGGAGGTCGGGCAGTTCCCAGGGGCTCGCCACGGAGATCACCTCGCCGATCACGCTGCCGGCGGCGCCGGAGACGTGGACGCGGTCGCCCGGGCTCATGCGGTCCTCGTCGGCACAATTTTGTAGCGTCTGCAGAACGCGCGCCAGGCTCGCGTGCTGATCTCGTGCGGTGCGGGTCGGTCGTACAGCCAGGCCAACACCGCGTGGATCGGAATTCCGTCGCTCTCGGCGGCTGCGGCGAGCACTTCCGCCATGAGCTCGCGGTGCGGGTCCTCGGGGTGCGTTTCGGCGATCGCGATCGCGATGCGATCGACAATTGTGGAGCGGAGCGGCGTGTGCGTCATCGGAACCTCTTGGCTGCGGCGATCGCTGCCGGCGCGCCTTGCAGCGCGGCGAGCTCGGTGCGATCGCGCTGGTGAATCAGCTTGAGCGCGGCGCGGCGCTCCTTCAGGTGCTTCGGGTCGATTCCGTGTATCCGCTGCGCGGCGACGATGTGGAACCAGCCGTAATTGTAGGCGCGCTTCCGCTCGTTCATCAGGTCGTGGAGCAGGTTCGAGAGCCTGGGCCAGCCTCCGGCGCCGTCGCCCATGCACAGGAATTGTGCGAGCGCCTTGTCGTCGGGAGGATGAGGTTTTCCTTCTCTGAGAAATTCTTCGGTCCCGAGTTTGGAGAGGTAGTGGAACAGAAAGCCTCGCGCTTCTTTGATCGCCTCGGGGTTCCGGTTCTTCAGCGAAGCGCGGGAGAGTCGATCGACTATACCTTCCAGTGTTATCACTGCTTCCGGATCGACGGTCGCCGGGTCGCTCGCAAGTTCTTGGTTTTTCGTTGGGAGTGGTCCTAAAACAGGACCAGGGTGGTCCTGAAACAGGACCACTTGCCGGGTGTTGCTTGCCGGGATCAGTGGTCCTAAAACAGGACCACTTGCGAGCGCGACTTCGAGGAAGCGCAGGAGGTAGATGGATCCGGCCTGGCCGTGTTGGCCTTGGCGCGTGGCGATGATTCCGCGCTTTGTCAGAGCATCGATTGCTTTCACGACGTTGGAACGTGCTGCGTCGCAGGCGGTGGCGAGCTGGCGCGCGCTGGCCTGTACTGTGAGTTTCCCTGTGCGCTTGGCCTCTGCTGTGAGCCGCAGCAGGATGATGATTTCCACCTTGTTGCAGGTTGGTGCGAGGCGTGCGACCTCGTCGAGCTCGCTTCCGATAACAGATATTATGTAATATTGTGGTACTGGCTCAGTTTGAACTTTCATCTTCTTGACTCTGGCCCCTTTCCTGCCATACTGATAGGCGTCATGCTTGACCGCTCCAAAAAACGCCCCCGCGATCCCAACCAGCTCGCCCACCAAGTTTTCCTTGAGTCCATCGGCGAGGCTCCCAAGTTCGACCCGAACGAAGTGAAACCGGCCGATCCAGCCAAGAACCCCCACGCCGTCGCTCTGGGCCGTCTCGGTGGACTCAAGGGCGGTACGGCCAGGGCCGCGAAACTCAGCCCGCGCAAGCGCTCCCAGATCGCGGCAAAGGCAGCGAAGACGCGGTGGGGTAAAAAGTAGTGTCTTGGCACAGAGTCGTATTTAGCGAACATGACGTTACCGCAGGAAAACATCTGGATTTCGAACCGGCATTGGCGATCGCATTGGGCTCTGCGGGTGGACCTACGGACGCTACTGTGTTTATACAGCAAGAAACATCCCGAACCTACTTTTTCTCTCCTTCGGCTTCCGATATTGCAGCCTCCGTGATCGCGCAATACGGCGGAGAAGAGTGCGCGAGGCCGTCGCTCATCGGGCTGCTGCCCTTCATACGTTCCTGAGTTTGGGCGAGTAAGTACGCCTCGATTCCATTAAACAGATTGAGTACCCGACTCCCAGGTTCGAACCCCGTCACTCGTCCGCTGGTAAACCCACAATACTCACGACCCGATGGCTCGATGACCTATGTCTGGTATAACTTCGTCAGAATTCATCAGACCCTCCGCGTGACTCCGGCGATGGCTGCGGGGGGGACGGATCGGCTGTGGTCGATTGCTGATCTTGTAGCCTTAGTTGGCACGAAGTAATCCGTTCTCTGGAAACTCGAAAACGTTGGGCATCGGCTTTGGGCCGTACTGATCGAATAGATTATCCAGATGATTGAGACCTTCTGAAGTAACCTCATAAATCCCAATGGCTTCGCCCACATTGCGCGGGGGATGAAGCACGAGCATGGTGGTGAACTTGCCAACCTGCGGACTCGTCTCCCCTATCTTCTTGGCTTCGTACACGTTATACATACTGTTGTACAGAGGTCTTTCGGCCATCTGCTTACGGCCATGCAGCGTTGGTTCAGCCGTATACGCCCCCGTGCCGATCACGGAAAAATTGGTTCTCCATTCGAGTTCTCCGCTCCTTAGTTCACATAGCACAGCAAACTGTCCGACGAATCCGCTGATAATCATGTCCACGCAAAGAGGATGTTCTTCAAGAGCTAGCAGTCTACGTTGGAAGTCCTTGCCGAACCACTTTGCTCCTTTCGTGAGCACATCGTCGTATGAGAGTCCAATGGTTCTTCCGAGGTAGGCATTTGCCAGTCTCCGCTTAAATGTGGTTATCGGTTCCCGAAGTTGCTCAATGACTGTTCCCTTGTCGAGTGGATTTTCTTTGAGGAAAACCCGATAGATCCACGCGAGTTCTTTTGCCCTGCCGGGAGAACCGGCAAACATAGAAACAAGCTGCCCATCAAGGCGGTGGAGTTTGTACTCGGTTTCAGAGGAGAACTCATCTGCCGAAACCTTACTGTCAAAACAAAGGACGATGCGCGGCTGTCCGCGTTCCTGCGTCAACGCACCAATGCAGAGGGTCATATCAGTGTCCCAATCATATCTCTGCTTGAGCGGTTGCGGGCGGGACGGAACGGGACGACCCGGCGCGAGTGTGGCGGTCAGTTCACCCCGGCGCACGTGAGGGTCCGAAGATGATCGCTCAGAAAAGCAAACTGACCCAGTGCCTATTGTGGGCAGTGATACTCTGGCCTTTATGGCCACTGCGACTTTGGACGGGCGCGTCGCTCTGATCACGGGAGCGAGCCGCGGGCTGGGCCGGGCGATGGCGGTCGCGCTCGGGGGCGCCGGCGCGAAGCTGGCGCTAGTGAGCCGGGACAAAGACAAGCTGAGTGAAACAGCCGCGCTCGCCGGCTCCGAGTCGGCTGTATTTGTGACCGACGTCACCGATGAGGCGCAAGTCCGGGTGCTCGAGCAACACGTCGCCGCGCGATTCGGCCGGGTGGACATCCTGATCAACAACGCGGGCGTGGTGGGGCGCACGCCGCTGGCCGAGTCCACCCTCGAGGAGTGGCGCAAGATCCTCGACACGAATCTTACCTCGGCGTTCCTGGTTTCGCGCGCGTTCATCCCGCACATGCGTGGGCGCGGCTACGGCCGCATCATCAACATCACGTCCATCATGGCGCACATCGCTCTGCCGGGCCGCACCGCCTACGCGGCCAGCAAAGCGGGACTGCTGGGGATGACTCGCGCGCTGGCGCAGGAGCTGGCGCAGGACGCCATCACGGTGGTCGCGATCAGCCCGGGTCCCTTCGCGACGGACTTGACCACGCCGCTCCGGAGCAACCCGGATCTCAACCGGCAGTTCCTGTCGCAGATCCCGCTGGCGCGATGGGGAGAGCCGGAAGAAGTCGGCAAGCTGGCGCTGTTCCTGTGCTCGGACGCGGCGGGCTACATCACCGGGACCGATATTCTGATCGACGGCGGCTGGACCTCGCGTTAGCGCACAAACACCGTCAGGGGCGAGGGTAGCGTCGCATCGCCAATCTGTAATTGCAATGGCACAGCTCCAGTCACGCCCACAGGAATCTGCACGTTGAGTTGGAGCACGCCGGAGACAAATCCGGGTGCTGCCCCCACGTAGGGAATGCTCGCCGCCCGCCCGCCAATCTGAACCGAGACCGGCAGGACCGGCTTGGGAAACACCGACGTGGCGACGTTGCCGTCAACGCCGGGCGGATTGGTCTGCCCTTCGCCCGTGCCATACATCGCTAGCGCCGACTCTGCCGCCGCCGGACTAGACTGCGAGTTCACGCTCCCGTCCTGGTTCGTGATCGCTGCCAATCCTGGGGAGGAGGCGGCGACCGGCAGGGTCACGACATTGGTCGGCTTGCCCTGCGCTACGACCTGAAGTTGCGTGGACGTCTGCCCGGCCACTCCATACGGCACGACGGTGTTGACCTGACCGCTTGCCACCAGCAACAGGGGCGCGGGTACCCCGTCGAATAGCACTTGGGTTCCGGCAAGCTGCGTGGCGACACGTCCGTTCGCATCGAGCTGAAGGCCGGCGGCAGTGACGGGACCAAGATTGAACCCGAAGATCGTGATGACCTCGCCCGGCGCCACCGCTCCCGCCGTGTGGCTGCCCCCGTTGGCCACGCCTTCACGCACGATCTGCGCGGGAGTGAGCTTGCGCACACGCGAATTACCTTCATCGGTGAAATAGACATTGCCGGAGCCATCGAGAGTAATATTTTGTGACTGATTTATTGTCGCGAGCGTAGCCAGGCCGCCGTCACCGCTGAAGCCAGCGGTTCCGGTACCTGCGATCAGTGCGATTGTTCCCGTGGATGCATCCACCTTTCGAATCCGCGCTGCGCTGCCGATGTAGAGATTCCCGCTCGAATCGACGGCGACACTGGTGGGCAACGAGAGTTGCGCGTCGGTTGCGGCGCCTCCGTCTCCTGCGAACCCGCCGACGCCGGTTCCGGCGACCGTCGTAATCGTGCCGGTGGGCGTGATCTTTCGAATCCGGTTGTTATAAGTATCCGTAACGTAGAGATTGCCTTTACTGTCCAACGCCAACTGGCGCGGCAGGAACACCTGTGCCGACGCGGCGGGACCGTTGTCTCCGCTATAACCCGCTACCCCAGTGCCGGCGAAAGTAGTGATTACCTTTGAGGGGCTCACGAGCCGAATGCGGTTGTTATTGGAATCGGCAATGTAGACGTTCCCGGCGGCGTCCCCCACAGCATCGACTGGCCCGAGCAATTGAGCGGAAGTTGCGATGCCGCCATCGCCGGAAAACCCTGCGGTTCCGCTACCCGCGGCGGTCGCGATGGTACCATCCGGCGCAATTCGCCGAATGACGGTTCCGGCCCCGGATGCGATATACAGGTTGCCTGCCGGGTCTAGCGAGAGCCCCCGTGGAACTCCGATTTCCGCGCGGATGGCAGGGCCGCCATCCCCAGTAGAGCGGTCCAGGCCGTTACCGGCGACGGTGGTGATGATTCCCGTCCCCGCGGAAACTCTTCTGATCCGGTTGTCAATTTGGTCTGCGATATAGAGGTTGCCGGTGGCATCGGCAGCAACGCCATAAGGATCCAAAAGCGGGGCTGTCGTCGCAAGGACGTTATCGCCCCCAGTGGCGGACGGCAACACGCCGGCAATCGTCGTAATGGCCTGCTGCGTCACTCGCCGCACCTGGCGAAGCGCGGATAGTGTGATAATGACGTTCCCCTTGCTGTCGATCGCAACCCCGGTCAACCCGAGCAGGCCCGCCTGACCCGGAGCTCCGTCCTGAAACGAACCGCCTCCCCCCGCGAATGTGGAGATGACGCCGCTCGAGTTCACAAGTCGTACGCGACCGTTGCTGGCGTCAGCGACATACAGGTTGCCGTTGGAGTCTGTCTTGACATCCAGCGGGAAGAAAAGCGACGCGGCTGTCGCCTGCTGACCATCACCGCTGAAGCCGTTTTTTCCGTTCCCTGCGACAGTCGTGATCACGCCCTGCGGCGTAATCTTGCGAATCCGGTTATTCTGCCAATCGGCCACGTAAACGTTGCCCGCGGCATCCACCGTCAGCCCTTGAGGGGCAAAGAGCATGGCGGCCGTCGCTTGGAGTCCATCACCGGAATAACCCGCTGCGCCCGTGCCGGCGAGGGTGCTGATGGTGCCGGCGGAACTCACCATACGAATGGCATTCGCGTTGGGCTGGCTGACATACAGACTTCCCGCCGCATCTATTGCCACGCCCGCCGGATTTCCCACTGCCGCGGAGGTTGCACTCCCGCCATCGCCCGAAAGGCTGGTCTGGCCATTCCCCGCTACCGTGGAAATCGTGCCGCCCGGCGTGACCTTTCGCACGCGCGAATTCCCAAATTCGGCGATGTACAGATTGCCGGCTGAATCCACCGCGAGGCCTTGGGGGTTGCTGATCTGCGCCGCCGTTGCGGGTCCTCCATCGCCGCCGAAGCCCGACTGAC
Organism: Bryobacteraceae bacterium; assembly: GCA_041486445.1. Lineage (GTDB taxonomy): Bacteria > Acidobacteriota > Terriglobia > Bryobacterales > Bryobacteraceae > Palsa-187. Next base: position 11,818 of record JBGPLI010000081.1, read on the forward strand.
CGGTACCGGCGTACACCGTGATTGTTCCGGCCGCCGAGATCTGGAATACTTGGTTGTAATAAGAGTCGCTGAAGAAGACGTTGCCCGCGGTATCCGCCGCGGCAAACCTTGGTTGGATCAGATGAGCGTTAATGGCGGCGCCGCCCCCGTCGCTAAACGGCAGCCGGCCGATGCCCGCTACGGTGGAGATGTTGTAGAACTGCGCCGAGGCAGCCGGAAGCAAACAAACCAAAAGCGGCAGGGTTCTTATCATCTGAAGAAGGGCCTCCGTCCCCTGGCCAGTATACACCGCGATTGCTGGATCGGGCGGGCGATATTCTGATCGACGGCGGCTGGCCCTCGCGGTAGCCTGTATAAGACATGCGCTCCGAGACCGACGCCGTTCGCAAAGGGGAGGAACTCCCGGCCGCAGCCCTGGCGGATTACCTGAAGGGCAAGATCGAAGGCGCGGAACGCGGGATCGAGATCGAGCAGTTTCCCAAGGGCCACTCCAACCTGACATATCTTCTGCGCGCGGGCGGGCATGAGTATGTGCTTCGGCGCGGTCCGCTGGGTCCGGTTCCGCCGAAAGCGCACGACATGGCGCGCGAATGCCGGGTGCTGGCCGCGGTGCATCCTCATTTTCCGGAGGCGCCGAAACCGTATCATTTGTGCGAGGACCCGGGTGTCATCGGCGCGGTCTTCTTCATCATGGAGCGGCGGCGCGGGCACGTTCTGCGGGATTCGGCACCGGAGGAGGTCGCTTCCCTGCCCCGATATCCCCAGCGCATCAGCGAGGCGTTCGTCGATTGCCTGGCGCGGCTGCACGCGATCGACGTCGCGCGCCATGGGTTGGTCGCGCTGGGCAAACCGGAAGGATTCGTCGAGCGGCAGGTGCGCGGGTGGGCCGAACGCTGGCATCGGGCGAAGACGGAAGAATTGCCGGCGATGAACGAGGTGATCGCGTGGCTGGAGCGGAATCTGCCGCCGTCGGGCCCTCCGACACTGGTGCACAACGACTTCAAGCTGGACAACGTGATGCTGCGGCGGGGCGAGGCGGGCGCAGTGGAGGCCGTGCTCGACTGGGAGATGGCGACGGTGGGGGATCCGCTCGCCGATCTTGGATTGGCGCTTTGCTATTGGGCCTGGGCTCCCTCCGTGCCATCCACCGCCGTTTCCGCGCTCACGGTGCAGCCGGGCTGGTACGGGCGCGACGAATTTGTCTCCCGATACGCGGAGAAGACCGGCCGCGACGTGAAGCTGGTCGGGTATCACGAGGTTCTGGGCGTGTTCAAGCTGGCGGTGATCATTCAGCAGATTTACTTCCGCTACCATCGCGGACAGACCAGTGATGAACGGTTCCGGGTTTTCGGTGAGAGAGCCAAGGCGCTGGTGAATCTGGCTCGCCAGGAGTTAATACATGCACTTTGACTTCTCTGACAAGGTGAAGGATCTGCAAGAGCTGGTGACTGTGTTCATGAAGGAGCACGTCTATCCGAACGAGGCTCTCTATCATCGGCAAGTCGAGGAGGACCGCCGCCGCCCAGTGCCCATCGTCGAGGAGCTGAAACCGAAGGCTCGCGCAGCGGGTTTATGGAATTTGTTCTGCACGGGCCTGACCAACCTGGAGTACGCGCCGCTGTGCGAGATCATGGGCCGGACGGTCTGGGCGCCCGAAGTGTTCAACTGTTCGGCTCCGGACACGGGAAACATGGAAGTGCTCGAGCGCTATGGCACGCCCGAGCAGAAGGAGCGCTGGCTGCGGCCGCTGCTCGCGGGCGAGATCCGGTCGTGCTTCGCGATGACCGAGCCGGATGTGGCCTCCTCCGACGCCACCAACATTCAGGCGAGCATCGTGCGCGAGGGCGGCGAGTATGTGCTGAACGGGCGCAAGTGGTGGACCTCCGGCGCGGGCGATCCGCGCTGCCGGATCGCGATCTTCATGGGCAAGACCGATCCGTCCGGGCCGAAACATAAACAGCAGTCCATGATTCTGGTACCGATGGACACGCCGGGCGTCAAGGTGAAGCGTCTGCTGACGGTTTTCGGCTACGATGACGCGCCACACGGCCATGGCGACCTCGTCTTTGAAAACGTGCGCGTGCCCGCGTCGAACCTGCTGCTGGGCGAAGGCCGCGGTTTTGAGATTGCGCAGGGCCGTCTGGGTCCGGGGCGGATTCATCACTGCATGCGGCTGATCGGCGTGGCAGAGCGCGCGTTGGAAATGATGTGCCGGCGCGTCCGGTCGCGCGTGGCGTTCGGCAAGACCATCGCGGAGCAAGGGACGATTCGCGCGGACATCGCCAATTCGCGCATCGAGATCGAGCAGGCGCGGCTGCTGGTTTTCAAAGCCGCCTACATGATGGACACCGCGGGCAACAAGGCGGCGCAGAGGGAGATCGCGATGATCAAAGTGGTGGCGCCGAACCTGGCGCTGGCCGTGGTCGATCGCGCCATGCAGGCACACGGCGGGGCGGGAGTCTCCCAGGATTTCGAGCTGGCGGCGATGTGGGCGAACTCGCGGACGCTGCGCCTGGCCGATGGCCCGGACGAGGTTCATCGCGAGGCCATCGCCAAAAGCGAGCTGAGGAAGTACGAGCCTAGGCCGTAACCGTCGCGTCCAGGCAGCCGATTCCGTCGATTCGCGCGCGCACGCGGTCGCCGGCCTTGATCCGCGCGCCTTTCGGACAGCCGGTCGAGATCAAATCGCCCGGATAGAGCGTCATGAAATTGGAATGGAAGCGCACCAGCTCGTACGGGAGGTGGCGCATGTGATGCACGAAATCGCGCGAGCAGACCTCTCCGTTGTGCTCGGTCACCACCTCCAGTTGATTCACGTCCGGAATCTCGTCGGCGGTCACCACCACCGGACCGAAGCTGAAGAAGGTGTCGATGCTCTTGGCGCGCGTGAGGTAGCGCGGATTTTTGCGCAGCACGTCGAGCGCGGTCAGGTCCAGCGTCGTCGTGTATCCGAAGATGACGCTGGCCGCTTCCGCTGCCGGAACGAAACGGCACTTGCGGCCGATGATCACGCCCAATTCTCCTTCGGCGTCCACGTCGTTCGAGATTTCGGACGGGGGGAGCACGATCGTGCCGCCGGGCGGGATCATGCAGGACGCGGGCTTCATGAAGCTGCCCGGCTCCTCCGGCTGCACGGCCTGGATGTCGTCGGCGTGCGTGAGGTAGTTCAAGCCGATGCACCAGATCTTCGGCGGCACGTCGTAGGGAAGCTGCGGGGTCACCTGGTCCAGGGGAATCGTCGGCACTCCGCCGAGATCGCGCAATTGCCCGGCTGCCCCGCTCTGGATCACGGCCAGCAGATCGTCGGGCACGCGCAGGCCGAGCCTGGCGTTGATTTCCTCGATGGGAGCGACGCCCCCGTCCGTGATCACGCCGAGGTGGCGCTCCTGGTGGTAGTCGAAGCGCAGAAATTTCATGTGGACGATCATTATGGCACTTTTGGTATCCTGAGGTCGCGTGCGATTCCTCGGTCTCCTGCTTGCCTTGACGCTTCTGCCGTCCGTGTGCGAGCGCTCGGCTTCAGTCGTTCCCCAGCTCAAGGCGGCCGATGCGAATCTTTCGGGCGCCATTCCTCGCTCGCGCGACGCCGACGACGTGGGCCGGTTCATCGCGGGCCTGCCTGCAACCGACGGCAGTCCGTTCGCGAGCCTGGAGGAGACCGACGCCTGGCAGGCGCATCGTCTTCAACTTGACGCCACCTGGCGCAGGGCCGAGGCAGGACTCATCGGCGGGATACGCGAGTTCCAAAGGCAGGAACTGGGCGGCGCATCCATTGCGAATACCCCGGTGTTTTATCCGTTCGGCGGCCCGGACGCCTTGACGGCGACGCTGTTGTTTCCGAACAGTCCAGCGTACGTACTGGTTGGCCTGGAGCCGTCGGGTACCCTTCCCTCCCCCGCGCAGACCGAGAAAAAAGACCTGCCTGCGTACCTGGCCGATGTGCGCGAGAGCATGGCCTCCGAGCTGGGCCGCAGTTTTTTCATCACGCGCCAGATGGATCACCAGTTCCGCGGCCAGGTGACCGACGGGCTGCTGCTGCCGATTCTCCACCTGCTGGTGCGCACGCATCACACCATTCTGGGCTTCCGCTATGTGCGGCTCGATGAGGAGGGCCAGATCATCGAGCGGGCCGTCACCTACAAAGCGCCCACCAGGTACGGCAACAAGGGGATCGAGATCGAGTTTTTGAGCGATACCGACCGAGCGGTTCACACGCTTTACTACTTCACCGTGAACCTCTCCGACGATCGCCTGCGCGAGAACCAACCTTTTCTCACGTATCTCTCCCGCCTGAAGGGCACCGCCACTTTGCTCAAGGCCACCTCGTATATGACGCACCGTCCGGAGTTCTCCCTCATCCGGAATGCGATGCTGGCCAACAGCGCCGCGATTTTGCAGGACGACACCGGGATTCCGTACCGCTGGTTCCGGCCCGAGCTTTGGAACGTGCAGCTCTACGGCAATTACGAGCGCCCGTATGGACCCTTCCGCTGGCTGGAGCAGCCGGATCTGCGCAAGGCGTACCAGACGCCGGGCTCGAAGCCGCTGTCGCTGAGGATCGGCTACGGGTATTCGAGGATACCGTCGAATCTGCTGCTGGCCCGGCGCGCCAGTGCGGTCGCGGCGGTGTCGCAACCGAAGGGAGAGCTGGGGGGAGCGCCGTGAGCCGCGCTTGACAGGAGCGCGAGCGAAGCGATATCGTCGTCCCCAGGATGCGACGACTCGTTCTGCTGACGGTGATTGCTCCTGTACTGGTGTTTTCGCAGACCAAGGGCGACACCGGAGGAAACGCGGCAAATGGCAAGAAATTTTTCACCAGCTACGGCTGCTGGCAGTGCCACGGATACGAGGGTCAGGGCGGGGCTGCCGGACCGCGCATCGCGCCGCGCCCGATTTCACTCGCCGCGCTGACCACTTATGTGCGCCATCCCACGGGCCAGATGCCGCCGTTTACCAGTAAAGTAGTGCCGGACTCCGACCTGGTGGATATCCATGCGTACCTGCGATCCGTTCGAGAGCCGCCGGCGGTTAAAAATATACCCCTGCTGAATCAATAGAGAGGTCACGATGAGACTCAAGAAAACTTCTGTTGGCCGCCGCAATTTTCTGAAAGGCGCGGCCGCCGGCGCCGCGGCGATCGTGGCGAAACCCGCTGTCACCCGCGCGCAGCAGCAAGCCGAGGCTCGCCGGGCGCCTGTCCCGGGCGCCGCGTCCAAGGAAGCCGAAAGCGGCGCGGTATCGGTCGACGTCCAGACCTGCGATCATCCGGGCGCGGACTATATGGTCGATGTCCTGAAGTCGCTGGGATTCGAGTACATCTTCTCGAATCCCGGATCGAGCTTCCGCGGATTGCACGAATCGGTGGTCAACTACGGCGGCAACAAGGCGCCAGAGTTCATCACCTGCTGCCACGAGGAATCGGCCACCGCGATGGCCCACGGCTACGGAAAGGTCGAGGGCAAGCCCGCGAGCGTGTTTGCGCACGGCACGGTGGGATTGCAGCACGCGGCCATGGCCATTTACAACGCCTACTGCGACCGCGCGCCGGTGTACGTGATCGTCGGCAACTCTCTCGACGCGACCCAGCGGCGGCCCGGCGTCGAGTGGGATCACAGCGTGCAGGACGCAGCGGCCATGGTGCGCGACTACGTGAAGTGGGACGACACGCCGCTCTCGCTCACGCACTTCGGCGAGTCCGCGGTGCGCGCGTACAAGATCGCCATGACTCCGCCGACGATGCCGGTGCTGGTGGTGGCCGACGGCGACCTGCAAGAGGCCGAGATGCCCGACCGCGCCAAGCTGCGGGTTCCGAAGCTGACCTTGGCTGCGCCGCCGCAGGGCGACTCCGCGGCTGTAGCCGAGACGGCGCGCTTGTTGGTGGCGGCTGAAAATCCGGTGATCGTCGCGGATCGCGCGGCTCGCACGCCAGCCGGCATGAAGCTTCTGGTGGAGCTGGCCGAGTCGCTCCAGGCCCCGGTGATCGACCAGGGCGGGCGGATGAATTTCCCCACGCGCCATCCGCTGAACCACACCGACCGAGCGCGCGCGCTCGTCGCCAACGCCGACGTGATTCTCGGCCTCGAGCTCACGGATTTCTGGGGAACGGTCAACATCTACCGCGACCAGCAGGAGCGAACTTCGCGGCGGGGCACGAAGGCGGGCGCGAAGCTGATCAGCATCACCTCGGGCGACCTGTATCTCAAGAGCAATTACCAGGACTTCCAGCGCTACCCCGAAGTCGATCTGGCAATCGCGGCCGACGCGGAGGCGACGCTGCCGTCATTGATCGAAGCGGTGAAGCGCCTGATCACGGCCGACCGCAAGAGGGCGCTTCAGGACCGCGGCGCCAAGCTGGCCACCGCGCGCGCCGAAGCTCTGGAGAGAGCCCGCACCGAGGCGAGCTACGCCTGGGACGCGAGTCCGATCACCACGGCGCGTCTGTCGGCCGAAGTGTGGGCTCAGATCAAGGACAAGGACTGGTCGCTGGTCTCCCAGCCCAACTTCGCGAGTAACTGGCCACTGCGCTTGTGGAATTTCGACAAGCACTACCAGTTCATCGGCGGCTCCGGCGGAGCGGGCGAGGGTTACGGATCACCGGCGGCGGCGGGCGCGGCTCTGGCCAACCGCAAACACGGCCGGCTCAGCGTCGCCATCCAGAACGACGGGGATCTGATGTACTCGAACGGCGTGCTGTGGACCCTGGCCCACCACAAGATTCCGATCCTCAGCGTGATGCATAACAACCGCGCCTATCATCAAGAGGTGATGCACCTCCAGCGCATGGCCAACCGCCACCAGCGCGGCATCACAACGGCCGCCACCGGCACCACCATCACGGATCCCAACATCGACTACGCGATGCTGGCCCGCAGCATGGGCGTGCACGGCGAGGGTCCGGTGACCGACCCGAAGGACCTGGGTCCGGCAATCCGCCGCGCACTCGATGCAGTCGGGCATGGTCAGCCGGCGCTGGTGGACGTGGTGACGCAGCCGCGATAATCATTTTTCCGCCGGGCGCGGGTATCCTTATAGGGTTGTCCAGGACTTTTCCAGCCGGTCTAGTGCCGATCACCGTAATGCTGGTGACGGCCGCCGTTTACGCCCCGACGCTGAGCTATGACTTCGTGTTCGACGACCATGGCCAAATCCTGGAGAACTCGTATACGCTGAATTGGGAATGGGCGCCGCGGTACTTTACCAGCCCCCTGTGGGGCTTTAAGCCGGAAACTGTTGGCGTTTACTACCGGCCGGTGTTCATGTTGTGGTTGCTGTCGAACTACCAGTTGTTCGGCCCGGAACCGGCGTGGTGGCATCTGACCAGCATCCTTTCGCATTTGCTCTGCACGCTGCTGGTTTATTCCCTGGCGAGACACTGGATGGATCAGGTGTGGTCCGGCATAGCCGCTCTCTTGTTTGGCGTTCATCCAGTGCACGTCGAAGGCGTGGCCTGGATCAGCGGGGTCAGCGAACCTCTGTTGGGTATATTTTTCCTGGGATCGATCCTCTGTTATCTGCGCTGGAGGACCGCGACCGCGGACGGGGGCCGCGGCTGGATCTGGCTGGCGGCTTCGGCCGGCCTCTACGTCCTGGCGATGCTGGAGAAGGAGACGGCGGTTGTGCTCCCGGGAATCATCCTCGCATATGAAATGTTGTTCCGCCGAGGCTCGAACAGGAGCATCGCGCCGTTGCTGGCCCTGTATCCCGCCAGCGCGGCTGCTTATCTGCTCGTGCGGCTGCACATCGTCCCTGGGCTGATGAGGGTTCTAAAGCCCATGCCGATTTCGGTAGTCGTCGCGACTTGGCCTTCCATGCTGTTGTTCTACCTGAAGCAGTTGATATGGCCGGTTTCGATGAGCGAGTTTCATTACCTTCCCTATGTGACCTACCTGAGCGTTCGGCGTTTGGTCCTGCCGGTTGTGTTCCTCAGCGCGCTGACGATCGCACTCGCGCATTGGTCGCGAAAGAATCGTGTAGTGGGGTTCGCTTCGGCTCTGCTGGTAATCCCGATTCTTCCGGTACTCGATTTCAGGGCCTTCGTCACGGGTGAAGTCGTGCACGACCGCTATCTGTATCTCTCCTCCGTCGGCTTCTGCCTTCTGGTCGTTTTGGCCTGGAAGCATCTGATCCCCCGGATTTCCGTTTTCCACCTGGTCTCTGTCCTCGCGATCATCGGATTGCTGAGCTACCGCACGGTACGCGAGAGCGCCTTTTGGCACGACGATTTGCTGCTGTTCCAGCGCGCCTACGAGGTCGCGCCGCAGCACCCGATGGCATCGGAAAATCTGGCCGTGGCGTTGCTGGTGCGTGGACAGCCGGTGGAGGCGCTCCCGTACTTCGAACACGCTCTTTCGCTGGGGGCGCGCAATCCGGACGTGGTGTACGGCATGGGACGAGCTTACTTTGGTCTGGAAGACTGGGACCGTGCGGCGGATTGCTTTCAGCGGGCGCTGCGGGGCAACCCGAAAAGTTCGGTCTACCTGCTCTTCGCGGGATTGAGCGATTTCCATCTAGGCCGCCTCCAGAACGCGGAAGCCGAGATTCGGGAGGCGATTCGCATCCGCTCCAGCATCGCGGCGGATTTGAGCTTGTATCACTTGGCGTTGGGTGATGTCCTCGAGAAACAAGGCAATCTGAGGGGCGCACTGGCGGAATACGCGGTGGAACTCGAACAGAACCCGAATTCCGAGAGAGCTCAGGAACAAAGCCGCAAGCTACGGCGGCTCCTCAGCCAGCACTAATAGTCCTTGCTGAACCCGCGCGTAAGCAAGCGGTCAGTGCGTCAGCGAATAGATCACGTAGTCGACGCCGATGCGGATGCCCAGCGCGGAGTATTTTTCCGGATAGCCCGGATCGTCGGCCCACTCCCAGGAATCGCCCACGTCGTTGTTGAAGCACATGGCCACCATCAGCCGGCCGCGGTCGTCGTAGATGCCGCGCCAGCGCGGCACCGACCCGTCGTTGCGGTAGGTGGTCCCGCGGGCCAGCGCCCATTCCCCCGGAACCTGATAGCGGTCGTCCAGATCGTAGACGGTGTGGAAGATCGCATCGCCGTTTTCGATCTCCACGATCGGCCGGTCCGGGAAGACCACCTTCATGCTCTCGACGAACCTCAACCATTCCTCGGTGCCCCAAAAATCGTCCAGCATGAGGAATCCGCCGCGCAACAGATAATCGCGAAGCTTGTCCGCCTGAGCCTCGGTTAACTTCCAGTCCCCCATCTCGCCGGCAGCCAGCCACGGGTAATTGAAGGCGTCGTCGTCATCGTCCAGGTTGATGGGCTGCTCCACCGACCGCACGTGGATGCGCGTCAGCCGCCGCAGCGCCTGCGCGAAGTGGCGATCCGCCCGCGGATAATCCTGCGTCCAACTGGTGCCTCCTTCCCGCCAGTCCATCGAGCGGCCGTAGCGATAACGGCCGAACCGCGAGAAGGGGTGTTGAGGATACATCAGCCGGGCGAAAACCCAATCCGTCTTTTCCTGGTAATCCGGCGGCAGCGGGATGTTGTCGTAGGCCTCCATGCTGTAGTAGACGCGGAACGGCCGTTCGACGGCGTACAACGCCGTGAGAGAAGCAACTCCAACACCCAAGCACCACAGCGCCTTCCGGGTAGTCATGTCCTCGTCCTTACAGCGAGGATATCACCCTTAGCAGGCTGTCAGGGACGGCTTGCCATACTTCTCTACCAGGTCCAGCAGTTGGCGCGGGCGGATCGGTTTGGAGATGTAGCCGTCCATTCCCGCGGCGAGGCACCGTTCCGCGTCGCCCTTCATCGCGTGCGCGGTCAGGGCGATGATGGGGATGTGGCGCTCGGTGCCATTCTCATTCCGCCGGATGGCGGCAGTGGCCTCGAACCCGTCCATCTCGGGCATCTGCACGTCCATCAGGACGATGTCGAACTCTTCCCGATCCACGGCCGCCAGGGCTTCCCTACCGTTACCGGCGACTGTCACCTGGTGACCTGCTTTCTCCAGCAGCCGCAAGGCGAGGCGTTGGTTCACCACGTTGTCCTCGGTCAGAAGAATGCGCAGCACCGCGCCGAATGGAGTTTGTCCCGCAGGCCTTCGCACCGGCCGAGCGGCCGCCAGTATCGTGGTTTGCGTTTCGGAGCCGCGTGTGAGCGCCGCGATCACCGCGGAATGCAGCTCCGCTCTCCGGATCGGCTTGGTCAGATAGAATGAAACTCCCAGTTCGCGGCACCTGGCGATGTCGGTTCGTTGCTCTCCCGAGGTGAGCATCAGGATCACGGCGTCGGCGAGAAGGGGAGAGGCCTTGATTTCCGCGGCCAACGCGAAACCGTCCATGTCCGGCATGTGAACGTCGGTCAAGACCAGTTGGAAAGGATCGCCGTCGTCGAACGCGCGGCGCATGTGCGAAAGAGCTTCCGGCGCGCTCGCCGCCAGAGTGGGCAGCATGTGCCAGGTCTCCATGACGTTCATCAGGATGCGCCGGTTGGTGAGATTGTCGTCCACCACGAGC
>JBGPLI010000082.1:0-22141 GCA_041486445.1 Bryobacteraceae bacterium
AGAGAAAGGACGCCGTGCGCGGGTACATGCAGGCGCTGCTGCAGGGGACCTCCGGCGGCAAATCCGGGCCGCCCTCGCCACGGCTTAACGAACCGCCCCCTTTCTATAACGTCGACCGCATGAATCGCGCCGACGGTCCGGAAGACCGTTCTCTGATGGAGCGGTGTCTGGCCGGCACATTGCCGAAGCTGGAGGCCCACTATCGCGTCGTGCAGTCGCCGCGACAGGTGGGTATCACGGTTGACTGGGGACAGGGGTCGGGTTTTGTCCGCACCATTCCTGTCGACGGCAGCAAGCACCTGCCGGCGAGCCTCCGATTCTGGAAGGGGGATGCGCGCGGCCGGTGGGAGGGCGACACGCTGGTGGTCGACATCACCAACTTCTCGCTCAAGGCTGAGTTTCAAGGCTCTCGTGAGAACCTGCACCTGGTCGAGCGCTTCAAACGCGTAAGCGAAAATCGGCTGGAGTACACGGTAACGGTCGAAGATGCGACCACATGGACGCGTCCCTGGACGTTGATGGTTCCGTGGGAAAAGGAGTCCGATAAGGCCAACCAGATCTACGAGTCCGCTTGCCATGAAGGAAATTACGGCATGATGGGTATGCTCGAGAACACGCGGGTGGCCGAAAAACTCTTCAAGCAGGGCAAGGGCTCCGATCCGCGGACCATGGACATCTCGACCGGCGGCGATATCGGAGGCGGGATCGAGCGGGACCGTTGAGAGGCGGATGCAATGCGTAAAAGAGAGGCGCTCGTCGCGCTTGTGACAGCCGTCGTGATCAGCGGAATCTGGCTGGCGACAACGCAGGTTCAAAAACGTCAAAATTCGAGCTTCGCGATACCGCGCACGGCGGACGGAAAACCTGATTTCAGCGGGATCTGGCAGGCGAACAATGGCGCCAACTGGGACCTGTTGACGCACAGCCCGCGCCCCATGGTGGGTCAACCTGGTGTGTATTCCGACGTTCCGGTCCTGGCAGCTCCGGTCGTCGCGCTGGGCGCAATTGGCTGGGTGCCTCCGGATCTCGGCGTCGTCGAAGGCGATGAGATCCCTTATCAGCCATGGGCGGCGAAAAGAAAGCAGGAGAACCTTGCCAATTGGCCGGATCGCGATCCGGAGATTGGGTGCTTCAAGCCGGGCGTACCGCGCGCCATGTACATGCCGTACAGGTTTCAGATCATTCAGGGAACGACGAAGGTGCTCATGGTGTTCGAATACGCCGGCGCCGAACGGACCATTCATCTCGATCCCGTCGATCCCTATCCGGTGGATGCCTATATGGGCCACTCGGTCGGGCACTGGGAAGGCGATACACTCGTTACTGATGTTTCGAGCTTCACCTCCGAAACATGGCTCGATCGCTCCGGCGACTTCCACAGCGACGCGCTTCATGTCGTGGAACGGTACACTCCCATTACGCGCGACGCGTTCCGCTACGAAGCGACCATCGAAGACAAGAACGTGTTCACACGGCCTTGGAAGATCAGCATGCCGATTTACCGCCGTCTGGAGCCCAACGCGCAACTGATGGAGTTCCAATGCCGGGAAATGGCCGAGGAGACGCTTCTCGGGCATCTCCGCAAGAACCAGCTCGTCAAGCAGTGGGAAGGAAGGACCATGCGGGTGGAAGTCACGCGGAAAGTGCCGCCCGGCAACTCGGTCTACGAGCGCCATTTCAGTGGCAATCCACCAACACGATAGTAGGAAGCCCGAGCATTGGACTTGCTGGCCTGGTCGCAGCGGTGTGCAATCCAATCAAGCTGAGGTTGCAACTCTGGTAGTGTTTACCTTGCCGGAATGAGTCGGGCACCGGCTTGGCATGCCGTGTCGAGGTCTCGCTCGATGCCCGCAGAGGTTCTGGGGATCTCGCCGGAGACGGCCAAGCGCGAACTATTCAACGCCCTTTCATCAGATTATTTCGGCGCCGCAGCTTTCGCCTGTTCCTGGGCAAGCACTCTCTGCGCGGTCTCCAGCGATCGCTTCGCCCGCGCCTCCCAGCTTGCCGGATCGACAAAGGGATGCGGATCGCCCGGTTTGCGGGTCGCCAGCAGCTTAGCCCGCTCGAGAATGCCGCCGCCGGGATAGCCGTCGGGTGGCTGCCACGAATGGGTCATGAGGTATACCTGCACACCCCGAACAGCATTGAGCTTTTGGGCGTTGATGACGCCTTGCTTGGCGCCCTCGAGGCCCGGCGCGCCCGCTCCACCGCCGCCCCAGATCCCCTTGTAGGTCCGGACGCCGTCCCTGAGCAGCAAGCCCTCGATGAACAGGTTGCCGGGAGTATGACCCGGCGCGGTGTGGATGATCAGGTGCTGATCGCCGAGGTCGAGATGATCGCCTTCATGCACTTCCCTGTCGCGCTTCGGGGTAACGGTGGGCTTGCCGCCATCGCGATTGTTTGGCCGGGCGTTGAGCGCTTCGATCATAGTCCAGTCTTCAGGCGTCGCCACCACGCGCGCGCCGGTGAATTCCTGCAGTCGCGCCGCGCCGCCGGCATGGTCGGTATGTCCATGATTGATGATGATGTATTTGATGTCGCGCAGATTGACGCCGACCTTCTTAATGTTATCCATAACTTTGTCGACGAACGGCTCCTGAGCGGAGTCGAACATGATGTCACCCTGCGGCGTAGTCAGAATCCACGCGGACACGTAGCAGGGACCGACATGGTAGAGATTGTCGAACACTTTGAAGGGTTCGATCTTCTGAATCTCGACCTCACGCTCGCGCGGACCTTCGCGGCAGGTCTTGCTGACCGGCTCATCCGCAGGCTGGGCCTTCACCAGATCGCCGCTCAGCGCCACCGCCATGAGACAGGTCGCTGTCATCATCAAAATGCGTTTCATACATGTTCCTCCATATGAGAACTGAAGTTCAGCGACTCATCCACTATAGCGTAAACTAAGACGATCAACGCTCGTCCGATGAATCCTCCGATAACCCGAGCGGCGGTTGTAATAGCGAACGAATTCCTTCAGCATCAGGATCGCAGCTTCATCGTAGGGAGGCTTGGCAGCGTTGGCCATCACCTATAGACCCAGTCACTCTGCCAAGACCTTATGGACGAACTGGACGGCCATCGATCCCTCGCCCACAGCCGCGGCGACGCGCTTCAGGCTTCCGGAACGGACATCACCGACCGCGAAGACGCCGGGAAGACTTGTTTCGAGCAGATCGGGAGCCCGTCGCACTGGCCAGGAGTCTCCCACATCCGCGCCGGTCTTGATGAACCGCTTGGCATCCAGCGCCACGCATCCATCGAGCCAGGTAGTGTTGGGGTTGGCGCCGGTCATCAGGAACAAGTGCTGGATCTCATGGACGCAGCGTGTTCCGTCCTTTGCATTGCGCCAGTGAACGCGCTCCAACTGTGCGCCGCCCTCCAGGGCTTCGATCTCGGTCCATGCCGTCAGCGTGATCTCCGGGGAAGCTTCAATGCGGGAGATCAGGTACCGCGACATGGTTTCGGCGAGCCCCGCCCCGCGCACCAGCAGATGGACATGACTGGCGAACCCCGCCAGGAACACAGCAGCCTGGCCGGCCGAGTTTCCTCCTCCGACGATGGCGACCTGCTGGTTGCGGCAGACCTGGGCCTCGACCGGGGTCGCGCCGTAATAGACTCCAGCGCCTTCAAACTGAGCAAGGTTTGGCAGATCCAGCTTTCGGTACTGGACTCCGGTCGCCACGATGATGCTCCGGCCTTGAAAGGCTCCTCCGTCTTCCAGTTCGACGGTGTACGGCGGTCGGGCGCACCTGAGCGCGCGGGCGGCGCGAGCAACCGCGATTTGGGCTCCGAACTTTTCCGCCTGAACGAATGCGCGGCCGGCAAGGTCCTGCCCGGAAATCCCGGTGGGGAAACCCAGATAGTTTTCGATCCTGGAACTCGATCCGGCCTGCCCGCCTGGCGCGTTGCTCTCGAGAACCAGGACATTGAGCCCCTCCGAGGCTCCGTAAACCGCCGCGGCCAGCCCGCTGGGTCCCGCGCCGACGACGATCAAGTCGTAAACGCTCCTCTCATCGATTCCGGCATTCAAACCGAAACATGCGGCCGCTTCGGCATTGGTGGGATTGCGCAGCACGAGTTGGCCGCGGCAGATTAGTACCGGGATATCCGTAACGAGAATCTCGAAATGGTCGAGCGCGGCCTGGACGTCCGGATCGCGCTCCACATCGAGGTACGTGAGCGGATGCCCGTTGCGGGCCAGAAACGCCCGAAGGCGCAAGGTGTGTTTGGAATGGCTGGATCCGATCAGAAGAGCGTCGCCGACGGAGTGGGCGATCAAGTATCCTCGGCGCAACAGGAACGCGCGCAGGAATATCTCGCTGAGCTCGGCATCGGTCTGCACCATGCGGCGCAGTTGCGCCCTGCCGATTTCCAGCAGCACGCTCGCTTCGCGCGCCCGGCACCGGACCAGACTGCGCCGGCCCGAGAGCTGGTTCACTTCTCCGGTGAACGTTCCGCGGCCGAGGACTCTGAGGACCTCATCGCCGCTCGAGACACCTATGATTTCGATGCTGCCCTCAAGCACGACAAAGACGCCGTGGTTCGCGTCTCCCTGGTCGAACAGGATCTCACCCGGTAGCGCGGACCGCCGCTCGCCGAACGCCGCAAGGTGCGCGATCTGCGCGTCCTCCAACTTCGGGAACATCGAGTCGAACTGCTCGGGAGTCTCCCGCATCGCTATTCCGGAACGACCTCATCAACATAACACCACGAGCGTGCAGGTCGATCGCGCCTTGCAGCAATTGCGACGCTTCGCCCAGCGGATAGCAGGGGGCTACTCCAGCGAGAAGACCATGAGCGTTCCTCCGAGGTTGGTATAGTCGCCGAGCGACGCGGTCAGGCCGACGGCGCCCAATCCGTCGCTTCCCTTGGTGAGACCTTCGGCGAGACCGATGGCGGCCCATCCTCCTACGCCCGTCAGCACCGCCACATACTGCTTATCTTTGTGCATGTAGGTGATGGGATTGCCGATGATGCCGGAAGGCGCGTGAAACTGGTAGAGAACCTTTCCGGTCGCCTCATCCACTGCCTTGAACCAGCCATCGAGCGTCCCGTAGAACACCACATCGCCGTCGGTGGTCAGCGGTCCGCTGTAAACCTGGAACGTATCGCCGACCTCCCACTTGGTCTGCCCCGTGACCGGATCATAGGCGATGAGCCTGCCCCGCGTATTGCCGTGATCCGCAGGGAACATGCTCAAAATGGCTCCAACGTACGGGAAACCGCCCTTGTACTTGACACCGAACGCCTGGTAATCCATACAGATGTGGTTGGTCCCGACATAGAAAAGCTTGGTCCGGGGATCGTAGGAAGCCGGCTGGTGATTCTTGGCGCCCTGCGCGGCCGGGCAGATCTCCTTGACATTCACGTCTTCCTTGGTCATCTTGTCCGGGTTCAGGACCGGCCGTCCGGTCTTCAAATCGATCTCGGTCGCCCAGTTGGTTGACGGATCGAATTTGTGCGCTCTGAGCAGCTTGCCGCTGCGCCGGTCAATGAGGTAGGAAAAGCCGTTGCGATCGAAGTGGGTCAGCGTCGGGATGGTCTGGCCGTCCACGACGCTGTCGGTGAGCACGCTCTCGTTGATGCCGTCATAATCCCAGGCGTCGTGAGGAGTCATCTGATACGCCCACGCAGCCACTCCGGTGTCCGGGTTACGGGCGAAGATGGTCATGGACCATTTGTTGTCGCCCGGCCGCTGGGTGGGATTCCACGTTCCCGGGTTTCCGCTGCCGTAGTAAAACAGGTTGAGTTCCGGATCGTAGGAATACCAGCCCCAGGTGGTGCCGCCGCCGAGTTTCCACTCATCGTTGTCCCAAGTCTTGAGACTGGAATCCTTACCCGCCGGCTGCTGGGTGGCCCCGTCCATCGTCTTCGCATCGAACAGGATGTCCTGATCGCTGCCGACGCTGTAGGCGCGCCAAACCTGCTTGCCGGAATTGAGATCATACGCCGTGATGTGGCCGCGGACGCCGTACTCTCCCCCGGAGATCCCGACGATAACCTTGTCATGAACCACCAGCGGCGCGCTGGTCATGGTTTGACCGAGCTTGGGATCGCCATTGAGCGCGGTCCAAATCACGCTGCCCGTCTTCGCGTCCAGAGCGTAAAGATGGGTGTCCAGGGTGCCCACCAGAATCTTGCCGTCGGCGTAGGCCACGCCGCGGCTCACCAGATCGCAGCAGGCCACCGAGGGCGAGAACTTATCCTGCTCCGGAGCGAATTTCCAGACGATCTTGCCGACGTTATCGAGATCGATGGCGTAGACGAAGTTGGGGTAGGAGCTCTCGAAGTACATCATGTTCCCCACCACCAGCGGCTGACCCTCCTGCCCGCGGAGCGTTCCCGTGGACATGGTCCAGGCCACTCTCATTTTGCCCACGTTCTTGGTATCGATCTGGGTCAGTTTGCTGTGGCGGATCGCGTTGTAACTTCCCAGGGGTAAAAGCCATTGGGCGTCCTGCTCCGCAACCTTGGGGGCGCCGCACCCACACAGTGCCACTACCAAGCAGCCAAGGGGTATCATCCGCTTCATTTCGAGGTCTCCTTTTCGTGTCTGTCAATCCTGCTCGGACGGGGGCCTGCCGGAAGGCACCAGATCGAGGCTTCGTCCCTTCACGTACCTGTAGATTTTTATCATGTCTTCTTCGCTGAGGAAGCCGGCCCAGCTCGGCATGCCTTTTTCCTGCCTCCCCGCCATCGCGATCGACATGAAATTGTGCGTTTTCATCCCGGAGACGAGAGAAGCCCTCAGATCCGGCCCGAGCTGGCCGCCCGTCGCATCCGTGCCGTGGCAGCGGTAGCAGTACGAGTTGTAAAGCGCATAACCGCGGAAAACGTCCTTGGTAACCTTCGGTGCCTTACCCTCCACGTACAGGGGAAAATCCAGCCGGAGCGTGGCCCCGCTCTTGAGTTTGTACGTGTAGAGTTTTCCAGCGGTCTTGGACGGGGCGGTATCCGCCTGTGAAGCGGCTGCCGCCGCCGCGATTGCCACTATTGAGATGAGGATTCGCAAGAGATTACTTTTCCTGTGGAGTATATAGTTTCACGCCGTTCTGGCTGAGTACCGACGAAAGTTCCGCCTGGTGCTTTTCGATCACGTCGTCGAGCCTCTTCTTCAGCGCCTCGTCGCCCGTCCGGACTGCCATGGACATAGGGAACGAATATTGCTCGGGAGCGCCCAGAGTTCGGGCGTTCGGAATGGCGACTACCTGCAGATCGGGGTAGGCGCGCAGGAAAGCTCCGACCGCCGGCTGCCACGTGATGAGGACGTCGATTTTCCGGGCCTTGAGCGCCTTTAGCATGACGGCGGGGGACTCCTCGGCATTTTCGGCCACGTCGAAAGCCACCGCTTGCTGGACCATGCCGCGCAGCTTCACGGCCTCTTCGGCCGGCGTCTCCCTTTCAAAACCGATCTTGACCCGCTTCAAGGCCGGCGAATCCATGCTGGTGATGTCGTACTTCCTGGCCTTCTCGAAAACGAAAACGTAAGACGAGATGTAGTACGGGCGCGTGGTCAGTTCGTCGCGGCTTCCATACGGAATATTCATCACCACATCGCACTTTTTCCGGTCGATGGTGGTGGAGAGGAATTGAGTAAACCCGCCGTGGCTGCGGTAGCTGGCCCAGGTGTACTCCACTTTTTCCCCGAGCGCCTTCGCGACGGCCTGGGCGATCTTGTTTTCAAACCCTTCGCCGGCCCGATTCGAATACGGCAGGTAATCGGGATCTGCACAGACGCGCAACGCTTCGGCCGGCGTCGCCCACGCAAGAAGACACAGGCTCACAACTGCCAAAGGCATAACCAAGCGCGATGTTGAAGCGCGGAGCCGCATCCGATTACGCAACCTCCCGGTGCAACGACGTTTATCACGAAAGGTGTCCCGTGTCAAACGCGTCTCGCGTCTCGCGGGATTTGGCATCGGAATTTGACTCCTTGACACCCCAAGGGGGGGCACGATACACTAGCTCGCGGACTTCGGAAGTACACCCCAACATCGAAGGAGAGAAAAGAGATGAACCTGAGCGATGCACGGCGCGTAATCGCTGCCGCCGAAAAGAAAGCAGCCGAGATCAAGCAACCCATGAACATTGCCGTCGCGGACGAAGGGGGAAACATCGTCGCCCATGTGCGGATGGACGGAGCCTGGATTGGCAGCATCGATATTTCCCAGAAGAAAGCGTATACGTCGCGGGCATTTGACATCTCCACCAAAGACCTCGCGTCCCACAGCCAGTCCGGCGGGCAGTTTTTTGGAATCCACGCGTCCAACGACGGAAAAATCATGATTTTTGCCGGTGGCATCCCGCTGAAGAAGGATGGCAAGGTGGTGGGCGCCATCGGAGTCAGCGGCGGGTCGGGCGACCAGGATCATGCCGTCGCCGAGGCCGGCGCGGCGGCCTTCTGACGACAAGGAGTACACACCATGGCAAGCAATCGTGGTTTAGCGTACATGGGTCCTGGAAAAGTGGAAGTGCAGAGCATGGACTTCCCCAAGCTCGTCTTGGGGAACCGGAAATGCGAGCACGGAGTGATTCTCAAAATCGTTTCCACCAACATCTGTGGAAGCGACCAGCACATGGTCAGAGGACGCACAACGGCGCCGCACGGCCTGATTCTGGGGCACGAGATCACGGGGGAAGTGATCGAAGCCGGTCGCGACGTCGAGTTCGTCAAGGTCGGCGATCTGTGCTCGGTCCCGTTCAATATTGCCTGCGGCCGTTGCCGGAATTGCAAAGAGGGAGAGACCGGCATCTGCTTGCACGTGAATCCGGCGCGGCCGGGAGCGGCTTACGGCTACGTGGATATGGGTGGCTGGGTCGGGGGCCAGGCCGAGTACGTCATGGTTCCTTATGCCGACTTTAACCTCCTGAAGTTCCCCGACAAAGCGCAGGCGATGGCGAAGATTCGCGACCTTACCTGCCTCTCCGACATTCTGCCTACCGGATATCATGGCGCCGTGACCGCAGGAGTGGGACCGGGCTCGACCGTATACGTCGCCGGCGCCGGTCCAGTCGGCTTGGCCTCTGCCGCCGCCTGCCAGCTCTTGGGTGCCGCCTGCGTGATCGTGGGAGATCTGATTCCGGAGCGACTGGCCCAAGCCAAGAGTTTCGGTTGTGAAACCGTGGACGTTTCCAAGGGCGCCTCTGTCGGCGATCAGATCGCTCAAATCCTGGGCGTACCGGAAGTGGATTGCGGCGTAGATTGCGTTGGGTTCGAAGCGCGTGGCCATGGCGCGAGTGCGAGCAAGGAAGCTCCGGCAACTGTGCTCAATTCGTTGATGACCATTACCCGGGCTGGAGGAGGCATCGGCATCCCGGGACTGTATGTGACCGACGATCCCGGCGGTGTCGATGACGCAGCCAAGACCGGAAACCTCAGCATCCGGATTGGGCTGGGCTGGGCAAAGTCGCATCATTTCATGACAGGCCAATGCCCGGTGATGAGGTACAACCGGCAACTCATGCAGGCGATCCTATATGACAAGATCAAGATTGCCAAGGCGGTCAACGTCACCGTGATTTCGCTCGACGACGGCCCGAAGGGGTACAAGGACTTCGATAAGGGCGCCGCGAAGAAGTTCGTGATCGATCCCCACAAATCGTTAGCCGCATAGCAGTATAGGGATTGGAACCTGAGACCGCTTGTGCTCCGCAAAAATTCTCACGTCTACATTTTTATCTACATTTAGAGACTTCGGCGCGGAAATTCGGCTTTCGTGCGCAGCCTTGTCAGGCTGCGAATCAGGGTGACTTCCGGGCACGTAAGATTCCTTTTAGGCAGAATCCACTCAACTCGCCCGACTCTCTTGGCCTATTTCAGGGTAAGAAACCAGACATCCGCTTCGATTACTCGCCGTGAGTAGTACGCCTTCTTGCCATCTCGCGTAAGCCGCGGCGGGCCAATGACATCGCGGTTAACAGAGAAGATCTTGGAAACCTGCTTGGATCGCGAATCGACGATATAGAAAGCCTTCCCGTCCGCGACAAACAGCACGCGCCTGCCGTCGGGTAGCCATACCGGCCACTCTCCAAAATCGGTCAGGCGCTCGTACCTACGCGAGCGCATGGAGTACATCACAATCCCGCGCCCAGGTTCAACCCCTAGCATGCCGGCGAGATGCTCGCCATCTGCGGACCAGGAGGGCACCAGGAAGGGCAATGGCGACCAGCTGAGCGGCGGCAGCGACTCGGGAGTCTGCTGCTTCCAGGGGCGATTCGGGTCGGAAATCCAAACTGCGGCCTTGCCCGGCCCCTCATCGTCCCTTTGGACCGTTGCTATCCGCGAGCCGTCCGGGGACCACGTAGTGTAAACCCCTCCGTCCTCTGTGAGCTCTCGGATGTCGCTGCCGTCGGGCCTGATCTTCCACTCCTCAATCCGTCCGCTCCGATTCGAAGCGAAGGCGATCCACTTGCCGTCCGGCGACCAGCGAGGCATGCGATCAATCGCCATACCGCTGGTCAATTGCCGCAGCCCAGTGCCGTCCGGGTGTGAGACATAGAGGTGGGCGTCGGGCGGGACAAGCGAGTAGAAAGCAACCCATTCGCCATCTGGCGAAGGATCGGACGACGACCAGAGGCGGGAGCCCGTGGTCACCCAGGCGGGATCTCCCTTTGCGGCGCCAGAAGGATCTAGCGTGAGCTGCTGGATGTTTATCGTATTGAGCACCGATGTATAGGCGATGTGCTTCCCGTCGGCGGAGAGGCTCGGGTGCCCGAGGTACGTGGCCGGCGTGGTGATCGGCTCAGCCTCTGAAAGCGCTTTGCCAGATGCTTCGTCGATCCGCACGCGCCACAGATTCATGCTGCCCCCACGGTCGCTGACGAAATACAGTACTTGCCGTCCGGCGACCATTTGGGGTTCCAGTTGTGGGCGCGGTCGTTGGTTACGGGCGTTGCCGTTCCGCCTTTCACCGGAATGGTCCACACATCTCGCTGAGCCGTACTACTCTGGAAGCCGGTGAACGCGGTGCGGTAGTTATGTGGTGACCAACTGGGTGATCTCGCGTTCGTCTCCGGGAGTCGTACGGTTTCGCTAGTATTCACTGTCACCGTCCACAGTTCGCTATACGTGAGGAAGTTCTGTGGATACAGGTCGATGTTCTCCGTGGCGAAGGCGAGCTGAGTGCCGTCGGGCGACCAGGAAGGGTTATAGCCCAGGCGAGTAACGCGCCTGACCGCCTCGCCTGTGCGGCCCATGACGAAGAGACCGCCGCCGTCCCGGCTGGAACGAAATGCGATGCGCTGCCCATCGGGAGAAAATGCCGGCTGGTCGTCGTCTGCCGCGGAATCTCTCGAGAGGTCGGCCGGATTCTGGCTGCCCACCTTTGCAGGTAAATGTGACGACTGCCGGCTCCTGATGCCGAGTAGACCAGCCAATTGCCATCCGGCGAGAGACTGGGAAACCCTTCGACGCCCGGCTGCGAGGTCACTTGTGAAAACTCGGCGCGAATCGTCTCGCGCCGATCCCGTGACCGGACCGCGAACGTGGCAATGAGCGCCAGCGTGGCAAACGATAACGCTCCAGCCATCCACCAGCGCCGCGAGGTTAGAACCGGCATCGAGGCTCGCCGGAATTCTTCCAGATCCTCCAGCAGTTCGCCGGCAGACTGAAATCTTGCCTTGCGGTCTTTTTCAAGGGCTTTGAGGATGATTCGATCTAAACCGCCGGGTATTTCAGGGTTCTTAGCCAATGGTTTAACTGGGGTTTCATGCAGAATCGCGCCAATCAGCTCCGTTGAGGTTTCGCCGCGAAATGCCGGCTGACCAGTTGCCAATTGGTACAGCACGACGCCGAAGGAAAAGACGTCGGTCCGGTGGTCGACTTCTTCGCCGCGCGCCTGCTCAGGCGAAAGATATGCGAGAGTACCCATGACGCTGCCCGGACGCGTGCGCGTCATTGAGGTGACAGTCGTGTCGTTTTCAGAGATTTTGACGGCTGTGCGGTGCGGTTCCCTACCGAACTTAGCCAATCCGAAATCCAGGATCTTGATTTGGCCTCCAACCGTGATGAAGATGTTTGCCGGCTTGATGTCGCGGTGCACGATTCTCTTGGCGTGAGCCGCCCCTAAGGCGTCCGCGATCTGAAGCGCGAGGTCCAGCAACTCGGCGATCGGCACCGGCTCGCCCGAGATACGATCCCGGAGCGACTGACCTTCGAGAAACTCCATCACAAAGTACGGCCGCCCCTGATGGTCGCCGACATCGTGAATCGTGCAGATCCGCGGGTGATTCAGGGCCGAGGCTGCGCGAGCTTCGCGCTGGAAGCGATCGAGCGCCGCCGGATTGGTGGCGAAAGCGTGCGGCAGGAACTTGATGGCGACCACACGGTCCAGGCGCGTATCCCGCGCCTTGTATACTTCACCCATTCCCCCGGCGCTCAGGAACTCCAGAATCACATACGGCCCGATCTTTTCACCGAGAGGAAGCAAGGCTTCGCGAGTCTTTCCCTGCGCCTCCGGCGCTTCGGTTTCGAGAAACCCCGCAGCCAGCTCCTCAACGGCCAGCAGTGACTCCACTTCGCGGCGCAGCTCTTCGTCTTCCGTGACGGTTTCGAGATGTGGGGGTAAACGGGGAGCCAGCCCTCAATGCTGACGCGAGGGGCCGCCGGCCACCAGCTTCTCCACATCGACGCAGCCTAAATGCATGTGCGTCAGCTTCGCCCCGACCTCAGTCAGACCCAGTTTGCCCGGATCGACCTTATGGCAGAGGGTGCAGCCGATCTCCTGGAAGCGCGCGGCCTTCTGGCGCTGCTGGCTCGACCGCCGGCTTTCCGGTGTCTGCGCGATGAGATTCATGTCCGTGAGCAGGCGAATGCAGCCTTGAAAATCCCCGGCCGCTTGCCGCCCTCGCGAAGTGAAGCCGAGTTTGCCGTTTTGGCCCACGGTGTGACAGTCTTTGCATCCGTGGGTGTCGAATACATACTGGGCAAGTTCCTGCTGGCTTTTGTGGGCGGCGATCATTCGGTCCAGAGTGGCAGCCGTCTGTTGCGGGGAGGGCTGGGATTGGCCCTTTGTCTGCTGGAGGCCGGACAACATCGTCGCGAACAAGGCCGCGCCACCGAGGGCAATGCGGAGCCCTCTTCGCTGCGGCCTGCGCCGAAACAGGCTGAAGCCCAAAAGGAGGGTAGCGGCTCCCGCGGCCCACCAAGGCGGCCCGCCGGGGAGATGGAGAAGCATCGCGCCGTTCGCACCCTTTGCCTGAAGGTGGACGACCAGCGTAGCCAGTGTATAGTCCGAGGTTAGCGGGTTCCCTCCGGTGACATCTTGCAGGTAGAACGTCATGCCGTCGGCGACCCAGGCGCCAGTTTGCGCCGATCCGCGATTCCCGCCCGTGACGAAGAGCGGTCCGGCCGGGCTGCCGATGTGAATCTCGACCGCCTGCACGTCCGGAGCGTTCCAACTGATGGTGGTCGATGCCGGAGCATTGGCCGTCACCGCTATGGGATTCGGGCTCGCGGTCAGCGACGGTCCCACCGGCGAGCATGGCGCGTTGAGGGAAGTCAGGCAAATGTTCCCCAAAAATGCATTCGCTCCAGCCGTGGCCAGATTCCGAATGTCGGAGCCTCCGTTGGCGGTGTGATCCACGCTCATTTGCACGGGCGGGTTTCCGGCAACGAGGTTTCCGCGGATGATGTTTCCCTGCACTCCAGCGATTATCAATATTCCATTGGCATTGCCGACAGCGGTATTGTCTTCGACGATGTTGCCCGTATTCGCGGCATTGACAAGACCGATTCCGAATTGGCTTCCCTGAGCCGAAAACCCGTTTCCACTCGTCCGGTTCCCACGGAGCCGGTTGCGGCTGGCGCCGCCGGTCAGTCATATGCCGCCGCAGGCAACCATGACGTTTCCATTTCGGACGGAGACGTTGCCGTTAACGTCGTGGCCAGATCCGCCCACGAGAATAATACCGGCGGCGCAGTTGGTGGAGATGGTGAGACTCGTCACCGTGACGGCGGTGCTGTTGCGCAGCGAGATGCCCATGCGCCGGAATTGGCGCACCAGGCCCGGGACGCGAATGGTGACGCCGGTTTGCCCGGAGGCGTCAATCCCATCCTCGCCCGGATTGGGGGCCACTATGGGCGTGGGGGGGACGCCACCGCAAGCCGTCTGCGCGTCAGCGAGGCCCGTCATGGAGAAGCCGTTCAGATCCAGCGTGATGCCTGGCGCTCCGACGGCGATGCAGGGTGCATCGGTGACCGTGCACGTCACGTCGCCGACCAGCTTGCTGTCGTCGGTGATCGTCAGCGTCGTGGGAATGGTCCCACTGATATCTGTCGCATAAGCGGTTGCGGCGCCCGCGAGGAGCGCCACCAGGAACGAGGAAAAGCAACCGGCTGGCTTCGGGCGCATATCGGCTCTCCTGAACTCAGGTAGTGAAAATTCGCTCCCGGCTCCGCCGAGACATCTCGGCGCAGCTCGGGATACCATTACGATACTAACGGGAAACGACTCGAAAAACCGTCACGGCTGTGAGATTTCTTCGTGATAAGATCGAGAAATCCATCATGACTCCCGAGCCACCAGAGGACATCAGTGGCTTGCTCGCGGCTTGGCGTGACGGCGATGAGGAGGCTCTGAGGCACCTCGTATCTGTTGTTTACCCGGAGATGCGGAGAATCGCCCGGCAATATCTCGGCCGGCGCGCTACGGAACATACGCTGCCATCCGCAGCCCTGGCAAATGAGCCGTATCTCAAGCTGATCCGCGCGCGCGGCATCCAATGTGAGAGCCGTGTGCAGTTCTTTGCGCTGTGCGCGCAGGTCATCCGGCGCATTCTTGTGGACCGCGCGCGCAACCGCCGGTACGCCAAGCGCGGCGGTGACGCCGTGCATGTTCCTTTAGACGAGAGGCTCCTTGGGACCCGAGCACGCGGAATCGAGGTGTTGGCCCTCGATGAGGCGTTATCGGCGTTGTCAAAGATGGATCCCCACAAAGCCCGCGTAGTGGAGCTGCGTTATTTTGGCGGCTTGAACGTGGCGGAGGCTGCGGAGGTTCTTCAGATCTCGTCAGAGACGGTGTTGCGTGATTGGAGAACAGCCAAGGCCTGGTTGTTTCGCGAGCTAACCTCGGGACGCCAACAATTTTTTAGAAGCGCGCGCGCTTTCACCTTGAGGTTCGGCGATTGGCATCTTGTGACCAACCGGGAACCTGTTGCAACAACAGGTGCCCGTATAAGTACTGTATTTTCAATAATTCATAGGGGTCGTCTACGCTGTCTCGCGTGAATCCCCGGCGTCGACGATCTCGCGATCGGCAATAAAATCGGCGCGTTCGCAGCCAAATCTGCACCGCCGCGCCCTGCCAGGGAAGATCGCGCAAGGTCCGACCATGTCTGCTGTGCACGCGGCGCGAGTGGTGGCCACAAAGCGGGCATGTTACGGCCATCTCCGCTGGAAAGACAGAAAGGAACCGGGAAAATGCCAAAGAAGACCTTTGGCAATGGTGTCAACCGCTTATTGCGGAACCTACAATCGAGTACCGGACCAAAGAGGAACAGCAGCCCGCGGACGGCCGGGACCAGTCGAGCGATTTGACGTAGAATAAAGTACACAACATGCAGAGCATCGGTCGCTACCTGTTCGCGGGCGAAGCTCGCTCGGCCCGGGGCTTGTTCCATTCATTTTCGACCTCGGCCAGCAGGGCGACACGGCCTACATCGCCGTGGAGGGCCATCGCTACAGCAGGTCTTGGCCTCCGCGCGGAAACGAGAACATGCCGGGATGCTTAATATTCCCCAGCAAACGGCCGTCGCGACCGATTACTCGCATCACAACGGCGTCGTCCATCGGGACGGTCCGGGCCGGATGATGTTATGCTTCACAAGGGTATGGCGGTGAAGGTGGTTGACTTCGGCATTTTCCACTTCCTATCGGGACAATTCACCAAAGCCCGCCAGGAGGTAATTTGACTGTTCCCTTGTTCCTGAATACGATCGAACAATCCAGTCTAAGCACGTGGCTCCGGGAATCAGACTCGCTTTTCGGGTTCTACTTCATCCTCGCTTTTCACACTGTCGGTTTGGCGTTGGTAGTAGGTCCGAATGCGGCCATCGACTTACGTCTGCTTGGCGTGGCCCACGATATTCCACTGGCGTCATTAAGAACCTTGTTCAACCTTATATGGACCGGCCTGGCGATAAATGTTACCTCGGGAGTATTTCTGGTGCTTGCGTACCCGTCAAAGGCCTTCACGAACCCGGATTTCTATGTGAAGCTGACGCTCGTCGCCCTCGCGGTGCGGACCTTGCAAAGGATTAAGAGTCAGGTGTTCGATGATGCAAGCCTGAGTGAGGCAGCCAGGTTGGCCAGAGGCAGGGTGCTGGCTGTATGGTCGCTGGTGTTCTGGGCGGGCGTCATAACGGCGGGACGCTTGTTGGCATACACGTGCAACTATCTCGTGTTTGGGGTTCCCTGTTAGCAAGAGGAAAAATATGGATTTCCCGCATCTGCACCTTTTGCTGAATCATTTTCCGATCATTGGCACGATGGTTGGAGCCGGTTTGTTTTTCATTTCGTTCCTTTTAAAAACCGAAGACGTGAGGCGAAGCGGCCTTATCGTTCTTGTGGTCATGGCTCTGTTGACGATACCGGCGTTCATGACCGGCGTCGGCGCACAGGAAAAGATGGTGGCCGACTCCGGCGTGTCAAACACCCTGATTCAACGGCACGAAGGCGCGGCGGAGCTGGCTATATGGTTCATGGAGATCACGGGTGCGCTCGGCGTGGTCGCGCTGTGGCAGTCCATTCGAGGAGCGAGTCCGGCGCGCTGGAACACATCAGCCATTCTGGCTTTTTCACTTGCGACGGTGGGCCTTATGGCTAGAACCGGGAATACAGGCGGTGAAATTCGGCATTTGGAGGTTCGGTCCGCGCAGCAAAGGACAGCCACAGAAGCGGTAATGTCATATTTTGAGCCATCACCCGCCAAATTTACGCGTCTTATGATCGCCAATAAATGGTGGTGGGCGTTCATGATGGATTTGCATTTCATAGGGCTGGTTCTGTTAGTCGGGACAATAGGGCTGTTCAACCTCCGCGTGCTGGGTTTTGCCAAGCAAGTCCCGGTCGCCCCATTGAACAAGCTGGTTCCCTGGGGGATCGCCGGACTCGGTATCAATGTGCTGACCGGCCTTCTGGCCTTTATCGGGATGCCGACGTTTTACACTCACGACATCGCGTTTGTGCTCAAGATCGCGGCCGTATTGCTCGCCGTAACCACCCTGGGGCTGTTTTATCAAATGAGCGTTTTCCGCGAATGCGAGGCTGTGGGGCCGGGGCAGGATGCACCTCCGCGTGCCAGGTTTATCGCCGGGATCTTGTTGGGCCTCTGGTTTGCGATCATTGTGTTGGGCCGGTACATCCAGCCCCTGCAGGACAGCATCGCCCGCTGATCGTAGAGCGGTAGTTTGAAAGTGATACAGTTATACTGTTAGGAGTAAGTACAAGGAGCGTAAAAGGATGGGCAGCAAACATTGGGCAGTAGTGATGTTTTTGGGTGGATTGCTGTTGGCGGGGATACCTGCGGCGGCACATCACTCGGTTGCGGCTGAATACGACTTCGATAAGCCAGTCGAATTTACCGGGACCCTCAAGCAGATGGAGTGGATCAACCCTCATGCCATGCTGCACCTTGAGGTGACGAGCCCCGATAACAGCAAGACGGTTTGGATCTTTCAGACCACAGGCGCAGGCGCGCTGCGTCAGAAAGGTCTGGCCCGGTCGTCGCAGGGCGGGCTGACCGTAGGCGAGACCTATACCATCTCGGGCTTTGCTGCCAAGAATGGCAAGGCACAAGGATTTATCAAGACCTTGAAGATGCCCGATGGGCGGCTGATCACAATGTGGTTTGGGGATCCGAACGGAAACTAGGACCAATCGCCTGAAGAGGAGATGACAACATGAAGCACCAACTCGTGCGCGTCAGTTTTGGCACGCTTGTCGCGATCACATCGTGCATGGTCCTCCCGTCATGGGCTCAGCAAGCAAGCCATCCCGACCTGAGCGGGATGTGGAACGGCGGCGCCGGTGCGCGAGGCGCATCGGAAGACAACGGCGATATCATCGCGAACTTTCCATCCCGCAGATGTGCTCCGAATCAGAGGGGATGTCGCGATCAAACCAACCAGACCGTCGACGGCGAGTTCACCGGAAGAATGGATCCCAACCGGCCTCTCTATAAGCCGGAGTTCTGGGATAAAGTTCAGGATCTGGATCGAAACACGAATACTATGGATCCACTTTTTAAGTGCCAGCCGTACGGCGTGCCACGCGTGGGACCTCCCACCAAGATCGTTCAGACTGCCAATGAAGTGATCTTTCTTTATGCGGCTGTCGGAGCCGGCACGCAGCCGAATGATTTTCGCATCATTCCGACGGACGGACGCGAGCACGATCCCGTGAGGGCTAACGACGTGAGCTATTACGGAGACTCCGTCGGTCATTGGGAGGGCGATACCCTCGTCGTTGACTCGGTCGGTTTCAACGACATCACGTGGCTCGACCGAGGCGGATATTTTCACACCGACAACATGCACGTCATTGAGAAACTGCGGCGCGAGGGGGACACCCTCCACTATCAGGCCACGGTGGACGATCCGGGAGTGCTGCTGGAGCCTTGGGCGATGACTCCCCGGATACTGAAACTGAATCCGAACCCCAAGGCAACCATTCGTGAGGGCGATCCCTGCCGCGATGTCGACTATGAAAACATGGTCTCCAAGATAAGACACTAGTATGCGAAAGGCTTCCACTGTAGCGGCGGTCGTGATCTTTGCCGGATTTGCCACTGACGCGCCGCCAATGTGGGCGCAGCGGACGACACCGCCGCCAACCCCAAAGGCAGCCGCGGAAGGAGACCGCAAGTCGGTCTTGTTCAATTGGATGTGGTATATGGGCATGCTCCGCGGCCTCCAGGAAGTCGATGCCGTCGCCACACTGGAACTCCAGGGCGCCGGCACCATGCAGGTGCAGGGACAGCCATGTAATCTGACGAACTATCGCGCCAGCATCAACTACCAGGTTTCCGGGATGCGGGTGCAGTACACGTGTACCCTTCCTGACGGACAGTCTCGCAAAGCAATTGAGGTTGTAAGCGGTGCGTTTGCATGGGATGAGGATATCGTGGGAGCCGGCCTGGTTCCCGGACGCGGCACCGCCACGCCGAACCGCGCCGCACTCAACGAGCGGCTTATCAGGTTGTGGAGCAGTCCTCAGGGTGCGCCCAAGGCTGCTGTTGCCGGTGGCGAGAATACTAAGGTCGCAATGGAAGGGGGCAAGCCGGTCGTTACCTTCCCGGTCCCGGGCCTACCGGGCGCAATAGCAAAGGCAACGCTGAACGCCGAAAATCAGGCCGAACGAGTTGAAACTACGTTGGGCAACGCCGTCACCGTATTCACGTATGAGAAGTATGACGACTATAACTCACCCGATGACAAGGTCTATGGCTACTTCCCGGGCCACATCGTTGAGAAACGGAACGGCGTGACCATCCTCGACCTGACCGTCAAGCAGACGGACGTCGGCAATCTTTATGTTGTTGTGCCGGTGCCGCAGAATGTTCGAACATCCTCGGCGCAGCCCTAAAAACGGATGTGTTGCAACTTTGGAAAGCGGCGTAGAGCCCGTTTGGTAAAAATATTCATGCGGCTCGCGAGTAGTATTTGAGTAGGCCGCCGAGTCGCTGACGACACTCAATCGAGCGGCGCTGCGGGTTTCGTTGTTCGCTGGCATCTGCCTCGGCGATCACCCAAAACCGGCCAATGGCGATCACCGAGGCCGTGGGTTGAGCCGCACCGCTCCCGTCAGAGGCCACGTATTCCTTCATTTCGCCCACTTGAAAACGGGCGCTGCACACTCAAGAAACCACGCCGTTCTTGCGCGCACCGAGAAGGCCCTCGATGTGGACATTCGTGTGGACATCGGGCCGAGAGCCTGCGACGAAAGCCCTCTAAGTGGCTGAGAAGGTTGGTCGGGGCGGGCAGATTCGAACTGCCGACCCCCTGCGCCCAAGGCAGGTGCGCTACCAGGCTGCGCTACGCCCCGACATTCTACTCCTCTGATTCTAAATTACTTTTTCCTGTCCCGCAATGGCATCTGATCTGAACCGTGTCCAAACCGTGGCAAAACGCGATGTCGAGCGGAGCCGTGACAAAACTCCAGGATTGTAATATCAGCGAGTTACGGCCGGAAAGTTCGGAAAGAAAACTGGCCAAAGAGAGATTGATCGGCAACAAAACTTTTGGCGCGGGCCTGACCAACTGCAAGCCGATGATTCTGCTGGTGACCAGCGATTGATGAGCACCTGCTTTCAGAGCAGGAGAAGAATCTGCAGGCACCCTTCGCGCGAGGAGCTTCACTTGATATTCTATCAATAAAGTTGTAGTATTGGGTTATGGCGCAGTCACACCGTGAAGCCTCGCGTCGGCTCTTCGAGTTCGCCGAGCAGCAGCAGGGCTTCTTCACCACCAAGCAGGCCAAGGCGGCTGGATTCGCCGAAAACACCCACCCCTATCATGTGCAGGTAGGGAACTGGATTCGCGAGCACCGAGGGATCTACAGGCTCACACTGTTTCCCACATCTGACCGGCCCGACCTGGTCCTTTGGTCGCTGTGGTCCCGGAACCGGAATGAGGAAGTCGAGGGTGTCTACAGCCACCAAACTGCGCTCAACCTTTACGACCTATCGGATCTGAGTCCGGCGAAGCTGTACATGACTGTTCCGACGGATTTCCGGCGCAACAGCGATATTCCCGGCATCCTCGTATTGCACTATGCCGACCTGCCCAAAAGCGACGTACAGATGGCGCAGGGCTTCAAGTTTACTCGTCCTCTGCGGACGATCCTCGACCTGATCGAGACCGGCACCGTGGAGCAGCGGTTTATTCGCCAGGCGCTCAGACAAGCTGTCGACCGCGGGCTCATCACTCGCCAACAGATTCGGGACGCGCAACTGAGCGGTCCTGCGAGCAGGCTCGTCGAAGAAGTTCTGCTGCAAGCTGCGTAATGGCGGAGCCGAGATCATATTCGACGGCTGAGGCATTCCGAAAGTCCCTCGAAGAACGCCTGAAGAGGGCATCTCTGACTGATCAGATCGACGTCAATGATCTCAGGCGCCAAGTGGCGTTCGACCGGCTACTGGCAAGGCTGTTCCGCGATGAGCCCGTTCCCTGGGCGTTGAAGGGTGGCTATGCGATGGAACTGCGTTTGAAGGCTTCCCGGTCAACGGTGGACATCGACTTGACCTTGCAGCGCGTGCCTGCGGGGGCAATGGAAAGTAGTGACACCAACCGCCTTGTGCGAGAGATGCTGCAGAGCGCCGCGGGTAACCCTCTCGGTGACTGGTTCGAGTACACCATAGGATTGCCTATCATGGATCTGACTGCCGCGCCGTACCGCCGCAAATAGCAGAGTGAAGGATTTGGTGGATCTGGCTCTCCTGATCGGATGAGGTGGATTGGATACGCAGCGGATTCTGGACGCCTTGCGTCTGACCTTTGAGAGAAGAGGAACCCACAATTTGCCGCCGGGCTTGGTCCCGGCGCCAACCAAAACCATCGAGACGGTGCCGGCGGTGGACAAAGAGGAGCGTGCCAGAAAAAGGATTACGTTGTTTCGAAGCCTGTTTCGTGGGAGAGAAGATGTTTACGCACAGCGATGGGAGAGTGCCGACGGCCGGTCCGGATATTCACCTGCGGCCATAAAGGATTGGAGGGCTATCAATAAGAGCCGCCCGGAGGATCGAAAGAAGGTCGATCAAAAAACGCGGAAGTTCCTCCCATTGAACGACGCTGTCATCGGGAACCACCTCTTGGGTAAGGAAACCGTTGGCGTATGCCCCCTCTTGCCCGACGAAACGTGCTGGTTTCTCGCGGCGGACTTCGACAAGAAGACTTGGGAGTATGACTCCCAGGCTTTTCTCGAGACCTGCCAGCAGTTGAGCGTGCCCGCTGCCTTGGAGCGTTCGCGTTCTGGAAAGGGCGGTCACGTTTGGATTTTCTTTGATCGCGCGCTGCCGGCGATGACGGCGCGCAAGCTGGGATGCTTGATCCTCACGCGAACCATGGAGCGCAGGCATCAACTCGGTCTCGATTCCTATGATCGCTTTTTCCCCAACCAGGACACGATGCCCAAGGGAGGGCT
>JBGPLI010000083.1:0-22054 GCA_041486445.1 Bryobacteraceae bacterium
CCATGGCGGTCAAGACCGACAGAGGCAACCGGGACGGTACGATCGAGCCGTGGTACAGGAGCCAGAGTCCGCCGCCGTTTAACGGCGGGCGGGCCGGCGCGACCTCGTCCTTAGCCGGGCAGTTCCAAACGCAGAAGACTTTGGGCGCTCCTCCAACCGCCGCCTTGAATCGCTCGACACGTTGCTGGTTCGGCAGGATGCAGCATTCCGAACGATGGGCAAGCTTGCGGCGCGTCCACAGGAGGAAATGCTGAAATACGCTCGGACGACTTGCCTCGCCGGGTGAATCGTGTTCGTGATAGATTACGCGAAGTCCCGGGATCCGGCTCAGGATGAAACCGATGGGACAAGAGAGGGGGTCCGAGGCATACACCCATCGCGGGCGCCACCGCAGGGTCCACCCAAAACACCACAAGCAGAACCAAACGTAATGCAGCTTTTGACGCCACCCGGACGGGCAGAACTGTAGTTGGCGGACTTTGATGTGGGGATGCGGCGCAAAGCGCAAAGCGTTCGCCCCCACCGCTCCGGTCCCTAGAAAAAGGACTTCCCATCCAGCGTCGGCCAGGATTCGCGAGCTGTGTTCCAGTGGAGGATATCCACCCGGGTTCGTGTATTGAACGTAGAGAATGCGAGGCATCTGGAGCCGGAGTCTCAGCGAGGCTGTGATGCGTGGGCGGTCGAGTTCACCGTGTGGGGCCGCAGGCTCTCCCATTGAGGCAGAAGGCGACGAGCAATCCGCCTCTCCCAGAGGATCGAGAGACATAGCACCGACTCAATGATGAGGAGGGAATCAAGGGGAACGCGGTAACGGGGATCTGTGTTGGTGACGACGTAAGGCGCGAGGTACAACACGAGTACGAGTATGAGGGCGAGACCCTCGCCGAGGTTAAGCAGATGCCGGCAACGCCACCGGAGCGCGGCCCACACGAAGAACAGTGCGGCAATGGCCGTGTGTACCGCGCGACCGACGGCAGGCGGAACGAAGGAGTGCTCGACATTCCGGTAATCCGGGCGGAAGAAATTGACGACCTTAAATGCCTCAAGAACTGCGTAGCGAAGCGGATGCTCGCGGATGAACTTCCACGCCATGCGCATATACTGATCGGCGATCACTGGATCAATTCGATCGAGACCATGATACGGCAAGCTCAGCTCCTGCATCGACTGTGGCATCGCCATCTCGCCGTTGTAGTCCCGAAGGATCCCGTCGAGGGCGTGTTCATGCGTACCGTTTGCGAAACCGTAGGCACCGTAATAGCGGTCAAAGATCACGAAGCGTCCCTTGAGCGGGATTACTACCGCGGCCGCAACGCCCACGGCCAGAAAGCACGCACCGGCCGTGCGTGCCAGTTGGGTGATCGTAATCGAGCGTCCATGAAACACTGCCCATAGCGCGACCGGCGCTAGCGTGAGAGAGGTTGGGCGAATGAGAAGCATCAGGCCAAAGAGCGTGCCTCCGATGGCGGTGTTGGCAACCGAAAGCCCGTCCCTGTTGAGCCGCATGAAGAGCCATCCGAAGGCCGCTACGAGAAAACAAGACAGGCCGGTGTCGTAGAGCCTCGCAATGTTAAAGAGTAGGTTGGGATAGACGGCGACAGCGAACGCTCCGGCGAGCGCTGCATGCCTGCTCACGCGCAGACCATAGAGCGTGTCGTAAGAAAGCAGGACTGTCGCGACGTAGAGTGCTCCCTGCGCCGCAACAAAGCCGTGCATGCCCAACCATCGGATTGCGAGCGCCGCGAATGCGATGTATCCGACAGGGTAGGGTGTGTATGCAATCGATCGCCCGGCAAGTAGATCACTCAGGACGACAAGTCGAGTTGGTGCATCTGGCGTGGAGGGATGAATCGTGAGAGCCACGGCCACCGCGATCCCCGTGGCCCCGCTGAGCACGATTGCAAGATCGGCGGCGCGTTGCCGCGCTTCGTGGGACTGGAACTGAGCCATGTCGTTCACGTGCGTCTCCGATCTAACTCACGCGCAATTCTCTTAGGCAGTTATCGTCGCCGCGGGAAGCTCGGTTTCGAAGAAGGGCGGCGTACTGCTCTTGCATCTCATCCGCGACCGCACTCACGCTGCGAGGGGGCCGAATGCCCGAACGCAGCTTGGGGAGCAACGCCGGGTCGGCGCAAACTGCTTGAATCGCGCCGGCCCATCCGTCTATCGATCGGGGCTCTACCAGCAGGCCGTCGACTCGATGCTCCACCAACTCGGCAATGCCTCCCAGATTCGATCCAATCACTGGCACGCCGGCGGCGAAGGCTTCCAGGATCACTCTCGGACCGGTCTCCAGGCACTGAGAGGGGACGGCCAGAATGTCGTAATCCCGCAACCGTGCAATAACGTCGCCAGATGGAATCGGAGACTCGAAGGTTACGCGAGTATCTCCGCTTGCAAGGTTGGTCAAATATTGGTGATAGTCTTCGCCGGCTTCTCCCTGAACCACTCCGAAGATGTCCAGCTGGACGCCAAGTTCCGAACGCCGCTTCAGAGCCTGAATCAAAATATCCACGCCCTTGGTCGGGTCAAGACGCCCCAGAAACGCAATGCGGACCGGAAATGTGACGGGCCGTGGTTCCGCGTGGAAGGTTGGCGAACGGTCCAGGCCCTGGCGAGACACGGTTATCTTCGCTTCCGGGACTCCGTTCCGGCGCAGCACATCCTTAACCCACTGGCACAAGGCGACGACGTGATCCACTTCAGCCATCAACCCGTGGAACGCGTAGTGCCGGAGCCGGACAAGCTCGGTCATTCTGGCAGCAGTCCATACACCGCCGGAAGCGCCGATGGCGCCCAGAACGCGGCCCACGCCAGCCGGAATGCTGCCGGCCAGCACGCTGCCGATACGGTTCAGGCCATGTCCGTGCAGGGTGCAGCGCGCGCATCCATGCACGTCGAGCACGCCGTCGCAGACCTCCGAACCCCACCGGAGCAAGGTTCCGCGCTGGCAACTGACTGTCGGGGTGTGGTAGCTGAAAACCACAGGGACTCCCCGCCGCTTCGCTTCGCGCACGAGTCCCAACGAGACGCCTTGAGTGAAAGCGTGCAGATGCACGACATCCGGGCGCTCTCGTTCCACGATTCTGCCAAACGCTCGTGCCGCGCCGGGGTCGCCCTCGCCGTACAGGTCTCGCAAGTCCCGTATTTCTTGAGCGACCGCATATCGCCGGACGTTCAGCCCGTTGTACGAGTACGCGTCCTCTTGCGCTGCCGGAGCGGCCACCATCACGTCAAGGCCTTGGCGCTGCTGCTCCCTGGCAAGGCTCTGCACGTACACCTCGGTGCCCCCTACAGGGTCAGGCCAATAGCAGAATGGGACGTGGATAACCTTCACGAGGCTAACTCCGGGCGAGCATGGATCGGATCAGCGTTTTGCCGTGCTCATAACTGCCGCGGCCGATCAGCGTAGCTGCCAGGCGGCGCTGGACGCCGAAGTTCATGAGATACGCCGGCCGGTTCCGGATCGCGCTCCAATAGCACCGGCGAGCATCCGGATTCATTTCCATGCCGAAGTACTTATCCGCCAGCCGCAGATAATGCGCACCGTAGATCCGGCGCCGCGCGCGGCGCTTGGCTTGTTCCAGCTCGGCTGCCACTTCGACTTCGCTGAAGACGCGATCGAGCAGTGAGAAGATCGACGGCTCCTCCGTCTTGTCGCGAATGACCTTGGTGTGATGATTCCGGGAGTGCACGCGGTAATCCGCCAGCACCGAATGTACGTAGCAAACATCGAACTGCCGCGCGATCATTATGTTGAAATACCAGTCATTGAATGCCAATCCCTGGGGTACCGGCAGGACCTTTAGCCACGCCTCACGCCGGGCAATTGCGGTAGGCGCACAAATGTAGTTGTCTTCGAGCAACAACAGAAACTCGTTGCCTTTGAAATCCCGGCCGCCGTGAACCCGGTCGGATCTTTCCGCATTGGTGCGGCCGTCTTCGTCGATGATCGCGGCGTCTCCGTACACCAGACCAACCTCAGGAAATTCACGAAACTTTTCCAGAGCGATGTTGAGGAAGTTCGGCCGGTAGCGATCGTCGGGATCGATCCGGGCGATGATGGCGCCCCTCGCCTCGCTCAAACCTTCGTTCACCGTCGCTACATGTCCCAGGTTCTTCGGATGTTGAATGATCCGCATCCTGGGATCGGCGAACTCCCGCAGCACCTGCCCGGTGTTATCGGTGGACGCGTCATCGACCGCAATCACCTCGAAATCGTAGCGGCCCTCCTGGGCGAAGATGCTGCCGAGGCAGTCCGGCAGGTAGCGGCCGTAGTTGTAGCACGGGACGACAAAGCTAACTTGTGGAAAGCTGGGCATGCTTAATAATGCGGGCGGGCACTCCGACCACGGTCACGTCGGGAGGAACATCGTCAATGACGACTGCTCCGGCGCCGACAGTGGTTCTCGCTCCGACGATAACGCCGTCCTTGATCGTTGCGCCCGCGCCAATGTAGGCTCCATCGCCGACAGTCACGTTGCCGCAGACGGTCGCGCCGGGATTCAAGTTGGCGAAATCGCCGATGGTGCAATCGTGGGAGACCGAGGCCTTGATGTTCAGAATGCAATGCTTCCCGATGCGGGCCCGCGTGGTGACGATGGAGCCTGGTGCAAGGCAGGTCCCTTCCCCAATCTCCACGTCCGAGCCAACGTGGCAGGCCGGATGGATAAGCGTCCACGGGGAGATCCGGTTTCCGTATAACGACTGGAGTCTCTCGACCACTTTTCGCCGCGTCGGATTACTTCCCAATGCGGTGAGATAGTAGAGTCCTTTAAAGAAATCATCCGGGCAGCTCACAAACGCGCTCAGATCGCCAAGCTGTCGCATGCCTGTCTTAGGTGCGTCATCCAGGAAACCGAGCAATTCGCCCTCCCAGCCACGACCCATGATGTCCTGGATGTAGGAGGAGACCTCGGCGCCATGCCCTCCCGCCCCGACGATGACTAATCTCTGTCGAGCCAAGTTAGGGCATCCTTCGGGCGCTGCTGAAGCTCTCCATCAACTCCACCACCTGGCGATGGTCGCGCGCGCCGATTTGAGTGAGTTCCTTCAGCCATTTGGCGTTGCGATAGAACAGCGATTCCGGATCGGGAATCAGCCCGCCGACGATCGCTTCCATGATTTGCTCCGCGCCGGTCCTGACGTCGACGCGCGTCCGGAAGCCCTCGGCGCGCACTCGCGCCGCCGAAACACTGTAGTTCCGGGCATCCAGGTCCGGCGAGGGCGTGTGCTCCACATCCAGCGAGGGCCTGAGCTCACGGAAGATGTCCGCCAGATCCACCACCCTCAGGTTTTCATGAGCGACGTTGTAACAGATGTGCGCCGGATCGCGTTTTTCGGCGAAAAAGACAAATGCACGGGCGCAATCGGCGACATGCAGGAACGGGCGCCACTGCAGGCCGTCTCCGAAAATCCGGATCTGGTTGTACAGCGTGCTGTAGAGGCTGAAGATGTTCACCACCAAATCGAAGCGCATCCGGGACGAGTAACCGTACAGCGTGCCATTCCGCAGAATCACCGGCTTCCAACGGGCGTCGGCCATCCGGGTCAGCTCCTGCTCCGCCTTCACCTTGGAGATCGCATACACGGTGAGCGGGTTCACC
This sequence comes from Bryobacteraceae bacterium, assembly GCA_041486445.1. Taxonomy (GTDB): domain Bacteria; phylum Acidobacteriota; class Terriglobia; order Bryobacterales; family Bryobacteraceae; genus Palsa-187. The sequence continues at coordinate 5,607 of JBGPLI010000083.1, forward strand.
GGCCCGTCTTCGGTGAGATCGCCCGGAGCCTCTCCATACACTGAGCAGGAGGACGAGAACACCAGCGGAACGGCTCTGGATCTGGCCGCCGCCGCGATGATGAGGGTGGCCTTGAAATTAATCTCGTCGGTGAGCTCCGGATGGAGCTCGGCCGAAGGGTCATTCGAGATCGCGGCCAGGTGCAGAATGCAATCGATGCCTTCGAGCAACCGATCCACAAAGGCGTGCTCTTCCACGCGCCGCAGGTCTTCACGCAACACCTCGACCCCCGGCTGCAACCCGCGAAGATGGCCCAACCCGAAGTAGCCGATATCCACCACGCGGACCTTGTGTCCGCGAACCAGGAGCTTGGGAACCAGCACCGAACCGAGGTAGCCGCCTCCGCCCGTGACCAGAATGTTCATCGCAGCTTCCTCTCTGCCTCGGCCAGCGCGTTAACCACGTAATCCATCTCCTCCGTGGTGATCGAGGTGTAAAACGGGAGCGTGATCACCCGGCGCGCCAGAGCTTCCGTAATTGGCAGCGGCCGGTCGGCGAATTTCTGGAAATAGCACTGCTCGTGCACCGGTGGGAAAAAGTACGCCCGCGTCTCGACGCCTTGTTCTTTGAGGAGCGCCATCACCTCATCCCGGTGCCCATCCAGACGATCCTGGGTCAGGACCGTGAAATCCTTAAACGTATGAAGAACTCCTTCCGGCCATGGAAAGAGCTCAAAGCCCGTGTGGGCCCGAATCGCATCCGAGTAGTAGCGGGCATTCTCTTGCCGCGCGGCGAGATACCCATCCAGACGTTCCAGATTGTACAGACCCACCAGCGCGTGAAACTCGCTCATCTTGCCGTTCAGGCCGGGATAGTGAGCGTTGTAGTTGTCCTCGATGCCGTAGTTGCGCATTTTGCGGACGCGGTGAATCAACTCCGGATTGCGGCTCGCCACCATCCCGCCTTCGACGCTGACCAGCGCCTTGGTGACGGAGAGCGAGAACACTTCCGCGTCGCCAAATGTCCCGATGCGGCGCCCGTCGATGGCCGAGCCGAAGGCATGCGCGGCGTCGTACATCAGGGCGATCCGGCGTCCTTGCTTGCGGCTGGCGTCTTCGACCACCTGTTGAATTTCGTTGACCTGGCAAGGGAGCCCGTAGGTGTGGACCCCGATGACGGCTCCCACATCCTGATGCTGGGCCAGCAGGCGTTCCAGGTCGGCCGGATCGAGCGTCAGGTCTTCCCGAATCTCGGCGAATACGGGGACGCCGCCGGCGTAGAGAACGGCTTGTGCCGTGGCGACGAAGGTGAAGCTGGGCAGGATCACCTTCTGTCCTCGCTCCAGGCCGAGTGCTTGGAGGGCGAAGATCAGCCCCATGGTGCCGGAGGAGGCGGTTGCGACTTGCGCCCCGAGGTAATCCGCGGCTTGCTCCTCAAATCTTGCGACATGCTTGCCGAAATTAGTGATGCGGCCGGAACTGAGCATTTCCCGGATTGAAGTTTCGAGGCACTCCAGGGCGGGTAGGTCCGCCTTGATGAGTGGGACCGCGATTTCTCCGAGTGCCGGCAAACCTGATTGCATGGGGTGGATAGTTCTCATTTCCGACCGTTGAAAGACTTCGGTTACTTGAAAGTTCGAAGCAAATGAAGGTTCTTTGAATCTACTCTAGTCTCGTCGAAGGTACCCGAGCACGACTGCAATGCCACACAGTACGTTGGTCTCAGAGAGCCATCACCGTACACGTCAGGGAACCTCGATCCAGCGAACGTGATCCGTGTGCTGTATCCGATCGCAGCAACACCCAGGGCTGCAAACACAATGCAGTAGGTCACAATCACAATCTTCGGCGTCCTCATTCGCGCGACTCGCTCTAAAGACAGACCTGAATACGCGATCAAAAGCGGAATGACCGGCAACCAGAATCTCGCATCGAAGAACGGCCAGACAAACAACACACCCGTGTAACAGTAGAAAAAGACTTCTGTTGGCCCGAAGTGCCGTTGTTTTGTGAGTAGACCGCCCAGGATGAGCAGGAGTAACAAGATACCAACAGTTGGAACAGCTCCACGAGCCATTGCCGGGAGTTTCGACTGCGGCATGTTAACCAGCAATTCCCCGAGTTCCGTACAGCGATAGGAAACAATCTGGAAGGCCGCGCGGGCGATTTTAGGCACTTTTACATAGCGTACTAGCTCCCGAAACGTCGATATCGTGATTACGACCCAGACCGCTCCGGCGCCGAGACCAATGCCGAACACACTGGCAATCACTTTAACCCGACCGGTACCGCATGTAAAGAATGCTCTGACTTCTGGGCGCGACATGATCATAAACAACAAGGCCGGAATCAGAGCAATCCCAATTGTGCGCACGGTTATTGACGCAAATGCTAAAACGCAGCTCGCAGCGACCGCGACTCCGAGCCGCCGTCCCCACGCCATCGCCGATGCTCGGGCCATCAAGGCAAGGCACCACATCACACAACAAAAAAAGGCGACCTCAGTTACCGGGATGGTGACATGTTTGATGACAACAAACGAGAGCGTAGACAGCGAGCAAAGGTTCAGAATGAGTGCCTTGTCGCTAAAGAATTCCTGTACGAGTAGGTGATACGTAGCTAATAGCCCGACAGCCAATAAGATGACGTTCGAGCCGACGATGACCCAAGGATGGCCAAATCCCGTCTTCAACAGAAGTGCGAGCAACGCAGGATAACCCGCAGAGTAGTGAGTTCTCTGTCCGTCGTAGAGGAAGCCATCGCCATCAGCGGCAGATTCAGCCATGGAGAGCAGCACAACGGCGTCGGTATTAAGGCGGAGCGGACTGAAGACTTGGAGCGCAAGGCACATCAGCAAAAGCAACAGCGCACCCTGCGCGACTCTGTATCTGGTAGTGCGTAACTGCGTCAGATTCAAGCGCCCGGGACCGCTACAAACGTGGGCCGAATTGTCCACCACGGCGAGCTTCATTGTGTCGTGCGGTGGCGTCCGCGCTCCAGACCGAGCGCTTGGAGGGAAAAGATCAGCCCTATGGTGCTGGAGGAGGTGGTTGCCACCTGCGCCCCGAGGTAATCCGCGGCTTGCTCCTCAAACCGAGAGACGTGCTTGCCGAAGTTGGTAATGCGGCCGGAGGCTAGCATCTCCCGGAAGGATGCTTCCAGGAATTCCAGGGCGGGGAGATCCGCTTTGATGAGCGGAATCGCCATCATTCTCCGCGGTGTATCGGGCAACTTCATGAATTGAAATCAAAGCGAATCATCTTGGCACGCTGCAGCCACGTTCCCAGGAGGCTGCGGACAGCTCCTCGGACGATACCAGTGGTGATCCGAACGCGATGGATCAGCGCTCGGACAAGCCTTCGACGAACCGTCCCGCCTCGCAGTTCATGAGTCGCGTCCGGCGGCGTAAACGAGCGCACCCACGTGCTCACGAGCGAAAGATTATACTGTGTCTCCGGGGATTGCCCGAGAGCAGCCCACTCACCCGGTTTCCGATGGTTCTGATGGACTACCATCAACTCAGGACCGACGTCGATGAGTCCCTTGCTTTGATTTCGGGCGTACCATAGGACCCATCCATCGACTGCGGGCCGGCCGATGAGCAAGGGCGGTACCGTGTGGAAGTATCGCCGTCGAAACACGAAATAGTCTACCCCAGCGTGCATCATTGCGACGCCTTCGTTGGAAGCACGCTTCCTAAGCGCGTCCTCCCATTCTTCTGATGAGAAATCGATTTCAGTATTCACGTCCAAGTCGGTCCGATGTCCGATAATCAGCGCATGGGCGAGATATCGGCGCGCACGGCGAACCGCATCAGGAAACGTCGACAGCAAGATAATGTCGGAATTGACATAGCAGATGTCCTCTCCGCCACCGTGTTTCTCGCCTATCTCCAAGACGCTCGCTAGGAACGGGGTCCCATGCTCGTTCCTTCTGACTTCGGGAATGTGACGCATAGCCAGATGGTCCGCGACGTCTGCGATTCCCTCCTCATTTCCGACCAAGAGAACTTCTACGGACGGGCTGAGACGTGCCCAACTGCGGATGGCGTTGCGCTGAATCGTGGCAATGTGCGGATCCGTAAACGGCTTTGGGCACGCGACCAGGGTGATCATCGGTCATCCCTCGCACCAGGTTTCTGCCAATAACCCCACCAGGTATCTGAAATCCATCGCACGTCAACACTTAGTGAACCGCTTTATGAAACCTCGCGAGGATTTCGTGAAGCGCTCTCTGGTCGAGCCCGATCCGACGCCGGATTGGCTTTGTCAGCGCCAACGCCGGGTACCAAATCTTCTCCGTCACCCAAGAGGAATTGCAGCGCCCACTAGACGTCCCCGATCTGCCCTCGATCAATGGACGATCGAGGAACGGCACGCAACGCAGCCCATCCTCTGACGCTTGGTTCATCGCCTCCGCGAGAGCGTGTTCAAAGTAGATGCCAGCCGTGTCGTTGACTCGATTCTGACGGATGACAAGATAGTGCTCAAGAAACCGAACACTTCCGGCGAACATCCCAGAAGGAGCAAAGGCTCCATCTGAGGTGATGTCACAAAACACTTCGCAATCTGGCCGGCTCTTGATGTATGCGATGAGGGCATCAGCGTTGCGAACGTAATAGCGGCCCGTTATCTTAACGATGAGGTCGTCCGGCGCCAGAGCGCTCTCGCTCAACACGTGCCGCAGAATATTCATTTCACCGTACCCTTTGCCGAGGTGTCGTGGGTAGTCGTTACCGGAAAAAGACAAGAAACGAACGCGACCGCAGGTTGAAGCCTGAAGCTCCGAGAGGTCGTGACCGGAGTTCTCGCAAAGCACGATTGAGTCGAAGAGTGTACAGCTCGACCACTTCTTCAGTGCGTTGCGATAGTCCTTAAGGCGTCTGCGGGGTGCACTTCGTCTGGTAAAAGGCATGCCGTTGGGGTCGATTGTGGCTGTCAACAGGAGACACACCTTTCTGTTGCTAGGCAATGACATCGGATGTGAGTTCTTGTTTCCAGCGTTGCAGATCGACGTTAGAGTTTACCGTCCACGTGTGAGGAGTTGCCACAACGCCGTCGTGCGCCATAGGCGACGTGACGGTGGAGTGGAAAACGTTTGCTGGCTGCGTTTCAAAGATCGCAATGTCGTCCGTAGGCGTTAACCACTCACGCATCGGGATCGATAACGCGATCGACAGGAGGTATTTTCCACCAGCAAGCGGCCAACACGGAAACTCACACTCGAGGGTATTGATACCGGGATGGGTGCATAACATTACATCACTGTGGGGCCTCGTTGAACAGCATAGCACTGGGGCGTTATCCATAGTACGGATACGAAGTTCGATGGCTACGGAAGAGCTGTAGGTTGGTGCGTGAAACCGAATCCTGAATTTAACGTAGCCCCACGTTGAGATAGTTTCAAGCGGCTGATCGTCCGGTCCCCAAGTTTCGACGCTCAGTAAATGAAACGCGTCCCGTGATCCACCTGGAGATTGAAAAACGACTCCAGGAGAGTGTGCTTCGGACGCGTCAACTAAGGCGTTACGCTGATACCGGGCAATCACCCCGTCGGTCTCCTGATCGCACACCAGAGCCCCAGCACGGAGCAGGAGGGATCTTGCGGCAATGTTCTTGATAACGGTCAGGTTGTGACTCACGAAGAGAACCGTTCTACCCTCCTTCGCCACATCCCCCATCTTTCCGAGGCACTTCTTCTGGAATTGCGCATCCCCGACCGCGAGCACTTCATCCACGATCAGGATCTCCGGTTCCAAATGCGCCGCCACTGCGAACGCCAGCCGCATGTACATGCCGCTCGAATAATGCTTCACCGGCGTGTCGATAAATTTCTCCACCTCGGCAAACGCCACGATCTCGTCGAACTTGCGCATGATCTCCGCCTTGCGCATCCCGAGAATGGCGCCATTCAGATAAATATTCTCGCGGCCGGTCAGCTCAGGGTGAAACCCGGTTCCGACTTCCAGTAAGGACCCGATGCGACCGTGAATCTCGACGTGCCCTTCGGTTGGTTCCGTGATGCGGGATAAAACTTTCAGCAGCGTCGATTTGCCTGCTCCATTCCGGCCGATGACTCCGACCACCGCGCCGCGGGGGACTTCGAAAGAAACGTCCTTCAGCGCCCAGATCGTTTCGCTCGGGCTCTCAGTCTGCTCGCGGGAGCCGCCCAGAATCGACCGGATGCGGCGGAAAGGGGCCGTGACGGCGTCGGTTAAGCTGTCGCGCAAAGTCTTGTACCGCTCGAGCTTCCCGATGCGGTACTGCTTGCTCAGTCCCTCTACGCGGATGGCGATGTCACTCATAAAACGAGAAAACAGGAGTCAGAAGTCAGGAGTCAGAATCAAGAAAGCCTTTAGCTCTCAGCGACCAGCTCTCGGCCTTGGAAGAACAAGGTGAAAGCTGAAAGGAACTTAACGCAATTGGTCAAAGCGCTCTTCATCGATGCCAAGCTGCTCCAGGATTCTGTAAAACAGGGGTGGTCCAATCTCCCGGCCGCCATGGATTGGAATGGTCGTCGCTCGCCCGTCTTCATGTTTCCAGCGCTCATGACTTCCGGTCTGGCGAGCGCGTTTGAATCCCAGCTTGACCGCGGCCCGGCGGAGCTCGTCCGCGCGGGCGCTAGGCATGCACGATTCCGGTGGTGTCCCGGGGCATCGGCTTGCCGCTTTCGTGGTACTCCTCCTCGATCAGCCGGAAAACCGCGGCGAGCTCCACCAAAGCCTCCTCTGCTGTCGGCATCAAGGCGTGGCATCCAGCAAGCGCGGGAATCTCAGCCACCCAGCCGCCGGGCTGGTTTCGGTAGAGGACCACTTTGTAGTCATCAAAGCCCATAGCCCTTTCATTCTACGCCTCACGCCACAAGTTGCCGGCGGTTCGGCCCGAATTCTGACTCCTGACTCCTGACTCCTCGTTCACGCCAGTCCGAGGTGAGTTTATGGCTGCCGTTTCAGTCATATGCGGAAATCATCGGACCCGCCCGAGCCGTCGGCATAAGATCCTGAAGCTGGAGGTCGTACCAAAATGTCGGTCATGAGCTATTTCCCAAAGGCCCCGGATCTTCGCATGCCCAAGTTGCCTGACGGTAAGGACGAACTTGGCATCTGCTGGAAGGGGCGTGTCGTTCAAGGGGATCTCGGGGTTCGGGAGGCGTTTATTCGTCAAGCGGCCGGCCTTTCCATCGAACGCGATGCGATCGGGTCTCAGCCTTCGAAAGCTGAAAGCTGACGGCTGATAGCTGACGGCTTTATCACGCCACATCGGCAAACGTGGACTCCATCCGCCGGAAGTACATCACACCGCCGATCAGCAGCACCACAACGGCGATCACCGATACCACCAGCAACGGCCCCGGACTGTGGGCCTTGCCCAGAAGGGCCCAGCGGAACCCCTCTACCACGCCCGCCATCGGGTTCAAGCCGAACAGCGCGCGCCACTTCTCCGGCACGAGACTGGCCGGATAGGCGACCGGGGTGGCGAACATCCAGAACTGCGTCAGGAAAGGGATGGTGTACCGCACATCGCGATACTTCACGTTCAGGGCCGAAAGCCACAGACCGACGGCAAGCGCGGTGACGATCGCGAACAACACGAACACCGGCAGCAGCGCCACCGCGGCCGTGGGCACGATGCCGAAGTACCACATCAATCCCAGCAACACCACCAGGGCGATGGCGAAATCCACCAATCCCGCCAGCACGGCCGAGATGGGAATCACCAGACGGGGGAAGTAGACCTTCGTAATCAGATTCTGGTTCGACACCAGACTGTTCGACGACTCGGTCAACGCATAGGCAAAAAGCTGCCAGGGCAGCAGCGCCGTGAACGCGAAGACAGGGTAGGGAATGCCGTCGGAAGGAATTTTCGCCAGCCGTCCGAAGAAGATGCTGAACACCACCATCGTCATCACGGGTTGGAGGATGGCCCACGCGGCGCCGAGCACGGTTTGCTTATAGCGGACCTTCACGTCGCGCCAGACGAGAAAATACAAAAGCTCACGGTATTCCCAGATGTCGCCCAGATTCAGGCGGAGGAAACCGCGCGAAGGCTTGAGGATCAATACCGGGAGCGCGGCTGAAGTGCTCAATTGCTTGCTCCTAACACCGCCAGCGCCCAGGCGCGGGACCAATGCAGCCGGCCGCCGCGGAAGCCTTTCCACAGCGCCCGAACCTCTCCGCCGTCCACACAGTCCGAGCCGCGGGACATTTCCTCCAACTCGCCGGCGTAGCGCTTCATCCAGCGGTCCATGGGGAACGAAAAGCCTTGCTTGCTACGCGCGGCGGCCTCGCGGATGAGAGGATCGTCGACCGCGTTCACCAGCAGAGGCTTGTTGATTCCGTTGGCGACCTTGTGCGCCGGCTCCACGCGGGCGGCGTATTCGACAATCGTGTGATCGAGAAACGGAACCCGTACTTCGAGCGAGTGGGCCATGCTGAAGGTGTCGGTGTCGCGCAGAAGCTGATCGTGCATGTAGCGCTTGAACTCGAGGTAGTTGAAGCCGTTCACGCCAGGCGGGCCGTCCGTGTCCAGGCAGGCTGTCCGAATTTCTTTGAGACCAAGGAGCCGCGCAACCTGCTGCGGACCAAAGAATCCGCGTATCGAAAGATAGACTTCCTTGCTGGAAACGTCCCGGTTAAGATAGCCTAGGCGACTCCAGTTCTCGCGTCCGCGAAGGCTGCCAAAGGCCGCCGCCCCGTTCACCAGAGCCTTTCGCGCGGGAGCCGGGCAGCGCTGAAGCCACGGCAGGCCGCCGTTGAGCCAGCGGTAGTGCCGATAGCCCCAGAACACCTCGTCGCCGCCTAATCCCGAGAGCACGACGGTCAAGCCTGTCTGCCTCGCGGCCTTCGATACGAAGTAGGTGTTGACGCCGTCGTTGGTCGGTTGGTCCATGGCCGCAAAGATCGACGGTAGCTCGCGCCGAAAATCGTCTTCGGTGACCAGGACCTCCTGATGGTCGGTCTCAAATCGATTTGCGATTTCGCGCGCCGCGTGTCCTTCGCTCAGGTCCCGCTGTTCAAAAACTACGGTGAGTGTTTTGAGTTCGGTTCGACGCGCGCGCCGCGCCAGAGCCACCAGGGCCGCCGAATCGACGCCGCCGCTCAAGAAAACTCCCAGAGGGACGTCGCTCACCAAGTGCCGCGACACGGCGTCTTCGAGTTTCTCGCGCAAGTCCGCCGCCGGGTCCCCGCTTTCGAATCCGAGGTCCCAGTATTTCTGAAGCGCGACGGCGCCATCCTTCCAGGTGAGGTAGTGTCCCGGCGGCAGACACCGCACGCCCTCCACGATCGTGAGCGGAGACGGTACCGAGCCGGCAAGCAAGAATCCGGCCAGCGCTTTGGGGTCTCTCTGATTCGGCACTGCGCCGCTGGCCAGTAGCGCGCGAACCTCGGAGGCGAACAGCAGCGTCCCGCCCGAGACAAAGTAGTAGAGCGGCTTGATCCCCATGCGATCCCGGGCAAGAATGAGACCGCGGCGCGAGTCGTACAACCCGAACGCAAACATGCCGCGAAGCCGTTCGAGCAGTCCTTCGATTCCCCACTCCTCGTACCCATGCACGATCGCTTCGGTATCGGATTGCGAGCGGAAGCTGTGTCCTTTCGAGACTAACTGGCCGCGGAGTTCCCGGTAGTTGTAAATCTCGCCGTTGTAGGCGAGCCACACCGTGCCGTCTTCGTTGGACATCGGCTGGGCGGCCGCATCCGAGAGGTCGATGATCGAGAGCCGCCGATGCCCCAGGGCGGCGTGGCTGTCCATGTAGAAGCCATCGGCATCCGGTCCGCGGTGAAGCTGCGCCGACGTCATGCGACGGACGGCGGCAGGGTCATCAGGAGCGAGTCCCTCGGCTCGAACCAGGCCGGCGATGCCGCACATCAGGAGCGGTCCTCGTCTCCGCTGGCGACGCCGGCGCCGTTTCCATCGCCGTTGACGGCGGCATTGGCCGTACCGTTGCCATTGCCGTAGTAGTGATAGTAGCCGGCGTAGTAGTAGCGATAGTAGCCGTATCCCGGGGTCTTTGGATTCCACCAATTCAGGATGGTTCCGAGGATCGGGATCCCATCTTCGGCGAACCGGCGCTTGGCGAGCAATGCGGCGTCGCGAGTGGTTACGGCAGAGCGGACCACCAGAATCAACGCATCGGCGAAGCGGGCCACGACGCGAGCGTCCGATATATTCACCATGGGCGGAGTATCCACCAGGACCGTATCGAATCTTTCTCGCGCCAGCTTCAGCAGCTCGGGAAACCGCGCGGAATGCACCAGCGTTGACGCGCTGTGCCGCGAGCCGCCGCTCGGCAGCACGAACAGTCCGGGAATGTTAGTGGGGACGCACGCTGCTTCGAGTACGTCGACGCCGAACGGCGCACTCTCGCGCAAAAGATCGCTCAGCCCCCGGTCGTTCTCGACGCCGAAGACCGAATGCAGGCGCGGCCGCCGCATATCCGCGTCGATCAGCAGAACGCTGTGATTGATCTCTGCCAGCGAGATGCCCAGGTTGCAGACCACAGTTGTCTTGCCTTCCTTGGGACTGGCGCTGGTGAACACGAGCAGCCGGGGCCGGTCTCCATTCTGACCCGAGAACAGGATCGAGGTCAGAGTGGTGCGGAAAGATTCCGCCAGCAAGGAGGACTTCTGGTTCCACGAAACGAGCTCGACGCGTTCATCCACGCCGGGTCCAGGAGATTTGCCGTTTTCACCCGCCGCGGCCACCTGGCCCGGCAGGCGCTTCGTGCCAGGCGCTCCGAGGAGTTGTCCCACTGGCACCACGCCCAGTTCGGGCAAATTCAGGTAGTAAGCCGGATCGCCGGGATCCTGGAGCGTTCGATCGGCGCGCTCGCGCAGGACGACCATCACCACGCCGAGGCAGAGGCCGGCAAGCAGGCCCACCGTAACACTCTGTCGAACATCCGGCTTGTATGGGGCCCCAGGCTTTTCCGCCGGGTCCACTACCCGAATGTTGCTCGCGCGCAGAGCCGAGGCGATGCTGGCTTCCTTGAGTTTCTGCAGCATGCTTTCGTACAAGAGGCGGCTGCCGTCAACGTCGCGCTGCAGGAGACTATGATGAGCTTCCGCATCCGCCTGCGCCGAGACGCGGGCCGCCTGGCCTTGATAGGCGGATGCCAGGAGTTTTTCCCGGCGCTGCGCCGCCTCATATTCATTTCGAATGCGCGTGACGATGTTCGACCGTTCTCTCTGCAGGGTCACCTCCAGCGACGCGATCTGAGCCTGGACCTTCTTTACCTCCGGGTGATTGACCGTGTAGGAGATCCGCAACTGGGCCAGCCGCGTCTGGAGATCGGTAATGGCTTTCTGCGAATCCTTTAAGGAAGTGTCATCCAGCACGTCGGGCAATGCGCCGACGGGACTCGCCATCGCCATCTCATACTTCGACTGCTTGTTGATCCGGTCCGTCTGCGCCTCGGAAACCGTCTTTTGCAGATCGCTTAGTTTGGTTTCGTCCGCGGTCTTCTTCTCGTCCGTAAACACCAGGCCTGTGGCACGGGCGTGGGACTGCAGCTGCTCTTGCGACTTCTCCAGATTCACTTTTATGTCCTGAAGCTGCTTGGTGAGCCATTGGCCTGTGTATTCCGTGCTCTTCCAGCGGGCTTCCAGGTTCTGCTCGATGTATTCTGCCGTGAGCGTGTTGCAGAAATCAACGGCTAATTGCCGGCTGGTCGAATCACAGGAAACTTCCACGATTCGATTCGTGCCCGACGATTTTACCTTCACATTACCGGCGGCCATCGCCAACGCCTGCCGCCATAGGGCCTCCTGCGTGGGAGTGGCGATCTTCAACGCCTTGCGCCAGGCGGAAAGCCGGTCCGAAGGTTGGAGATTCTCCGTCATCCCTTTGGCCTCCAACTTATCGAGTACGCGCTTGAGTAGAGTCCGGCTCTGCAAGATTCTGACTTGTGTCTGGATGTCGTAGTCGGGGGAATAGGAGCTGGTTGCCTCCTCCGTTGCATTCACGCCCTTCATGTTCAGGAAGTTATCATTCAATCCCTGAATCTCCATGGCGGTCCGAGTCTGATAAATGCGCGCGTCGGGGAGGGTGAACAAGAACGCGATGAGGCCTCCCAAGAAAGTGGCAAGGATGACCGTCGCCGGATGGCGGCGGATCATCTGCCAGTACTCGAGCGTCCCGGCGTAGTCGCGCTTCAAACCGGGTCCAGGCATTTCCGGCACGGGCCGGTGTCCGTTGGTGAAGGCCGCCGGAGCAAGGTCCTCGACGGACCTGTTGGGAATGTGCTGAAGCTCTTTCATATCGTGGCCTAACGAAGCGCTCCGTAGGTTCCCGCCATCGTGCCGAATTGAACCACGGCCTCGACGGCCCTAGCGGTGGCTCGCTTGCCGGCGCTGTCAGGAACGAAAAGGATGTCCCCGGAGAGCAGGGGAACGTCGTTGGCTTGCCCGGTCATGATTTTCTTGAGGTCGACGGGGAGCTCGGCGCGCTTGGGCCCGCCCATGATCTGACGGAGAATCATGGCGCGTTTGGCGGCCGCAGTGCGCAGCACTCCGCCGGCCGAGGAGACCGCCTGGAGCACCGATATCGAGTGCCCTTCTGAGAGCACCAGAGGTCCCGCCTTTCCGACCTCGCCCATCACATAGACGATTTCGGCGCGGGGAACCGTAATCACATCGTAGGGCATGATCGCGATATTCTTTTCCGGGCTTGCGCCTTCGAGAATCGACTTGACATCCAGCTCGGCAACGCTGAATCTGCCGGTCGGGTCGTCGGCGGCGCCGGGCAGCGGAATCCGGCCCTGCTCCAGACTCCGCGTGATTCTGACGCTGGGTCCGGCGCCGGTGCGGACGCCGCCCACCGCGGAGAGCACCTCGAACAGACTCCGGCGGCCCTGAAGCTGCTGGACGCCGGGCGTGGTGACCTCGCCGAGCACCGACACGGGCTGGCTGTGAAACTCCGCGACCGTGACCGCAACCTCGGGATGCTCCAGATACACCTTGAGCCGCCGGGTCAGCTCGGCTTCCAGTTGTTCGGTGGTCAGTCCCGCCGCGTGGAGGCGGCCGACCATGGGCATGTTGATGTCCCCGCTCGGATCGAGACGGAGCGGCTTGTCGCTCAGATCCGGGACGTCGGAGGCGTGAATGACGATCTGATCCTCGGGGCCCAGCACGTAGGTGGACCGAAGGTTGGGCACTGGTTCGAGGGGCCGGACCGGCGGTGCGATCGTCTGCGACAGCAGGCCGAGACCCGAGAACACAAGGGCGGCCGAAAGGATGCTCGCTCGCTTTGCCGGCAGTTCACGCATTGCCGATTCCTCCGTTATGATTGGACGTGGGTGAGCTTTCGAGCCGTTCGAACAGGCGCCGGATCTCGACGCTCAGCCGTTCGATCCCGTCGTTCAAGTGGTGAATGTCGGTTCCGTTGTGGCCATCGACGGCTCCGGCCGAGCCGCACAGAACCACGCGCGCGTAGTCGGAAACGCTGCGAGCGCCAAGCGCCTCCGACTTGTTCCTGAGCAATTCAAATTCGTTTTCTGACACCCGGAAGCTGATCATCCGGGTCATGCGCCTAAAGCTCATAGGGGAATCCTCGGTGAGTTGGTGGGACAGAAGCGGGCCGCAGGGGCTTACGCGGCGTGCGGGCGAACCCAGGACCGCTCAATGCATACGGCGACGGAACGCTGGAGAAGGGTGATGGAAACGATCAACCGATCGCGGCCGTCGAGTGAGCTGATCGTGCCCTCGACATTGCGAAGCGGGCCGTCCTGAATGGTGACGCGCTGGCCCGGCTTCAGAAACGGCCACGGCTGCAGCAGCAGGCCCGATCCGACGACGGCCTGAAGCGCGCGGATTTCACCTTCGTCGACCGGACGCGGGAGTTTGCCCGTGCCGACGATGTGGATCACGCCGGGAGTGGTGAGCACGGGCAGCCGGCGGTTGTAATCGAACTGGCAGAAGAGATAGCCCGGAAACAGCGGCTGCTCCTGTTGCCGGATGCGGTCCGACCAGCGGCGGGTGGTCGTGTATTGCGGCAGAAACTCGACAAAGCCCCGGTCACGCAGAATCGCGGCGGTCGAGCTTTCGTGGCGAGCTCTTACTCGCAACGCGTACCACGGGTGAGGTTCCGAGGGACGAAACGAAACCTCTGGCGACAGATGTTGAACCAACACCAGCCTTCCTCCGAAACAGACTGAAATTGGACAGGCTACCGCCCTAAATGTCCCAACTTGACCCTCCGTACTAAGGACGCCAGGACGGCAGTTCCACTCAGCTTAGACCGAGCGAATCGCCATTATCAGGGTTGCTGAAAACATTTGTCAATACGGTACGTACCACCAAACTCTTGCGTATAGGCCGTTTCAAGTATGAATACACATGTATGACATTCATTCTAAAGACCACCCCCGTACTAGTACGATCTTTCGGATATAAATTTGCCTTACGACTCCCTTGTATGTCTATGTAATACAATTGTTTAACGATGTCAAACGGGCTCTTCGCGGTCCTTCCCAGAAGCCCGGGCAGCGCGTGTCAAAGGGCAGAAATCGTGATACCGCAGCCGGCACCGCGGGCACTTGTTTTTGGGCGCTCCCAGGAGTTGCTGAAGCAGGCGGAGCGGGTGCTTGGAGGCTTCGTCAATGCGGTCGCGCTTATCGGAGCGTTCCCAGATAGGTTTATGGTTCGATCCTTCGCAGCTGCTCGACCCGGTCGAAGTCGTGGTCAAAGCTGGCGATCGAATCCAGGCCGTACACCGCCACCACCGCCGCGTGCAACGCATCGCGAGCCATCAACCCGCCGTGCTCATCCATTAGCCACCTCGCCCGATCCATCACTTCGCCGGTCACCGCCAGCACTTCCGGAAACACAATCCGCGCAGTATCGTAAACCGAACGTCCCTCTTTCCACCGTCCCAGCGCGCGGTAGCGGTGCAGAATCTCCTGCAACACCTCCGCATCGATCACCGCCGCCACCGACCCCTCCGCGGCCTTTTCCAGGAACGCTGTCGCCCTTTTCTTGAACGGGTGCTCGCGTCCGGCAGCGTACATGAAGATGTTGGAGTCGACCAGCGTCACGGCAAACTCCTCACGGCGCCAGCATCCCGGCGTCCGGCACCGATTCGCGCTTCATCCGCCGGACGCTCGCCACCGGCAGTGCGAGCCCGGTCATCCGCCGCACCGCGGCGACCCTTTCTTCGACCGGCGCCGCCCCGTACTCGTGCTCGCAGGCGCTCCGCACCAGTTCTCCTAGGCTGGTCCCCTTCTGCTCGGCCAGGCTTGTCAACCGCCGATGAAGCCCCGGAGGGAACAGGATGGTGGTCTTCTTGGTGAGTGTCTCCATATCCATATACTGATATGGCGCTCGGGCGTTGTCAAGAACATGAGTTGGTATTCTTCTCGTCGATGCCCTGCGTCGCGCGCTGGCACAATTCCCCCGCCCGCCCCGGATTGGGCGCTAGGCGTAAAGCGGTGCCGCAGCGGACGCCGCATCGGAGTTCGGGCGAGCGATGTGGGGAGAAGTGATACTCCCGATTACTGGATGCTGCTGCCAGTGGACGTAGATTTTGAAACCAGACCCTTGCTCCGTGCGTTGCTCAGATTCTTGTTGAGTATCGCCTGCGCGTCGAACGGCAGCAAATAGCCTGCCTGCTCAAGCTTGCTGATCGCGTTGCGCATCAGGGAGGAGTAAGTCTCGATGTCTTGGTAACGTTCTTCGATCGACAAACGCGGGTCACCGCTTGCCAGACGGTCCGCTTTGGTCTTGGGGAACGGAATGTATTGGCCGGAACCTTCACAACCATCGCCGTCCTGCGGTGCGGCGCGGAGCGCCCATCCGGTGTAGGTGGCAAGCGGGACCTGGACCTCCGGCAGACGAAGACCGGCGAGGTCGTTGCCATCCCCATCGGTCTTGGGCACAAAGCTCGGGTAAATCGGCCCGTTGGCCGGATTGTCCTGGTACGGGGATTTGAATATCGGCGGGTTGCTCGTCGGAACTCCCGTCTTGTAAAAGTTCGGCCCGTAGTTCAGCAAATATCGCGTTGTTTTGAACCCCGAGTATGCGACGCCTGGTATGTGCGGGAATTGGGTTGAGTTCTGATCCGGCTTTACCAGCGTTCCATCGGAAATCTTCGGAACCTGGCTTGGAGGTGGCGCCGTTCCAGCGGTGGCCCATTTATCCAGAGCAGTGAACAGCGCTCGCTGGACTGCCTGGGAATCTAGGGGATTCTGAAATTGCTGGCAATTGCCCTTCGCGTCGCCGCGCCCGGTTCCGTGCTGCATACTCGACATGAAATAGATCCGCGTGAAAGGCGAATCCGGCAGATCTTTCTTGCCAGTAGGATCGGTGGTCATCAGCGATGCAGCCTTGACCCAATACTCGTTCGCGGAAAAGATCTCCATGGCGAACGGGCACGTGTGGGTTTGCGTGCATCGTGCATAGCGGCTGTCCGTCTTGCCCGTGATTGGGTCCGTCGTCGTTACGTCCGCGAAAGGAAAGCGGCCTTCGACATACAG
>JBGPLI010000084.1:0-22019 GCA_041486445.1 Bryobacteraceae bacterium
AGAAGTCCGATGACGGGGTTTCGACCGGTAGATAGGCGAGGCCGAGGTCTTCATCCACGGCGATCTGGCTCCACACGCCGGTGTTGCCGTTGGTGGCCCAGGATTCGTTCAGCCACGTGTCATTACCGAATTCGCCGGGCCTGGGGATGGTGTTAAACTGCCAAAGTTTCTTCCCCGTCCGCACGTCGAAGGCCTGGACCAGGCCCTTGGTGTTGTTGTGCGTCCTGGGTGTTCCGCCTTCGCGCATCGCTGAGCCGACCAGCACCACGCCGCTTCGGGTCACGGCGGGTGTGGAATGGACGCCGATCTCACCGGTCACCAGGTCGATGGGCTGGCCGGTTCCGTATACCGCATCCTTCTTCAGGTCGATCAGGCCGCCGGTCCCAAATGTCTTGATGGGGAGGCCGGTCTTCGCATCCAGGGCCACCAGCCGGTAGCCGGTGGTCACATAGAGGATGCGATCGTCACCTCGGCCGTCCGACCAATACGACACTCCGCGGCCGGAAAGCTGGCGGGGTGAAGCCGCCGCGCGAGCGCCTTCATGCTCGCCGTGCACCCACAGCAACTCGCCGGTGGCCGCGTTGAGCGCCACCACCGACCGCCGCGTGCCGCCGGTCGCGTACACGACGCCCTTCACCATCAGCGGCGTGCCTTCGAGCTTGTATTCGGGCCGAGGGCCGAGGTTGTCGGTCCTGAACCGCCAGGCGATTTCGAGCTTGTTGAAGTTCGATGCGTTGATCTGGTCGAGAGGCGAGTAACGATAGTTGCGGAGATCTCCAGCGTAGGCCGGCCACTCGCCGTTCGCGGTGCCGGACTGGGCCGACAGGCCCGCCGCCAATGCCAGCGTGAGAAAAACAAAGCGCTCCATTACTGTCGCGCCTCCGTCAGTGCGCCAGCTTGATCTTCAGCTCGGCGCCGTAGAGCATGGTGCGATCGTTGTCGCGGGCGGCCCATTTCATCAGCGTTTTGACGTCGCGCTGCACGGACCCGTTGAACACCTCGCGGCCGTTTGCTACCACTTTCACCGGCTGGCTGAAATCGAACTTGTCGGGCGAAAGGAGCAGCGTGAAGGCCGCCACGCCCCTGGTGGCAGCCTGGACCGTGTTGCCGGCCCGCACCAGATCGACGCGGCCGTAGGCCTCCCTCTCAAACAGGCCAGGGGGTTCGGCGGCATCGGACTCCTCGATTGTGTTGACGTCGGGCAGGCGCTTGGCCTCCCCGGGCGCCGCGCCGAGCTCGTCGATCACCAGCCAGTGCGCGCGGCCGTACCTGGGATCGGCGGCAGTCCAGGTGAGCTTGGCCGGATGAGGGTCGCGCGGATGTTCGGCGACGAATCTCTCGAACGGGTCTTTCATCTCCGGCCACCACTTGGTGTTGTGCTCGGCTTCCGGCCGCGGGTGGTATTCGACCTCGACGCCGCTCTTCATCATGTGTTTGGTGAACGGCTCGACCATGCGGATGGGGTACAAACGGTCGAGTCCGCCGTTGACCACGAACAGAGGCTTGTTCAGAAGGTTGTTGGGAAAGATGTGGCCGTCGTCAATCCCGTTGCTGGACAGCACCATGATGAAACCGTTGAGCGGGATGATGCTCGAAAACACGGTGGTCTCGCGCATGGCGATGTAGTACGATCCGCTGGCGCCATCGGAGACGCCGGCCAGTGCGACGTGATTCTCATCGACGTTGTAGGTGCGCTTGAGCGAGTCGACGATCGCGCGCAGGTTGAGGACCTGGTCGTTGTCCCACCAGGGCGCGTCTTCCCAGGCCCAGGGGAGCACGTAAATCTGTTCGGCGCCTGCGAGCGGTCCGATCTCGCCGGTGCCGCGCGGCTTGTTATCCTGGCGCGCGCCGATTCCGCCGTGAAGCTGAAAGCGGACCTGATAGCGCCGCGCGGGATCGTAGTTGGGCGGGACGTTGACCGCGTAGAAGTGCTCGACGCCGTCCTCGGTGCGGTTTTGCAAAATGAACACGCCGCTCTGTTGAGGTCCGTAGGCGCGGCCCTGCTTCAAGCGCCGCAGGGCGTCGTCGAAGGTGACGCCGGTTTTCACCACTTCCTCGGCGAGCGGGCCGGCCGCGGTCGGCGAATCCGCCGCCCAGAATTTCTGGAACACGGTGTCAATGCGGGTGCCTTGCGCCAGCGCCGGGGGCAATGCCAGCAGCGCGGCGACGGCGAGGAGAGAGCAAGCGGATCGCGCCTGTGTCATAGCGGCCAGTATAGCAGCGGGTTTCGGCGGGCGACAAGATCGCCTGCCCCACCGGAGTCATTCTAGTCGTGGATTCCGAGATCCTTTTTCAGCTCGGCGCGAAGCCATTCGGCCTCTCGCTTCTCCAGCCCCCCGGCCGCGACGGCCGAACGCCCGCTGGCGAGTTTCAGCTTGAGGTCGTACAAAACGTCCTGGCCCGCCTGGACGCTGGGGTCGAGTTGAAAATCCCGAATCGTGGACGCGGGGATCACCCGCGACCGCGAAATGCCCAGGCACCCGGAGCGAATATGGAGTTCGCGGTTCAAGACTTCGATGGTGGTTGTACCCAGCCACATCCAGAAACTAAACATGAGCAGCAGGAGCCCGATCCCGCCGGAAAGCGTGATCGGGATCAATCCCACGATCCAACCGAACGCCTGCCCTCCGGCTACGCCGAAGAAGAGTCCGCTTCCCAGGAACACCGCGCCGAACAGGCTGAAGATAGCGGCGGTGCGCTTGTTTCTGGCGGCGCCGAAGTAGAACAGGTATCCGCCGCTTGTGGCAGGGCGGGTCACGATCTTCGAACCGGCGGGCTGTGCGCCGGCAAGCCGCGCTTCGTCGTGCGCTTCGATCGCCGCCGTGGTCAGGGCCGGGTCGCCGGCCGCGGTCTTGAACACTGGCAAGAGGAAAGTGGCGTTGAAATCGAGTCCCGGCAGGTTCGAGCTTGCGGTGAGCTTCCACAAAATCTCGTCATCGGAATTTCGAACATCGGTCCCCTGGGCGTCGTAAGGAAGCGCGAATTCCACCGCGATGTAGGTTGCCTGCCCGTCCGTCGATGCCGCGCCCGTGTTCCGCTCCTGCCAGAGAATTCTCTCCCAGCGGGTCCGGTCGTCCCCGGACCCGGAAACATAGGAGCGAATGCAGCTCAGCCTGAGATCGACGGCCGCTCCCGGCGGGAAAACAAACCCGGCTTCGACCCGCCCCTGGAGCTTCCCGCCGGTCGGGCAGGGCACGCTCGAGAGCCGCAGCCGCGTGTCTCTGAACTTCCGGGAGCGAAGATAAGCCCCCGCGCTCTGGCCGAGCAGAAGAACGCCGACCGCCGGAAAAAGGAGCACGAGCGCGGTCTGAAACGGATGCTCCCGGAGAAGCGCCGCGGGAAGGTTCATCAGCATCGGCGCCGAGAACAGCAGAAAAGCCGCGCCGATCACGGACATGATGGCGGCGTTCGATTTCCATTCGGCCTGGGCATAGCCTCGTGCCCAGTCGTCGCGCCACAGCCACGGTTTTTCGGGATCCCGGGCTATGGTCTCGCGGTTTTTCGCGGCGAGTCTCGCGCTCACGCGCCCCCACACCATCAAACCGATTCCGGCGCCGGCGAACATCAGCGCCATGGTGAACCCGAGAACGATTTGCTTCGCGTCGGTTCGGTCGGCCACGAGCTTGCGGAACGTGGAAACTCCCACCGCGATTCCGGGGATGGCGAAAACCAGCCCAAACAGCGTGAGGCAGCCGCTCGCTTGCGCATTGCGCGGGGAAGTGGTGGAGACCGGCATGCGGCGAAGCTTACGGTTTCTTTCTGGCTTCGCACTCGGACTTGCTCTCGCAAGGGATCCAGTCGGCCGCCTGGTCCTGCGCGCGTTCGAGCTGCTGCGGAGTCATCCGCCGGGCGAGTGTTTCCATGGCACGAGCGGCGTCCCGATCTCCCAGCTTCGCCGCGATACGAAACCACTTGTGCGCCTGCACGTAGTCTTGCGCGATGCCCTGGCCCGTCACGTACAGCGCGCCCAGGTTGAGCGCGGCGTCGGGCTGGCCCTGCTCGGCCGCCAGTTCATACCAGCGCGCGGCTTCCTTGTAATCCTGCGCGATGCCCTGGCCGCTCGCATACATCGCTCCCAGGTTATATTCCGCGTTCGCCAGGCCCTGGGCTGCGGCCAGTTGATACCAATGCACGGCCTCTTTGTAATCCAGCGCGACGCCCTGGCCCTTGGCGTACATGAGCCCCAGGTTGAACTCGGCTTCCGGCCAGCCCTTGTCCGCCGCGATTCTGTACCAGCGCACCGCTTCCTGATAATCCTGAGGAACGCCCTGGCCGTTGTCGTACAGCGCACCTATATTGAACTCGGCCTGGGCCTCGCCGCGATGTTCGGAAGCCTGCTTGAACCAGCGCATCGCCTCTTTATGATCCTGATCGACGCCCTGGCCCTTGGCATACATGAGTCCTAATTTGAGCTCGGCTTCGGTTTTCCCATGCCCGGCCGCGATCCGGTACCAGCGGAACGCTTCTCCGTAATCCCGCGCGAAGCCCCAGCCGTTTTCCCACATCATCGCCAGGCTGAACTCGGCTTCCGGCACGCTTTGCTCGGCGGCATAGGCGTACCAGATCGCGGCCTCCTTGTCGTCGCGCCGAGTCCCTTCCCCGGCATGGAGCATGTCGGCGAGCGCGTATTCAGCCGCGGCGGAGCCCTGCATCGCGGCCAGCCGGTACCAGTGCAACGCTTCGACGGGATCTTCCTTCACCAGGTGTCCCAGTCGGTACATTTCTCCGAGCGAGACCTGCGAAGCGGCGTCGCCCTCCTGGGCTCTTTTCGTCAGATCGGCGAGGTTTGGCGTCTGGTTCTGACCCGTGCAGACGGCCAGCACGGCAACCAACAACATTGCAAACAAGGAAACTCGCTTCACAGACCCTCGGGGCGATGTTACTGGCACCTCTCGGTGTTGTCAAGTTAACTACTCTGATAGCCAGCCAGCTCAGCTTGACACGACAAAGCCGCCCGCAGTAGCATGACCACCGTACAACATAAGGAGGCCAAGAATGATGCGCTGCCGTTCCATCGCCGCGGTCGCCGCCTGTTCCGTGACGCTGGTGTTCGCCCAGAGCCAGGAGCGGAAGCAGGACCAGGACATCCTCACGCCCCAGGTCCGGGGAGTGATTTCGCAGGAACTCGAAAAGAAAGTCGGAGTTCCCACGGGTCCCGCTCCGCGATTGCTCGACGGCAAGCCCGATTTGAGCGGCGTCTGGGACCATCCCTACGTTCCCGACGTGACCAAGAATGGCAACGGCCAGCAGGGCGCCGGCGAGCTTCCGTTTACGCCGCTGGGCCTCGCGAAATGGCAAACCTACGACGCCTCGCAGGGCGATTATACGGGAAATTGCCTACCCTTCGGGGTATTGCGTGACATCAATTCTCCGCATCCCATGCAGATCGTCCAAAATCCAAAATATATTGCGTTTCTTTATGAGCAAAATACCTGGTTTCACGTGGTCCCCACCGACGGCCGGCCGCATCCCCAACACCCCGATCCCACCTGGGACGGCAACTCGGTGGGCAAGTGGGACGGCGACACGCTGGTGATCGACACCATCGCCGTCAACGACAAGACCAGGCTCGACACCATCGGCCATCCGCACAGCGAACAGATGCACATCATCGAACGCTACCGCCGCACCGACGCCGGCCACATCAGCCTCGAGATCACCATCGACGACCCGCTCTACTACAGCAAGCCGCTCAAGAACGTGCGAACGTTCACACTGCGGCCCGACTGGGAAATCATGGAATACGCCTGCGAGGAAAACAACAAGGACGTCACCGAGGGCCACATCAAGGTCTGGAGCGGGACGACTCCAAATTCGAAGTGATCAGCATCTGGTAACTCAGATACGCGTCTTGGGCGATCGCCGTCCAGCTAAAACGTTCCTCGGCGGTCCGGCGCGCCCGCGCGGCCATCCGGGATCGCAGCGCGGCATCGCTCACCAGGTCGCACACCGCCTCGGCGAACTCCGGCCAGTCCTCGCGGATCAAGACTTCCTGCCCGTCCAGGAGTCCGAGGCCGGCGCAGCCCACAGGCGTGGTCACCACAGCCTTGCCGCAAGCCATCGCCTCCAAGACCTTGATATTGGTGCCGGCCGAAACTTCCAGCGGCACCACCACCACCGTCGCCCTCGCGTACAGAGGCCGCATGTCCTCGACGAACCCCAGGACCTCGATTCTCGGATCCAATCCCGCGAGCGAGCTCTTGCGCCCGAGCTTGTACCAGAACTGTTCGTGCTGAGGACCCGCCACGACGCGCAGCCGGACCTCGGGATGCCTGCTCCACACGCGCGACATCAACTGGTCGCGCAGTTTCTCGAACCCCAAAATGTTGGGCAGATGGCGGAAGGAGCCCACATACAGGATTTCCGGCGCCGGCGTCGGTTCCTCTCCCGGTGTGAACCGGCCGATGTCCACGCCATTGGCGATGGTGAACGTGCGATCGGCCTCGCGGCGGCCTTCGCGGATGGCGGCCTGGCGGTCGTCTTCGGAAACCGCCCAGACGCCGTCGTAGGCTTCCAGCCACCGCCGCTCGAATTCGAGCCAGCGTTCGTACCCGGGGCGCGCGCCCGGGTCGTTCCGGGCCAATTGACGGTACAGGCTGAAGGTGAGATCGTGCTCCACCAGGATGGCCGGCACGCCGGGAGCGGCGTCGCGGAACGCCGCCATGTGCGTGTACTCGATTTGCAGCAGGTCCGGCTTCCATCGGCGCGCGAGTTCGCCGATGAGCGCCCGCAGGGCGCGGGACTGGTGCCGCCGCACCTGCTCCGGAAGCCGCTCATCGCGCAAGGTGGGTTCATCGAAATCGACGACGTGAACTTCGCGAAAGATCTCCTCGAGCTTCTCGTAGTGAATCACGTCATGCTGCTCGCGCCGGGCCACGAGCGAAAAATCGACGCGATCCGCCAAGGCGCGGCACAGATTATAAATCCGGACGGCACCGCCATGCGAGAGCGGATAGGGCACGAAAGGCGAGACCAGCAGCACGCGCGGGCGCTCCCCGCCGGAAATTGCCCGGAGCCGATGGGCCGCCCGGAACGCGATGTTGCCGCGCGAGAGATCCGGCTCGCGGGGGCCCAGATGCCGCAACGCCGCCTCCCACAGAACCCGCAGCAGAAAGTCGGTGTTCTGCATCGGGAGGTCCGGCTGTTCCTTTAGTGGTGCGCTTTGCCCCAGGCTGTAGCAACGCCAGCCCGCGGCGGCGGCCTTCCAGAAAAGCAGCATCCACGCGGTTTCGGCCAGGGAGCAGCGCGGGATGCCCAGCGCGAGAAGTTTCTCCCGGTCCACCAAAATCGATCCCGAGAGAGGAGCCAGCACCTGGCTCGCCTCGCCCGGCTGCAGAGTCCGGAACGGCGCGAGGGGAAGCAGCATCGGCTCCCACCCGCGCACGTGGGATTGCTTTGTGACCGCGAAGGTACGCTCGTCATCGAAGAGCTGGAACGCGTCTTCCCGCGGCTCGCCCACGCTCCCTCTCTGCCAGACGATCCAGCGCGCGTCGCTGGCACGGGCAAAACGCTCCAGCTCCGCGGCGTCCCACTGCGGTTTGTTTTGGCGAAACCGGACCAGCCCGGCCCCGGCTGCGGCCTTCGAGCGAACCGCCAACGCGCCGGTGCCATGAAGCCACTGAAACACTCGCCGGTGCGGAAAGGAAAGCAACCGCAGCAGGGCCGTGAGCACGAACAGGGCGTAGAAAGGGATGCGCCGCAAAAACGCCAGGCCGAGCTGGCCGAGACCGATGCCCACATCCTTCACCCGGCACCAACGGGAGTGCACCGCATCGCGGAGGCGGCGGGTCCAGTGTTGCAGGATCGCCACCGGCGTGGCCGCGAAAAAATCCGCGTTCTCATTGAGCACCAGCGCCCGGAATGGCGGAATTAGAAACGGCGCCAGTTTCAGGGGCCATTTGCCACGCTGGCCGGTCCAAGTGCCTACGCTGATGGCCACCCAGCGCGGCCACAGCTGAAGTTCCGCGCGGAGCAGCAGTAAGAGCGAACTCCGGCGAACCTCCACCCGCTCACACAGCGCAGCGGTTTCAGGCAGAGGCGGCACCTTCGAAAACAGCCACACCGGCACATCGGGCGCGCCCTTGCGAAGGTGAACCACCGCTGCGTGACAGGTTGTGGGAGTAAAGCCGAAGACAGCGGCGACCTTCCGGTCACCCTTGCCGAAAACCCTCTTCAGTAGAAAACGTGCCCAGCTCTTTACTGGACCGCGCGCGTCAGCAAGCGGACTCGGGTTCTTAATTCGAATCGGATGCAATCTCCTCAACCGGACCGAACTTCTTGACCAGCTCTCCGATTTTCGACGCGTCGCCGACCGCGATGATCTGCACGTCATCGTAGGGCACGTACTTTTTTGCGACGCGCTGCACTTCCTCGGCCGTGATGGCCGCGACCCTGTCGGTGTAGGTGTCCCAATAATCCTCGGGCAGGCCGAATTCCCGTTGCTCCATCCAGCGCGCCAGCACGTTCGCCGGGTTCTCCAGCCGCAGGGCGAAGCCCGCCGCCAGAGCGCGTTTGGCGGCGTCGAGCTCGTCCTTCGGAACGGCTGCTTCGCGAATCTCGCGAAACTCCTTGAGCAGATCGGCGAGCGCGGGCTCGGTCACTTCGGTCCGAACCGACATCGCCGAGACGAAATGGTTCAGATCCCGAGCGACGTTGAAGGCCGAGTTGACGCCGTAGGTGTATCCTTTTTCCTCGCGGATGATGCGGAACAGCCGCCCGGCCGGCCCCCCTCCCAGCACCTGGTTCATCACCATGACGGCGATGTAGTCCGGATCGGTGCGGTTGATCGCGCGATTGGCCAGCGCCAGATAGGTCTGCACCGAGCCCGGCCGCGGGATCAGGTAAACTTTCTTTTCTGCGATGGGCGGATTCACAGGCAGCGACACGCGCTCGACGGGTCCGCCCTTCCAGGCCGACAGCGCTTTTTCGAGTTTCGCGGCCGCATCGCGCGGCGTAATGTCGCCGGCGATTCCCGCCAGTTGGCCCGATGGCGCGTAGAAGCGCTTGTAGTGATCAAGCAGATCCTCGCGCGCGATCTTGCCCAGCGACTCGACGCTCGCACGCGTGAACTGGCGCGCGTCGCCGGAGTAGAGCACCTTGAACATCAGCTCGTTGGCGAGCGTGTTGGGCGAACTCTTGCTCTGCTCGATGGCGGCGCGCTCGCGCGCCCTCCACTTGTCGAACTCATCCGCCGGAAACGTGGGATGGAGAACGATGTCGGCGAGGATCGCCAGAGCGGCGTCGAAATTTTCCGTCAGCGAGGTGAGCGTGATGTCGCGGGTGACGCCCGCCGCCGCGCCGCCTCCGAATCCGGGGGGGCCGCCCCTGCCGATGTTCAGCGTCGCGCCAATATCGGCCAGGGCGTCGGCGATCTGGTGCGCCGAACGCGTCGTGGTGCCGAGCTGCATCATCGCGGCGGTCGCGTCGGCCACGCCGGGCAATCCCGCCGGATCGCGCAAGGGCGAGGAGGGAAGCTGGATGGTCAGCGCGAGGAACGGCTCGCGGTGGTTCTCCACCACCAGCAGCCGGAGACCGTTCGAGAGCCTTCGCTCGGCCGGCCGCGGCAGCTTGACCCGCAGCACTTCGTTCGATACCGGCGCGCGGTTCAACCGGACCGTGCCGCGGATCGACCCGGGCTCCTGTGCGGCAGCGACGCTCGCCGCCGCGAGACAAATCAGCAGGAGTCTGTTCATGGCCGCGGCGCCCGGGATCCGGCCGCGGCGCCGGGCGAGGTCTCGACGACCACGCGATTGGAGGCGACCAGGTAGGTTTTCACGGCCTTCTGAATAGCGGCGGCGTTGATCGCGCCCTCGAGGTCGAGCTCCGTGTTGATGCGATTGGGATCGTTGTAGAGCGCGGCGCCGTCGGCCAGAGCCTGGGCGCGACCGAGAACGCTCATCCGCAAAACCGCGTTGCGCCGCAGGCTGAGCCGCGCGCGGTCGAGCTCTTTCTGGCTCACCGGCTCGGAATGCAGCTTGGCGATTTCTTCCGAAATGAGGCTCTCCACTTCCGCGGGACTCTTGCCCGGCCGGATGGTCGCCTCGATCTGCAGCATCCCCGGACCGGCTCGCCGGTCGGTCGCAGCCACCACCTGCACCGCAACCTCTTTATCGCGGACCAGGAGCTGATACAGGCGCGAGTCGTTGTTACCGCCTCCGAAACGCCCGCCCCCGCCTCCGAGGATCGAGGCGGCCACCACCAGCGCGCGCGTATCGGACTGGTTGGCCTCGGGAATCCGGAAAGCGATGTCGAGCCGCGCCAGCCGCGCCAGCTTATCGTCGATCTTCTCGCGGCGCTCCTGCGTTTTCGCCGGTTCTGTCAGATCGACGGGCCTGGGCGGTTCCTGGCGGGGAATCGTGCCGAAGTACTTCTTCACCTTGGCCAGCGTCTCTTTGGTGTCGAGATCGCCGGCCAGCGCGAGCACGGCGTTGTTGGGCGCGTAGTAGGTTTTAAAGAACTGCTTGACGTCGTCGATCGAGGCGGCGTCGAGATCCTCCATCGATCCGATCACCGAATGATGATAGGCGAAGTTGTCGTAGATCAGCTCTTCCAGCCTCTCCTCGGAGGGGCCGTAGGGTTGATTATCGACGCGGAGACGGCGCTCCTCCTTGACGGCCTGCCGCTGGTTCTCGAGATTCTCCTGCGTGATGACGAGCCCGCGCATGCGGTCGGCTTCGAGGAACAGGCCGAGGTCGAGCTGGTTCTTCGGCAGGACCTCGAAATACAGGGTGCGGTCGGTGTTGGTGGTGCCGTTCAGATTGCCGCCGTTGGTGTAGATGAGGTAGTCCAGCTCGCCGGGTCCGACGTTCTGGGAACCCTTGAACATCATGTGCTCGAACAGGTGGGCGAAGCCGGTACGGCCCTTGCGCTCGTCGCGCGAGCCGACCTTGTAGCTCACGGCGATGGCGTAAATGGGTGCATAGTGATCTTCGGAGACGATGACGCGCAGGCCGTTGTCGAGCGTGGTGTCGGTGAATTTGACCTGCGGTATTCGTGAGGCGGGATGCTGGGCAAGCGCCAGGCCCGAGGCAAGCAGAATCAAGAGGACCGGTTTCACGTTTCCATGATACACGTACACTTGAAGGAGCATGCCGGCCATCCAGATCGTCCCCGCGACGGACGCAGACACGCCCGTGATCCTGGAAATGATTTGCGCGCTTGCCGAATACGAAAAACTCTCGCATGTGGTGACCGCGACCGAGGAGAAACTTCGCCGGTCGCTGTTCGGCCCCCGGCCCGTTGGCGAGGTGCTGCTGGCTCACTATGAGGGGGAGTGCGCCGGGTTTGCCCTGTTCTTCCCGAACTATTCCACGTTTCTTGCCCAGGCCGGACTCTACCTGGAGGACCTGTACGTGAAACCACACCTCCGCGCCAAGGGAATCGGGTTCGCGCTGCTGGCGCGGCTGGCGAGAATCGCGGCCGAGCGGGGCTGCGGCCGCCTGGAGTGGGACGTGCTCGATTGGAACGAGCCCTCTATCCAGTTTTATAAGAGGCTGGGCGCCGTGGCGATGGACGACTGGACCAAGTACCGGCTGGCAGGGGAGGCGCTGGAGAAGCTGGCGGCTGCCTGCGCTTGATGCTGGCGGGGCCCGGCTGGCTGAATCCCGTTATGCTAAGAATATGCGGGTCATCCTTCCCGAGCAGGCGCTCCCCGCCAAACTTACCTTGAATCCGGAACTGCGGATGAACGATGACGAGTATTACGCGTTCTGCATGGCGAACGCCGATCTGCGACTCGAGCGAACCGCGCAAGGAGAGATTATCATCGTTCCACCAGCGGGATACGAATCGAGCTATCGGAGCGGAGATGCTTTTGCACAGTTACGCGACTGGGCAAAGCGGGATGGCCGCGGCAAAGCATCTGACGCAAGCGCCGAGTTCATCCTGCCGACTGGCGCCGCCCTGTCGCCGGATGCAGCCTGGGTCTCGAACGCCGGGCTCTCGCGGCTTTCAAAAGAGCAGAGGCGGAGATTCCTGCCGCTGTGCCCTGAGTTCCTCATCGAAGTGATGTCGCCCAGCGATCGCCTGCCGGCCGCTCAGGAAAAGATGGAGGAGTGGATTCGGGACGGCGCGGAGCTTGCCTGGCTGATTCACGGAGATGAAAAAACGGTTTACGTCTACCGGGCGGGTCAGAAGGGAGCCGGGACGCGGACCGGCATTCTTAAGATTGCGGGAGAAGGGCCCGTGGCGGGGTTCGAGTTGGATCTGGCGGATATCTGGGCGGGGCTGTAACCACTGGCGCCGGCCGGCACTCCCGCGACGCCGCGGCGACGATCTTGAAAAATCCCAGCGGCCCCAGCAGCCGCGCGGCCGTCGAGACGCCTCCCATCATCGCGCCCATGATGCCGAGGCTGCCCGCGTCGGCGCCGGTCAGATACAGATTGCGCACCGGAGTCTCCGGCGCCAGCCACGGCTTCCGGTAGCGGTCCGGCGTCGCGGGAAAACCGTAAATCGCGCCCCGCCGATGGCTGGTGAAGTGCTCGACGGTGAGCGGCGTCGATAGCTCCTTGTACTCGACCAGAGCACTGAATCCGGGATGGTGCTGCTCCACCAGGTCGAGCAGCCCTCGCGTGATCGTGTGTTTCAAGTCCTGATAGGGACGGGAGCGCCGCCTCCATGGCTCATCCCGGTATTGCCGCAGCGCGGCGTAAGAGACCGGCGCGATAATCTCGGCGGTGTGGTGCGTGGCGCGCGGATCTTTGAGCGAGGGGAATGACAGGTAGCAGCCGTGCGCCGTTCCCTCGAGCAGATCGTCCTGATGGGCGAACATGGCATCGTGATTCAGGCCGCCGAAGATCCAATGATTTTCGCCGTGAAATCCGAGCTCGCGGGGATCGCGCTTGAACCCCAGATAGAGCGTCGCCACCGTGAAACCGTCGGGCGCGGATTCGAGCTCGCTCCGGAAGGGAATCGGCACGCTCTCCGGCAGCAGATGCTTGAAAGTGGTCCATGCGCCCGCGTCCGAAATCACCACCGGAGCGTCGAAGCGGACCATCTGCCCGCCTTTGCCCTGCTGATGCATGACCTCGACGCCCACCGCACGGCCGCCTTCGGTCAGGATGCGGCGGACCTCGTGATTCACGAGAACCACGCCGCCGGCATCGCGGATCACCCGCGCGGCGGCCTCCGCGATAGTTCCGGCGCCGCCCTCGGGATACGACGCGCCGTTCAAATAATGGGTGGCGATCAGGGCGTGCGTGGCGAAGGCGCTCGCGGCAGGAGGAAGACCATAATCGAGCCATTGCGAAGCCAGCAGCGCCTTGAGCCGGGGGTCGCGAAAATGGCTGTCGAGATATTCGGCGGTGGTCATCAGTGCCGTCTTCGATCCGAATCCGTTGAACCAGCGCAGAGCCGCACCGAGCGGACGGGGCATCGAGGCGGCCATCACGTGGCGCTGGAAATAACCCATGGCGCTGTGCAGATCGCGAAAGTACCGTGCGATCGCCGCGGATTCGCCCGGAAACATGCGGGCAAGCGCGGCGGCGTAGTTTTCCTCTCCTTTCGGCACGGAGAACTCGAAGTCCGGGTAGACGAAACGCTCATAGGAGTCCGGCATCGGATTCCAGCGGACGCCGCCGGCGCTGACGAAATCGAACAGCCGCCGGCCCATGCCGCCCGGCTCCATGCCTCCCACGTAGTGCAGGCCGACGTCCCACTCCCAGCCGCCCGGACGCCTGAAGGTGTGGGTGAAGCCGCCGGCGCGGAAGTGACGCTCCAGAACCAGGACGCGCCAGCCCTTCAAGCGGGCCATGACCGCGGCCACGGTCAGCCCGCCCATGCCTGAGCCGATCACGATAGCGTCGTAGGGGGTCATCCTCATCCTCCACACTCATACTACGCCGCGATTATGACATTGTCAAGATTAGATTGTGGCGCTGTCAAGATAGGCGTGCTACCCTGAAGCCAGCATGGCAAACAAACCGTATCACCACGGTGCGCTCCGGCCGGCGCTGCTGCGCGCGGTGGCCGAAATGGTCGCCGAAAAAGGAATCGAGCAGTTGTCGCTGAGGGAATGCGCACGCCGGGCCGGCGCGTCCTGGTCGGCTCCCGCGCATCATTTTGGAGATAAGACCGGAATGCTGACGGCGTTCGCGGTCGAAGGGTTCACGCGGCTCAAGGCGCACATGGAAGCGCGCCGGGATGCGAGCGGGAATCCCGCACGGCGGGCCGCTGCGGTCGGCGAGGGGTATCTCGAATTCGCTCTGCGGAATCCCGAGCATTTCCGCGTGATGTTCCGCGCCGAGCGGCTGAATGAGCGCGACCCGGATTACCGGGCGGCCACTCGCGCGGCGTTTCGGGTGCTTGAAGACGCGATCCGCGAATGCGAAGCCGCGGCCGGCGCCATCGACGAATCGACGTTGCGCGAACGCTGCCTGCTGGCCTGGTCGGTGGTCCATGGGTTCGCCACGCTATGCCTGGAGGGAGCCATCGTCATCGGCGCGCGGGGAGCGAAAACCCGCCTGCGCCAGAGCCTGGAATTGGGACGCAGCCTGCTGCGGCTGCTCGGCCCGTCGCTGTTTCCGGTATACTGGCCAAGTAAAAAGGAAGGTTTCTAAATGAGCCATCGATTTTCTGTTTGCCTGGCGATCGCGGTCCTGTCGTTGGCGCCCGTGGCTGGCCAAACCCAGAAGACCGCAGTGAAGAAGACGGTTTGGACTCCAGGGCGCACGCCGGACGGCCAGCCGGACCTCCAGGGAGTCTGGACCGGCGCCACCATTACGCCTTTCGAGCGTCCCCGCGAGCTTGCCGGGAAGCCGGTGCTCACCGAAGACGAAGCGGCTCAGCTCGAGCAGCGAGCGGCGGAGAATCGCGTCGACAAGCCGCCGCAGCCGGGCGACGTCGGCGCCTACAACCAGGTCTGGTTCGACGGCGGAACCAAGGTGGTCAAGACGCGGCAGACTTCGCTGGTGGTGGATCCGCCGGATGGAAGAGTGCCTCTGACGCCGGCCGCCGAGGCCAAGCGGGACTACAACTCCGCGCACAACTCCGATTCCTACCAGTACATGAGCGTGTGGGACCGCTGCATCACGCGCGGCGTGCCGGCCGGCATGTTCCCCGCCGGATACAACAACGCGTACCAGATCGTGCAAACGCCCGGCTTCGTCGTCATTCTCCACGAGATGATTCATGAGGCGCAGATCATTCCGGTGGACGGGCGCGGGCACCTGCCGCAAAACCTCCGCCAGTGGAACGGAGATTCGGTGGGCCACTGGGAAGGCAACGCGCTGGTGGTGGATACGATCAACTACAACGGCAAGGGCATGATCGGAACCAGCGCGGCCACTGGACGGATCAAGGGCATTCCGCAGAGCCCGGCGTTGCACGTGGTGGAGCGCTACACGCGCGTGGACGCGGATACGATCAACTACGAAGTCACGATCAACGATCCGGCCAACTATACCAAGCCGTGGAAAGTCATGATCCCTCTGAGCCGGGAGACCGATTATCAGCTCTACGAGTACGCCTGCCATGAGGGCAATCAAGCCATGACGAACATCCTCAACGGCGGCCGCGCGCGCGACAAGGGCACGCAGTGATGAGCACGCGGAGTCTACCGAGAAGCTCGATAGACGACATTATCGACCTCTACAAGCGCGACGTGGATGTCACCCTCATTGACGCTGCGCTCCAGAGAACCGTGGAGGAGCGCATTCGGGCTTTGGAGGAGTTCGAGCGGTTCCGCGAAGAGCTTCGCGACGCCACGGAGCGCCGACGTGACGCGGTTCGGTGAACTGCTTCGGGTTCTCGCATCCGGGGGAGTGGATTTTGTAGTAGTCGGCGGGGTCGCTGCCGCCGCGCACGGCTCCCCCCGCTCCACTCAGGATCTGGATATCGTCTACGCCCGCCAGGACGAAAACCTGCGCAAGATCGCCGCTACTCTGGCGCCGTATCACCCGTACTTGCGCGGTGCGCCGCCGAAACTGCCCTTCCGTCTCGATTTTGAAACACTCCGCGCCGGTCCGAACTTTACGTTAGTTACCGATCTGGGCTGGCTCGACCTCTTCGGGGAGATCTCGGGAGCGGGAGGCTACGACGACCTCGCGGCGCACTCGATCGCGGTCGACGTCTTCGGCATTCGTTGCAAGGTCGTCGCGTTGGATGACTTGATTCTCGCGAAGCGGGCCACCGGACGTCTCCGGGATCTCGAAACGGTGGCGGAGCTGGAGATCCTGCGTGAGCGCGCGCGGAGACCTTTTCAGTAGCGCTATTTTGACCTTAGCCGGACCACGAGCTATTGAATGGCCTGTTGATTGGGCTTTGGCGATTCGCACACTAGACCCGGATACTCTACCGCGCGAACTGCGACCGGAGAACATAGCCACTTGACCCACTACCGAAGATTGATTGCCGCTCGTTGCGGTGCGCGGCCCTTGCCGCCGCCGCTCGCCCAGGATAAGGGCGAGTAAGCTCGGCTACGGCCCATCATCTTCATCGCCGGTCGCGTGCCTTTCGGGAAGCATGCGCTGGTGGAGGATGCGGGACACCACAATGCCTCCGGCGTCCTGCCGGTAGAACACAACGTGCCGGCCGCGTTCCATGCGACGCAGGCCAGGACGAACAGGATCACACGCCCGGCCCAATGCGGGATTCTCGGCTAGCATCCGGCAACAGGCCTCGAGATCGTCGAGGTAACGGACGGTCTGTTCTTCACCCCAGGTGCGAACAGTATGGCCTGCGATGCTGAGCAGGTCGGCTTCAGCACGCCGGGAGAAACGAAGCGCAGCCACAGGCTAGCGCGGAGCGGTGGAAAGATTGAGTTCTTCCCGGACGCGCACGAATGGGTCGCCTTGGGCGACACCGCTGGCGTCGCCTTCGTCAATCGCGGCGCGCAGCGCGGCGAGCTTCGCTTCGTACTGCTGCTCCTCGCGCTCCAGGATGCGCAGCGCCGCGCGTACAACGTCACTCGCGTTTTCATAACGTCCGCTCTCGACCTTCTCCGCTATGAAACGGTCAAGCTCGTCCGTCAAATTGACGTTTCGGGTAGGCATGACGGCTCCCTCCAAGCTGATTATACGACGATTGATGTAGCATATCCGTTATGAATATTCATCGCTCGTTGCGGTGCGCGACTCTCCTCGCCGCCGTTCTGTCGGTCCCTGTGGGGCTTTGCGCGCAGAGCTTTCGCTTTCAGGGCGAGATCCAGCAGATGCTCGTCCGCGAGAGGACCAACCCGCCGCCGCGCGAGGGAATTCTGTTCATCGGCAGCAGCATCTTCCGCTTCTGGACCCATCTCAGCGAACAGATGGCCCCTCTGCCGGTCTTCAACCGGGCGTTTGGCGGCTCGGTCACCCAGGACATGATCGACCGCGCGGATCAACTGGTGTTTCCGTACAAGCCGCGCATCATCGTCTACTACTGCGGCAGCAATGACGTAGGCGGGGGCGAATCGGCCGGAGCGATCCTCGCCCGCACCAAGCAATTCTTGAAAATCGTGGGCGAGCGGCTCCCCGACACTTTCGTCTACTACACGGCGATCCAAAAGGCGCCGGACAAAAGAGACCGCTGGGACGTGGTAGAGGCCGTCAACCGGGAAATGGAGCGCTACAGCCACCAGGCCAAGAATCTCGGATTCATCGACCTCAACCCCGTGCTGTTCGGCAAAAATGGCAACGTGCGCGAGGAGCTGTTTCTTCCCGACGAGCTTCACTTCCGCCCCGACTCGACAGCGTACGCGGAGTTCGCCGCGGTGGTGAAACCGATTTTGACGAAAGCGTGGGAGGGTCACCATCAATGACGCGGCGCGACTGGATCAAAGCCGGCGTTGCGGCCGCGTCGTTTCGAAGCGGGCGAGCTGTCGCCGCGGAACCGATCGGCCCCACCATGGCCAGGCTCAGCACGTACATGAGCGAGGCGCAGGGGCGCGCGCTTCCGGCCGAAGTGCTCGAGAAGGCGAAGCATCACATCCTCGATACGTTCGCGGCCATCATTTCCGGCTCGCAGTTGCAACCCGGAAAGGTGGCGATCCAGTTTGCGCGCGCCCGTGGCGGCGACAAGGTGGCCACTGTCGCCGGATCGAACGTCGTGTGCGGCGCGATCGACGCGGCCTTCGCCAACGGCATGCTCGCGCACTCCGACGAGACCGACGATTACGCTCCGGTGGGCACGCATCCCGGCTCGGCGGTGGCGCCGGCGGCGCTCGCGGCGGGCGAGCAACTCGGCAGCGATGGAATGCGGTTCGTGCGCGCGGTGACGCTCGGCTACGACCTGGCGAATCGCGTGGCGGCGGCGCTGGGCGGGCAGTTGCTGAACTACGACGCGCACAAGAGCATCCACAGCATCAGCGGCGTGTTCGGGGCGGCGGCCGCGGCGGGCTCGATGATGGGCCTGAACGCGCAGAAGATGCGCTGGGTGATGGATTACGCGGCGCAGCAGGCCTCCGGGATCGCGGCGTGGCAGCGCGATACCGAGCACATCGAGAAGGCGTTCGTGTTTGCGGGAATGCCGGCGCGCGACGGCCTCACCGCCGCGCTGCTGGTCGAATCGGGCGCGACGGGCGTTGACGATGTGCTGTCGGGATCGGACAATTTTCTGCTGGCAACCACGCCGAAGGCTGATGCGGCGAAGATCATCGACAAGCTCGGCGAGCGTTACGAGATCACTCGGACCAACATCAAGAAGTGGACGGTAGGCGGGCCCGCCCAGGCCGCGCTGGACGCCCTCCAGATCCTGCTCAAGCGGCGTCCTTTCGAGGCGGACCAGGTGCAGAGAGTGATCGTGCGGCTGGGCCCGACCATGGGGTCGGTGGTGAACAACCGCGAAATGCCAGATATCAACGTACAGCACATGCTGGCGGTGATGCTGATCGACAAGACCGCCTCCTTTGCGGCCGCGCATGACAAGCCGCGCATGCAGGACCCGGCGGTGCTCAAGCAGAAGGCGAAAGTACAACTCATCTTCGACAAAGACATCGAGCCCGACAGCGAACAGCGCCAGTCCATCGTGGAGGTTACGCTGGTGGGCGGCGAGCAACTGAAGGAGCACGTGGTCCACGTCCGGGGCACCGCGGAGAATCCGATGACCCGCGACGAAGTCGTCGCGAAGAGCCGCGACCTGATCGCGCCGGTTATGGGCGCGCCGGCGAGCGCGAAGCTGATCGAGAAGGTCCTGGATCTCGAGAACGTGAAGAACGTCCGGGAGCTTCGGCCGCTGCTTTTGGTAGGCTAGAAAAGTATGCGCGCATCAGCACTCTGCTTTGTTTTGCTCACATGGACGGCGCTCGGCCAGAGCGATCGCGGCGCGATCGAGGGCACGGTCCAGGAGCCGGTGAGCGGCGTTCACGCGAACGCTCCGATCCAGGCTAAGAACGTCGCGACCGGAACCGTCTACAAGGCGACCAGCTCGAAAACGGGCGCTTATACTCTGGCGGATCTGCCGGCCGGCAAGTACGACGTCACCGTCGCCATTCAGGGGTTGCGGCAGTTTCAACAGAGGGACGTCACCGTTGAGGCCGCGAAGACTCTGCGTCTCGACATTCATCTGCAGGAAGGCACGCAGTTGAGCACGCTGGGAGAGGATCCGACCGCGGCCGTCGCCAACGCCGCGATGCATAAACCACCCTCCGGGCCAACGCCCAGAACCGGGGATGGCAAGCCCGATCTTTCGGGAGTGTGGTGGCGCGCCGTGGACGTCGACCCCGGCAAGCCGGAATGGCTTCCGTGGGCGGAGAAGGTCGCCAAGCAGCGCACGGACAACAACAACAAGGACAGCCCGCAGGCCCACTGCCTGCCGCCCGCTCTAACCAGAGTGGGTCCTCTGTATGAGCTGGTGCAGAGCAAGGCGTTTCTGGTGGTGATTAACGACGACGCGAGCCCGGGTTTCAATCAGATCTATATCGATGGGCGCGGCCATCCGAGCGATCCGAACCCGGCCTGGTACGGGCATTCGATCGGGAGCTGGGACGGCGACACGCTGGTGGTCGACCGGGTGGGGTTCATCGATCAGGTTTGGCTCGATCAGGGGAGCCACCCGCATACCGACAAGCTGCACATCGTCGAGCGCTACCGGCGTCCCGACCTGGGCCACCTGGAGACTGAGATCACGGTGACCGATCCGGAGACGCTGGCGAAACCGTGGACGATGAAACGGATGTCGGATCTGGCGCAGGCCGAAATCAGCGAGTTCATCTGCACCGAGAACAACCGCGACCCCGAGCACATGGTGGGCAAATAACGATCGCCTGAGTGCGGCCATCCGACGGCCGAACACACTTCGAGAGCGCGGAAGTAAATTTTAGGGAGCTCCCCGAGCCGGTTAGCACCTCACGGCGGAGGTTCCGTTTCTTAAGCCGCAACGGAGAGGCACCGGTCTTGTACCGGCGGACACTCATCGCACGCAGACCCGCAACAGTTTATCTAGAAAACCGCTCCTGGTCGGTTCAGCCCTCCGATAAGAGAGCGCATCGAACTCCTTGACTAAAACATAAGGCATCGCGGAAAATTGCAGGGCGGACGAAATCGCGAAGTGGTTGACGGGATGGGGAATCGAGTTCTTGAGAAGGATGGGAACGGCAGTATTACGGTCTCTGGCCGTGTGCCAAATTTCCGAGTTGGCGACTAACCGAGATGGTTGGCGGGCCACATGTCCGATTGTGCCCCGGACGTAGTTGAAGGTTGGTGAGCGGCTGAGTACATCTTACGCTACTTTCTCCTTCCTGGAAGGTTCAGTTTTTCGATCCAGGATGGCAGCCAGGGCCCACAGGTTGGCGTGACCATCGATACGGCGGAAATGTTTTTCGGTCAGCAGCCAAGCCGATGCTACCCAGCGCTCCACCATGGCGGAATCGCGCCAGCGGCTCACGTTATGGGTACGCCGCCGAACGCCGCTGTGGGGGCTTTCGATGAGGTTGGTGGTAGCCAGGCATTTGTGGAGCGACGCGGGAATCTGCAGCCGCTGCAAGGTGAACATGTCTTTGATCCCCTCCCGCAAGCTGCGCGCCGCCGATTCGTAGTCGTGCTCCAGATACCGTGCCAACTGCTCCAGCCGCTTTTCGCCTTCTTCGGCGGTGCTTACTTTCCAGGCGGCACGCATCCGGTTACGAGTTTGATGTTGTTGTTCCTTCGGCAGTTCCTTCATGACGTTGTCCAACTTGTGATTGCGGCAACGCTGTACCGGTTGATCGTCACCGAAAACTTCTTCGATGGCCGCTCGTAAGGCTTTGGCGCCATCGATCACGAACAGGTACTTGCGGTTGGTCGGCAGACCCCGATCCCGCAGGCCCGTGAGCAAGCCTTTGACGGCGGCGGCATTCTCGGTCGCCCCGGCCTCAATGCCCAGGATGTGCTTGTGGCCCTCGACATCCACGCCCACCGTGCTGAGGATATGGTGCTCGGCGAACCGTTGGCCATCGATATAAATCACCAGAATCTCGATCTTGTCCCAGCGCCGCTCCCGCAGTTGCTGGAGTTGTTCGGCACTGGCTTCGATGGCCTGCCGGCTGATGGCGCTCTTGGACACTCCCACCGTGGCCGCCATCTGCGGCAAGACTTCCTGATATTCGCGTGTGGAAATGCCGCGCAGCAGCGCGCCCAGCATGTGCTGGCTGAGTCCGCGGTCCTGGCGCAGCGCCTCATACGCGGGAATCTTTACCTCGCCTTCGCTCTTGTGCCGCAGACGCGGACGCTTCAGCTTGACCTTGCGATCTGCCAGCTGGACGCGGCCCGCCTGCGATCCATGATGACGGATCTCACCGCTGGCCTTGCCGGGCGTGCGCGCTCCGGCCAGTTGTTCGGCGCTCAGCACCAGGATCGCCTCCAGAGAATGCACTTGAATTTCGTGCAGCACGGTTTCCACCACCTGGCTGGCACTTTCGATCAGATTCACGATGGGAAGCAGGATCTGTCCGTTGCTCTGGAAGAACTGCTCGATGACGGCGGCCGACTCGCGGGCAGCGCGAGTCACAATATGATACGTTTTCTTCACGGCGGTTGGCTCCTTTTCGGGGGTCTTGTTTGGCAACCGGATTCTATCGAAACCGGCGCCACCGCCGCCTACCAACCTTCAACTACGTCCGGGGCACAATC
>JBGPLI010000085.1:0-22005 GCA_041486445.1 Bryobacteraceae bacterium
ACTCGCAACACTTCGTCGAAATTGCGTCCGGTGCTCATCGGATAGCTCAGCATCAGCTTGATCTTCTTGTCGGGACCGATCACGAACACGGTACGCACGGTGGCGTTGGTGGCCGCGGTCCGGCCTTCGGAAGTATCGCCGGCGTCGGCCGGCAGCATGTCGTAAAGCTTGGCCACCTTGAGCTCCGGGTCCCCGATCATGGGGTATTTCACCTTGTGACCCTGGGTCTCTTCGATGTCCACGCTCCACTTGCTGTGACTACTCACGGGGTCCACGCTGAGCCCGATGATCTTGCAATTGCGCTTCTCGAATTCCGGGTGCAATCCGGCCATGTAACCCAGTTCCGTAGTGCAGACGGGCGTGAAGTCCTTGGGATGCGAGAACAGGATGGCCCAGCCGTTGCCGATCCATTCGTGGAAGTTGATCGTGCCCTGCGAAGTTTCAGCGGTGAAATTGGGAGCTTCGTCGTTTATGCGCAACATGGTTTGTCTCCTGGAAAGGGTAGTTTCTAGGGTAGTGTATCAAGAATCTCGTGACGGCTAGTACAGACTAGCGATGCCCGCCGCGACCGGAAACGCCGCCGCCGGCGGGACTGCCTCCGGTGGGGCCGCCTCCACGAAGCCCGCCAAATCCGCCCCGCCCAGGCGAGGAGATGCCGACGCCCGCGCGATCGCCGCCGGGGGAGATCGCGCTTCCCGCCGAAACCGCCGGGCCGGTGCGAGGCGCCGCCACGACCCCGCCGGGATTGTAGGGCCGGCCGCGATAGCCGCCTGCGTACACCGGCGCGTAAACGTAGTTGACGAAGCCCGGGCTGTAATAGGCGAAGCCGAACGGACTGTAGTAGATTCCGTTTCCGGGAAGGTAGGTGAACAAACCGAAGTACGGGTTCCAGGCCCAATTGCCGCGAGCGAAACCGCTGCCGGAGTAACCGAAGCCATGATCCTGCGCGGATTTCGCCGCTGAAACATTGGCCTGCGCGATGTACTCTGCGCGGCGCGCGCTCCAACGGTAGAACGCGTCGGTGGACTTGGCGTCGAACGCGTGAGCCTCCACGACCACTCCGAACTCCACCTCGCGCCCGCGCTTGGCGGTGACGGTCTGAGAGTCCGCGGTCACCCGCGCCTCGCCTTCGTACACCCGTAATCGGCCGGGATCCGTATCGATCCGATACAGGCCTTTCTTGAGCAGCGCGATCTGCGCGCCGTGGAACTGGAGCGTGATGGCATTGCCGGCGAGCAGCTCAGCCACCTCCACCATCGCCGATCCGGTGAGGATCTCCACGCGCGTATCGGCCAGTTTGTTTGAAAGCATCCGGAAGGAGCTGTCTTCGGCCATCCGCAGAAACACTCCCGGCGTGAGCAGGACTTCCACACGGCCGTCTTCGGCGGCCAGACTCTGTCCGGGCTTGACGTCGGGAAACTCCGCGAACTTCGGCTCCACCGCGCTGCCGTCCACCGTCACCCGGCCCTCCACGTAATGGATCACGCCGGAGTGCGCCGAGATCACCGACTGCGACCAGGCAGACCCAGCCCCCAGGAGAGCGAGCGCGAGCGGAAGCATTCTGAACATGTGGAGCCGTACCCTCAGCCCTCATCATGCGCCTTTTCCGGGCTGGCGTCAACCTGCCCCCATATCAGGCGCAATTACGGCTAATAATCGTTGTATGGACAGTTTTCGGGACTCGGCGCTGCGGCGGGTCCCCTATCCGGTGGCGGCGGTGCTGCTGGCGGCGGCTCATCTGGGAATGGCCCGCTTCGGCCTGGTGTTCGCGAGCCAAAACCCGCACTTCACGCGGGTGTGGCCAGCGTCGGGGCTGGACCTGGCGGCACTGTTGATTCTCGGGGTCCGGTACTGGCCCGTCATTCTGGCCGCCGCATTTGCCGCCGAAGCCATGGCGGGCTCGGCGCCGCTGGTGGCGGCGGGCATGGCGGCGGGCAGCTTACTCGAGTCGCTGGCCGGCGTTTGGATTTTCCGTGTTGCATCGCGGATTCGAAAGCTGGAGTACTTTCAGGACCTGGTGGCGATTCTGGCCGCGGCGCTTCTCGCTCCCTTTTTTTCGACGCTCATCGGCGTGTTTACCCTCGGGTTCGGCGGCGTGATTCCCGCCGGCAACTGGAGGTTGATCTGGGGGCATTGGTGGATCGGCGACACCCTTCGGATGCTGGTGGTGACTCCCGCGCTGATGTCGCTGGCGACTTGTATACCGCCCCGCCTCGCCGACTGGCGCCCGGCGCCGATTCTCCGCATGACCGCTTTACTGGCAGCGGTCGCGACCGGCTGCTACTTGGTCTTATTTCGCGGCGACGCATCGCGGTTCCTGTTTGCCGTGTTTCCTATGATCCTGATCGCGACGGCCTGGCTGGGGCCGTTGGGCGCGCGCCTGTCGGCCGTGGCGATCGCCGCCGCGGCGGCTTGGGCAACCAATGCGGGAATGGGCGCGTTCACCGGCGGAACGCTGGACGAGAACCTGCACGATCTGGAAATATTTCTGCTGTCGGTGCCTCTGACGGCGCTGGCCCTCGGCGCATTTCGCGCCGCCGGCAGTCTGGTGTTGCCGGGAGGCGTGCTGGTGGCCGGATGGGCTCTGGGCGGATGGTTGTATGGCTCGCTCGGCGGGTTCAGCCCGATCAACAATCCTCTGGCCGCGTGGGCCGCCGGGAGTACGGCGCTACTCGCTTTGCTACTGGCCGGCCTGGTGATGAGTCTGCAGTCCACCGGGCGTCGCGCGACGGCTCTGGCGGCGGAGCGAACCGCCGCTTTGGGCGAGGCGCTCAACACGGCCGCCTCGGCTAACCGCGCCAAGTCGGAATTTCTGGCCAACATGAGCCATGAGATCCGCACGCCCATGAATGGCGTCCTGGGAATGACTTCGCTACTTTTGGAGACGCCTCTTAACGAGGAGCAGCGCGAGCTGGCCGAAACGGCGCGCAATTCGGCCGAGTCTCTGCTCACGGTTCTCAACGACATCCTCGATTTTTCAAAGATAGAGGCCGACAAGCTGGTGATCGAATCGGCGCCGTTCGATCTGGAAGAGGTGGTGGCGGAAGTGGTGGACCTGCTGGCGCCGCGCGCCGCCGCCAAGGGCATCGAGCTCGCCTTGCGTTGGGCGCCCGGCGTGCCCCGCACGTTGATCGGCGACGGCCTGCGCGTGCGCCAGGCGCTGATGAATCTGGCCAGCAACGCGGTGAAGTTCACCTCCCAGGGACACGTGCTCATTCAAGTGGACTCGCCCGAGCTTGGCGCGGATTCGGCGCTGATTCGCGTGACCGTCGAAGACACCGGGATCGGAATTGCCGAAGACGTGCAGCGCCAGTTGTTCCACAAATTCACGCAAGCCGACGCCTCCACCACGCGGCGCTTCGGTGGCACCGGCCTCGGTCTGGCGATCAGCAAGGAGCTGGTGGAGCGCATGGGCGGCGAGATAGGCCTCGAAAGCAAGCCAGGCGAAGGCTCCAGGTTTTGGTTCACGCTGCGTTTGCCCAGGCGCGAGGAGGGCGCCGGCGCGATCCGGGCCGTCGCCGCACTGGCCGGCGCCCGGGTTCTGGTGGCCGATCCGCATCCGCTGAGCCGCCGGACGCTGGAGGAGACGCTGGCGCGCTGGGAGGCTCATTACCAGAGCGTCGAGACGCCCGAGGAGATGGCGGCCGCGCTCGCAGCCGCCAAGGCAGCGGGTGAAATGTTCGATATGGTCCTGCTCGATCACACCTGGTGGGATTCCTATGAGCGCGCGGCTCCTGGGCCCGCACGGCTGCTGATCCTGGCCCCCCTGGGTTTGCGCGGCGATTCCGGACGCTACCTTGGCCTTGGATTCGCGGGCTGGGTAGCCAAGCCGCTGCGTCCTTCCCAGTTGACTGACGCCCTGATCGGCGCTTGGAGCGCGCGGCCGGCGGGCTCCAACCATATCCGGCCGGCGCGGCGAGCCCTGCTGGCCGAGGACAACGCGGTCAACCAGCGCCTGATGGCGCGCCTGCTTACGCGGCAAGGCTTCGAGGTGGACGTCGCCCCCAACGGCCGCAAGGCCGTCGAAATGTGCTCGGAGCGCGAGTACGACGTGGTGCTGATGGACTGCCAGATGCCGGAGATGGATGGATTCGCGGCCCTGGCCGAGATCCGGGAGAGGGACGCTGCCGTGGGCCGCCACACGCCTGTCGTCGCCATCACTGCCGGCGCGTCCGGCGGCGACCGCGAACGCTGCCTCGCCGCGGGAATGGACGATTACCTCGCCAAGCCGGTCGCCGCCGAGAGTCTGCGGCGCGTGCTCGGCGCGCTTGAAACTGGTTCCCACCGTGGCCGGATTGCGATCTCGTGAGATAGCTCTCTTCAGAAGTAGACTTTTACCTGAAGCTGAATTCGTCTCGCGGTGGGACTGAAGGCTGTCAGAGGAGGAAAGATAGTAAACGGGTACACTGCGCCAAACAGCGCTTTGCCGAAATCCGGGTCCTTTAACGTTGTATTTATAGGATTGCCCAGGTTTGCGTGATTCAATAGATTGAAAGCGTCGGCGCGCACTTGAAGCTTGCCCGCGTCTCCAAGCCACGGTAGATCGAAGGAACGCGAGAGCGACAGATCGAAATTCCAAAAACCCGGACCTGAAAGACCGTTCCGCCCGAGAGTTCCCACGTAGCCCGCTTTGGGAGGATCAAACGCCTGAGGGTTGAGCAGCACCTCCCCTCCCTTGACGGCGATCGGCTGCGCCAGCAGCGGGCTGACACCGGCGACGAGGTTGGCGCGATTCTGGAGCAGAAGATCTTGGTTACCGGAAGCGAAGACCGTATACGGCAAGCCGGTCCGAAATTCGCCCAATTGCGAGATGCGCCAGTTTTCCGACATGCGCCTCGCCCACCTCCCCTTGGAAAAACGAGGCACCTCCCAAATCGAGAAAAATACCAGGTCGTGCCGTATATCGAAATCCGAGTTGCCACGGTCGACCCTGCTATCGAACTGCCGGGTGAAAACTGATGTGACGGATGCGTTGGCCGAAACATCCGGGTTGGTGTAACTCAAATTAAAC
The DNA here is from genome assembly GCA_041486445.1 of Bryobacteraceae bacterium. Taxonomy (GTDB): domain Bacteria; phylum Acidobacteriota; class Terriglobia; order Bryobacterales; family Bryobacteraceae; genus Palsa-187. The sequence continues at coordinate 5,012 of JBGPLI010000085.1, forward strand.
GGATCGCCCCGCATGGGTTCGCTTTGATTATCGATGGAGTGGCTCCACGTATAGCTGGCTTGGAATTGGCCGTGGTGGGTCCGATAGCGGACCAGTGTCGCGAGATCGGCGAAAGAAGACGATCCGCTGTTGGATCGGTACAGGATCGCGGGGAGGGACTTGGTGAGACTGCTGTCGCGGTTCACCATGTCCGAGGTAATCAGCTTTCGGCCCTCCGATTCCATATGGCTCAGCTCGACGTAGAGATTCCTTGCAATCTCCTGTTGCAGCCCGCCAAACCAGGTCTGAACGTAGGGTGTTCGGAGATTCCGATCGATCCACAGGGGAGGATCGATTCCTGCCGTACCCATGGGCTGGCTCTCCGTGACGAGATCGCGTATGGCGCCGGCGTTTGCGAAGGTTCGGGAATAATCAAACTGCCTTGCCGAAAAAATCCCAAACACTGAATTATTGGTTGGGTTGAGAAAAAGATTGTCAAACGGACGATCGTAAAACACACCATAGCCTGCTTTCAAGACCGTGGTTCCATTCCGAAAGTTGTAGGCTATGCCTAACCTGCCGGCAAAATTGTTCCGGTCCGGCTGAAATGGCGATTGATGCTGCGAAGCATCGAGAACAAACATCGCTTGGGGAGACGCAGGGCGCACGGTGTAATCCTGCGTCGAAGTGTTGGTGAAAGCGCCGAAGGATTCGTACCGAAAACCGAAATTCAGCGTGAAATGCGAGGTTACACGCACGCTGTCTTGAAAGAACGCATGGAACTGATTGCTCGAGACGTTGTGCTCGAAGGACGGTTGTTCGGGCGCTGGAAAGGTTGCGCGATTTAACGCGACAAGGAATGCGGCAGGCGCGCCTTGGAGAAAGTTCGATTCGCTGTTGAACAGGAGTAGTGGGACTTGCAACTGAGCGAACCTGTAACGGATGCGCCGCAGCAGGAGCCCGCCTCCCACGGAAACAACATGCCGTCCCCGGTTCAAGGCCAGGCTGTCGTTGGTCTCCCAATTCGTTTGTGGAACCGCGATCGGCGTGGAAACATCTCCGGGGAGGAATGCGGGATGCACGTGCGGGGGAGGTGGCAGGAAGAAGGCTGGCACTTCAGGATGCGGAGGATCAGTCGAGACGTTCTGGTCGCGCCACCCGAACCGCAGCTCGTTGATGAGGCCGGGCTTGAATGTGCGCGTGTACCCGGCAGCCACGTTATACGCGGGCCTGGAAAGATTTCCATTGAAGTCTTTGAATGGACTGTAGAGGAAACCTTCTTGCGCGGCGCGCGAATAGGAAAGGCGGCCCATCAGGCGGTGGGCGCCTCCGGCCGAGCGATAGTCCAGACGGTCTAAAGCGATGTAGCGATCGAACCCGACCGGACGCTCGATCGTCGTTTCAGCGAAAGTGGTATCGCAAGGAGAAGCGCCGGCGGGCAGCGGAGGGATGGCGATCTGGAGCGGGAAGCGCCGAAGGAGCGCAATGGACTGGGAGTAGTTCTTGCCACCTTGCGCCGCGCAGTCCTGGATCCGAGGCAGAACCGGTATTCTTCTTATTTCGGGATCTGTCCTTCCGCTGACGTAGGAGTGCTCGAAAGAGCTCGCGAACACGAGGCGGTCCCGCAGGATCGGGCCGCCGAGCGAATATCCTTCGATGGTCTGATGCGGCTGCAAGTCGATACCCATGCTGTTGTGAACGAACGTGCCCGCATTCAGGACTGGATTGTTGTGGTACCCGTATATTTCGCCATGAAAGGTGTTGCCCCCGGACCGCGAGATCGCATTTGCGACAAAGCCTCCCGTGGCTCCGTATTCCGCGGAGAAATTACTCGTTGCAACCCGGTACTCTCCTATTGCCTCGGGTGCGACCGGGGAAAGAGGACCGGTGAGCAGATTATCGTTATCCTCCAGGCCGTCCATCAGGTAGTTCGACGAGGAAGGACGCTGCCCGTTGGCCGAGATTCCCAACCCGCGCCCGGTTGCCTCCTCGTATTTGACCGACGGCGCGGTGATCAGCATGGAATAAACATTGCGGGTCTGCAAAGGCAGTTGATCGAGCTGGTTCGGATCGATTAAATAAGACAGGGCCGAGTGCAGCGTCCCCAGCTCGGGCTTGCTGCCGACGAAAGCGGAGGATGAGACATTCAGATCGAGTCCGAATCCACCAATGATGAAACCATTTTCCGGCACCGAAGGGCCTTGGGCGACGCCCGCCACCCGATCCAGAATGTGCGCTTGCAGCGTCAGTGAAATATTTAACGAGATTTGCGCGGCCACCGGCACTTCCAGACGGCGGATTTCCTTGGTCTGATATCCGGGAGCCGCAAAGGTCAGGCTATAGAACCCGGCGGGTACCGACAATATCACATAGTGGCCGCCGGCCAGGCTGGCGCGGATCTGATCGTTGGTAGCCAGGTTGCGGCCAGACACCGTGGCGTCCGGGATCTCCTCTTGCGTTTCAGCGTTGGTGAGAAAACCGAAAATGACCGCATTCGTAGACTGCGCGCTGGAAACAGCCGTCGCCGTCCACAGGATAAAGATCCAGCGGAGTGTCATCGCACCCGCTTCGTCGTTTCGTGATCGAGCACACGACGAAGCTCCTGATAGGATTCGGTGTCCAACTGCTCCATTGCAAGCCGCAGAGTGTCCTGCGCCTCCTCGAAGCGCCGCTCCGCCAGCAGCGTCTCCAGAAGACCTCGCCAGCCCTGCCCGGCGCCTGGTTCCAATTCCGTGAGGCGGCGAAATTCCGCTTCAGCTTCCTTGCTGGCCGGGTTCTGACGCTGGTGGAGTATCGCTAACTCAAAAAGTGCCGGTGCGTAGTCCTTTTTCTGCTCTAGAAGAGCCTCAAGACTGGCAAGCCGCTGAGTTTGCCCATTCTTTTGGGCGAGGGTTTTCAACTTGATCAGATTAAATTGAATATTAGATGCGACCATCGCGCCGTCACCCGTCGCGGCGGCCTGCAACTTCTGTCCCTTCTCATAATCCGTCATCGCAAGGCGGTCGTTGCGATCGTCATGATCCAGAATGCCGAGCGCATTCCATGTCTGCATCTCGCCCGTGCGAACGCCGTCCGCAATTCGTGCGTAGGTCGAGCAGCCGTCGCCGTGGCAGCGGGCGGCCAGAGCGTCATAGCTCGTGGTTAACGCATGAAAGGCTTCCTGGGCCAGATGGTAATATTCCCGGGCCGCGGCGAGATCGTTCCGGGCATGCAGCAGACGGGCGAAGTTGTAGTATGTGCTGGCGGGCGAACTTCCCGTCATAAGCGCACGCCCGATCGCTTCCTGGTAGAGTCGCGCAGCCCGATCGTCTTGCGCCTCCACCTCGTGGATCACTGCAAGGTTGTGACGCGGGTAAGCCCAGTCCGGATTCAGCAGGATCGCGTCCTGAAAGGAGGATTTAGCCTCCTTTAAATCCCGTGCCTGCGCGTAAGCCTGACCGCGCGCGTTGTAAATATAACCCGCCGTCTGGTCCCATTCGAGCGCCTGGTCGAGAAGTTTGACGGCCTGCGATGCATTCGACGATTTTCCGCCGCGGAGAAGTCTCATTGCCTCGAAGAATCGCGCTCGCACTTCAATCAAGGGCGTGTCTTGAAGGACTGTGCCGGTGGCCGCCATCTCGCGCAGGACCGAATAGATCTCCGTACCCACGTCGAAATCTGACGGCGATTGAGGAATCTCCCCGCCGCTCAAGTATTCGTTCAGAAGGGCGTCCCCGGCGATGTCCAGACGAACGGAAAAACGGTTGCGCTGTGGCTGGGCGTCGTCGCCTGTGGCATCCTTGATGCGCAGCCATTCGGCGCGCGGCTGGCCCGCGGAAAACCGCTCCATGCCCTGGGGAGCGGCGGCGTCCGGATGCGGAACCACGGGCTGGGCGACGGCCCGCGAAATGTCGAACGGCTGGATGTCCGCGCCGAGTTGAAGCGGGCGCTGGCGGTGAACATTCGGATCCTTGGACATCCGGTCCCGGACGTAGTTCCACAGCGCCGTGTTCGAAATGCGTTCCGGCGAGCTATGCAGGCCTTCGATCAAATATCGTGTAAACACTCCGTGCAGGTGATCTGCATGCCCCTCGACGGGCAGCTCCGCCGCGAGCTCTCCGGGGCCGCTGGCCGCGATGCCCCAGACGTTTTTTTCGACGAAGTATTTTTCATCCAGCGCTGCGGGAAGCATCGTTCGCCGGCCACGCTTCCCCGTCTCTATCGAGCCGGCGTGACATACATCGGTGAACAGAATGACGCGCACGCCGATGCGGCCTGCATCTTGCGCCATCTGACGCAGATCATCCAGCGGATACAGGGTGCGCGGCTCTTCCAGACGTCCGTCGTAACCGACGAGAAACGCCTCCTGCGTCTTCTGGACGGCGTGGCCCGCGACGTAAATGAATACGGTATCGCCCGGGCGGGCTTTGATGCGCAGCGCGTCCCGCAGCGCCCCCCGGACGGCCGAGACCGTGGCGCGCTCATCGATCAGCTTGGTGACGTCCGGGTCCGGAATGGAGCCGCCCTTGGGACTGGCGAGATACGCCGCGAACCAGGACGCATCGGCGGCGGCGCCGCGCAACTGCAACGCCGGGTGCCACAGATATTCGGACGCTCCGATCACGACGGCGAGCGTCCGCGGAGCCTGGCGGGGTCCACCTTCCGCTTGTTCAGCCAGCGATGTCACCCGATCCAACTGGCGTTGAATCCAATCCGAAGTTTGGAAGATCTGGTGGGCGCGCCGGTACTGCTCGCGCGCATCCCGATATCTGCCGAGTTTTTCGAGAATCAGCCCGCCCGCCATCATTCCGCTTACGCTCTTGGGATCTGCGTTGTCGGGCTGGTAGCGGTTGGTCCATTCGGCGATGTTATCCGGTCCTACAGGGACGCCTTCAAATTGGATACGCCGCATATCCCTGCACTGGGCGCCGCCAGTACGAATCTGGAAGTCGGCGGCATGAAGCTGAAGGTTGATGTTGGGCCCGCACGTCCACTGGCCTTGTGCGTTGAAGATGCTGAATGTCGCGGTTCCCCGCGTGATATCCAGAACGTCATTTTCTTTCAACAGGCATTCGCCGCAGCGGTCCGTGGAGGTGTAGGTATTCTTCAGATCCCGGCTCCCTCCCTGGTAACGCACCACGGTCGATCCGGCGTCGATGATGTCGATCCGGCCAATCGCGTCGCGGGGCCTGGCGGTTCTGGTAGGGGCCGCAAGAACCGCCGCCGCGGATAGAGCAAGCAGCACGACGCACCTTTCTACTTCCTGCACGACTCCTTCTCCGCCTGCCAATATTGGGCGGCGACAGACGCGAGACCTGAGGCTCCACCCGGGAAGACCGTGTCCTGGCTCGTGCTCGCCTGCTTCAATTGATCCAGTTGAAGTCCCGCCGCTTTGGAAAGATCCGCGTGCGACAGGTCCGCTCCTTTCAACGCGGCGCCGCAAAACACGGAGCCCGCCAGATTGGCGCCGGTGAAAATCGCCCCCTCCAGCTTGCCGCGGCTAAAGTCGGCGTCTCCGAGCTGGGCGCCGCTGAAGTCGGCGTGCTTCATGCTCGCCGCGACAAAATTCGAGGACGGCGCAAGCGCCTTCTTGAAAACAGCGTTATCCAGCAGGGCGTCTTTAAAGATCGCGCTATAAAGACGTGCCTCGGTGAAATCGGCGTAAGCCAGGTTGGAGTCGATGAAATGCGCGTCTTCCAGATTGGCATTCTGAAAGTGCGCCCCATAAGCTCGAAGTCCGCGCAGATCGATCCCGGACATATCGGCGCGTATCAGCGTGGCGCCGGTAAAGTTGGTCTGTCCGAGACTCGCATCGCGGGGGTCGCGAATGTTCACATCTTTGAATTTCGCGCGGGAAAGGTCGGCCCCGGAAAAATCGGTGTGATCCAGGGTCGTTTTCTCAAAGAGCGCCCCGCGAAGAAAAGCGCTCTGGAGGTCCGCGCCGCTCAAGTCGGATTCCGTGAACTCGGTGTCGGGCAGGACCGCGGATTCGGCGGTGGCTCCCCTCAGGTTCCGGTTCCGGAGATCCAGCCGGCGAAGAGCGGCGCCCGCTTCCGGCGTCTCGCTCGGTCGCGAAAAGCTGGAAACTTCGCGATGCGAAAAATTGGCATTGAAAATCGGCGAGACCCGGCCTGTGGCCGCAACCCAGGAGAACGCCCCTAGACCGGCAGAAATCGCCAGGATGAACGCGGCGGTCTTGGTGAGCGATGGCGCCCCGGCCCTGCCAACGCTGGTGACGAGCGCGGCTGCCGCAAACACAACGAGTTGAAGAGCCGAGGAATCCAGGCTATGCGCCGGCAGATAACGCAGCCAGAACAGAAGCAGCACCAGCGGCGTGGCCCAGCTCGCGAAAAACAGGATGGCGGTTTCGTTCGCGCGCTTTTCCGACCTCTCGCGGATCTGCCGCCAGCGCCCCGCCGGACGGGCGCGCTCGCGCAGGATCCAGAGCGAATACGCGGCATCGGGCCGCGTGCCATCGGGCAAAATCGCCGGCAGACGGTGCAGTGCCCGGAGGAATTCGCGGTGAAGCAGTTCGGTGTATGCGAAAATCCCGAGCAGCAGCAGGGGCGCAAGGTGAAAAAAGAACACGACGGGAACCGGGACGCTCAGCAGGGGCAGTTGCACGGAGGCGGCATTGGGGACCAGCTTGTCGTCGGTGGTCGTGAACGCGGTCACCGTGCAGAACGCCAGCGCGGTCAGAAACGCGACAAAGGCTTTGCCATAGGCATCCGCGGACGCCCGAGCGGCGGTGAGCAGGGACTGGCAACTCAGGTAGCCGCCCCCATCCGCGATTCCGTCCAGGTTGGCGCCGTCCAGGCGGGCATCGGCGAAAGAAGGCTTGCTCCCGGATTCGAACCGGATCGCCCGCAAGTCCGCATCGCGGAGGTCCGCCCGCGTCATCTGGGCGCCCCCCAGGTCGGCGCCACGCAGATCGGCGTCACGGAGGTTCGCGTCGCTGCAGTCGGCCTCGCGCAGACTGGCCCCGGCCAGACAGGCTCCGCGGAGAGTTACACGGCTGAGGTCCGCCCGGTCCAGAATCCGGCCTCGAAGATCGACGTCCGCCAGATTCGTATGCGGCGGCACGAGCCGGCGCGGAGCGCCGTTACGGCCGGACAACAGGGTATGAACGTGCGCGGAAAGATGTGCGGATAAAGCGCTGCCTTCGACGACCACTTCTTCCGGAGATCGTTTCATTAGCCGCCGTTATTGGTGCCAGAGTATCCTAACTCAGACGCTATTGCAAGCAATTGCAACAGCAGAGTGCGCCTTTTCTTTCAGATGTCGCGTCTCGACGCGGCGGACGGGAGCGCCTGCGCCGCCTATTGAACCGGCAGCGTCACCTTCGCGCTGTCCTTGCCGCCCACTGTCGCGATCAAATCGAGCGTCGCGCCCGAAGGGATATCTGAAGTGATCTTGAAGCGGACGATTTGGATCCCGGGCATGACCGTGGAGGCGCCCGCGAATTCTGGCTGTATCGCGACGCCGCCGAGGTTGATCGCCACCGGATCGGCTGTCACGTATTTGTCCGTGCTCGAGGGCAGGAAGCCGTCGGGCAGGGTGCGGTCGTAGGGACCGAATCCCGTGCCATAGATGGAGACGGTCTCATCGCGGCGCGCGGGACTGGAGAACGTGACCGCGCTGCCGTCCTGATGCGTGGCGAAGGCCAGCGGCAGGTTCTGGTCGTTGGAATTTTGGAACAGTGCTGGGGCGTCGCGCGCGACCGTCAGGGTGCCGGTCACGTCGGGCTGGCCCAACCAGTGTATGGTGAGCGCATAATCTCCGTCTTTGAGCCCGGAGGGCACTTGCGCGTTGATCTGTTCCGGCGAAACGTAGACCAGCGGCAGAATGCTGTTGCCGATGGTCACGGTGATGTCGCCAATGGCCTGGGCCAGTGGATTCGCCGGGCCCAACTGAAATGCCGGCGCCAGGTTATCGCCGAAGATCGAGATGAGCGAGCCGGGGGCGATCGCGCCGTCGGGAGTCGCGCCCGCCGCGGTTTGCACCTTGGCCTTGCGCGCGAGGGGGATCGGATCGAGAGCGGCAACGATCGAATGCGGGCTGTTCATCGTGACAGCTCCGCTGTTGAGCGTGCCGAAAAGGTCGCCCTCCCACCGGCGGAATGTGAAGCCCTCATTGGGCGTGACGGTAACCGACACTTGCGTCCCGTCCGGATAGAATCCGTCCGGCGAAGCCGGCGTCAAGGTAAAGGTGGCGTTGCCCGGGGGATTGGACTGCGTCAGGAGGACAAAGGACGCGTGAAACGATGCGGAAAGGTTCTGGACATTCTGATTGAAAGTTATGGTGTCCGAGGCCGTGGCGGTGCCGTCGCTCCAGGAAGCGAAATCGTAGCGCGACACCTGCGACAGCGTCAGCGACTGCGGAGCCGTCACCTGGATTTGCGTTCCACTGGGCCGGTCCACCGTGCAGGGGGTCAAGCAGGGGCTTCCGTCGACGGTCAGAGTGAGTCCGATCGGGTTGCTGGTCACTCGCACCTGGCCAAGCCGGGCGTAGGTGGCCGTAACGGCGAAGCCGTTGACGCCGCTGGGGACCGTGACGTCCTGCGTCGCGGAGCCCTTGTTGGACCACCCGCTGAACACCCACTGCCGGCCGCTGGAATCGGCCTGCTGAGCCGGCGCGGCCAGGTGGTGAGTTTCGCCCTCGCCCCAGACGAAAGTATAGGGAGGAATCGTGCTGTTGTCCCCGTCCACCTGGACCTTCAGGCCGCCCGGATTGGTCAGGACGCTTACGCGCACGCCGGGAACGAAGTTCGCCACCATAGTGTCGGCAGCGCTGGTGTTGGTATCCACCACGTAGGTGTCGTTCTGTTTCAATCCGTTGGCGAAACCGGTGAAGACCCACAGGTAACCCAGCTTGTCGGCCTGCGGGCTGGGCGCGCCGACGGCGTGTTTGGATCCGGGAACAAAATCGAAATCGCCTGCGCAGAGCGGCGTGAAGCCGGCAGAGGCCAGCGGCGGCAAGTAGCTGGCCGTCGTACAATTCGCGCCGTATGAGCCGGGCGTCGGGGGATATTGCGGATTGCCCGACGTGGGAATCGGCGTGCGGTCCACCAGCACCGACAGTCCGGGTGGATTGGTCAGGAACTCCACGCGCTTGGCCGGCTCCCACAACGGAGTGATTTGGATCGGTGTGGTGACGTTGTACGTTATCATGTAGGTGTTGGGTCCGCCGTTAATCACCCAGCCCAGGAACACAAAGCCAGGGTAGGGAAAGGCGTTGAGAGCGTGCACGCCGGCGGTCACGTAGAAATCCGCGATGTCGCCGACACATTGGTTGTCAAAATAGACAACTCCCGGGAAAAGGCCCTTTTTCGGCGGATTACCGGGTGCGCCCAGGCAGGCGGTGTTGCCAATCCCGTTGCCGTTATCGAAATTGATGTGAACGCGGTACTGAACGTTGACGGTGGCGGTGAGCGAGGTAAGCGCCGGCGATGCGGTGACCGTCTGTACAGGGCTGCTCCCCGGGCCTAGCAGCGCCGAGTTATCGGTCCAGGCGCCGAAATAGTAGCGCGTATTATCGCCAACCGAGGTCTGATACGGCAGCGGCGCCCGGGTGATGGGATCGATCGCGACAAGAAATTCGACGATGTGCTTGCTGCCGGTGGGCCAGGTAAACACCTGAGGCGAGTTGTAGACCTGGCCGTCGACGGCGAAATTCGGGCCGCTCGGATTGGTGGAGATTTTCACCGCGCTTATCGACTGTGCCCAAGCGCCGACACCAGCCAATAAAACCAGCAATAACAGTCGTTTAGTTCGATTCATGATGCCCCAATCCATCCTCTCTCGCGGCTTTCGCATAGGACTAACGAACACATAGTCCCAATGGGTAATCGGCGGTGGCGGGGGGAAGCTTTAGCGGGTGGAGAGAGGAGGTTTATCTGCGATCAGTGCAGGTCGAGGAAATCAGGAGCGGACAGATAAGTCCGCTCGTTTTCAGGTCCGCTTGCCGACTTTGAACCGGAAGCGCGCGAAGCTGCGCTCCAGGGCTTCACGCTACCGGCGTCTCCGGCCGGATGCGGCGTCCTCGGCGGCGAGCTGCTCCAGGTAGTCGCGAACCATGCCGGTCAGGGTCGTGTCCCGTTCGACGGCGATCTTGCGCACTTTCTTGACGAGTTCGTCATCGAGCGAGAGCGTGATGTTCGTGTTCCCATAAAAAGGGAAACCCGTAACCCGTGCCGGGCGCTCAGTCGAACTCTCTCCGGGGCGCGGCTTGTTCCTGCCCCACGCGCCCGGCGACGATCTCGGCCTGAAAATAGTTCTCGCCGCGCACGGGCGCGCCTGACAAGCGTCTGAGCATGGAGATCTGTCCGACGTGGGTCAGTGCGTCGGCCACGGGTCCTTGGAACAGTTGCCCTGCCGGTGCCCCCAGCGGCTCGGCCGAACCCAGGTAAGCGTCGAAGGCGGCCAGGGCGGCGAAGAATCGCTCGGCTTCGCGGTCCCACGGGAGCGGATCGGACTCGTGAAACTCCTGCTTGCCTTTCGAGATCGACAGCGCCCAGTCGAGCAGGTCGCCAATGTGGGCGAGGATGCTGCCGGCCGTGCGGCTCCCGGCGGCGGCACGGAAATCCGCGAAACCTGGCGGCGCGCCGCGCACGGCCTTTCCGCCTCGATAGGCGAGCGTGGCTACGGTGTGACGAAGAAAATCGCGAGAGGGATCAGACATCATGCACCATGGTACAGGCCGTGTCACACTGAGGGTGAGGCCGGATGACGCCCGCAACATTTCTTGCCGGAATTGTTCTTGCGCTCGCGCTGGGAGCGGCGATGGCCGCGCTCTGGTTCCGCGCCCGCACTGCCGCGAACGAAGCCCGGGCCGCCGCCGATGCCACGCGTCCGATTGCGGGGACGCTCGAGCGGATCGAGTCCCAGATTCGCGATTTCGAGTCCCAGCGCCAGCACATGTTGGGCGGGTTGGAGCACCAGCTCACCTCGCTCAGCCGCGAGACCATCGCGCTCTCCCAGGCGCTGCGCGCGCCGCACAGCCGCGGGCGCTGGGGCGAACTGACGCTCCGCCGCGTGGCGGAGCTGGCCGGCATGGTCCCCTATTGCGACTTCTTCGAGCAAGCGACCGGCGACCGGCAAAGGCCGGACATGATCGTGAAGCTTCCGGGTGGCCGCACGCTCGCCGTGGATGCGAAGGTTCCGCTGGCGGCGTACCTGGACGCCGAGGCCGCACCGGACGACGCCGCGCGCCGGGCCGCGCTCGATCGCCACGCCCAGCAGGTGATGCGTCACGTCACGCAACTGAGCGCGCGCGAGTACTGGGCGCAGTTGCAGCCGGCGCCGGAGATGGTGGTGCTGTTTCTGGCCGGCGATCATTTTCTGAGCGCCGCACTCGAACGCGATCCCGAGCTGCTCGAACGCGCGCTGGCGCGCAAAGTGCTGCTGGCGACGCCCGTCACGCTGGTGAGCGTGCTCAAGGGCGTTTCCTACGGCTGGCGGCAGGAGCGCCTGGCGCAGAACGCGAGTGAGCTGCGCCGCATCGCTTCCGAATTCTACGATCGCGTGCGCGCCTTCGCCGATTCCTACGCCGACTCGGGGCGGCATCTGGCCAGGGCCGTGGACGCCTACAATCGCTCCGCCGGATCGTGGGATGCGCGCCTGCACCCGTCGCTGAAGAGGATGCGCGAACTGGGCGTGGGCGGCGCCGACGAGGCTCCGCAACTGCCGCCCGTGGACGCCGCCGTGCGCGAGCCCGGCACGCTGGGAGTCGACCGCCCCACATGATGCGCCGCTTCTTCCTGTTTCTCTCTGGACAGAGAGGAATACGAAGGTGGATGGAGAGCTCATCCTTTTCGAAAAAACTCACGGCGCGGTTCGTGGCCGGCGAAACGCTCGAAGAAGAACTGGCCGTGTGCGAGCGTCTCCGGCAGGAAGGAATTTCGACGACGCTCGATCATCTGGGTGAGAACGTCACCTCGCTCGAGGAAGCGGCGTCGGCGCGCGACGCATATCTCGAAGCGCAACGGGCGATCGCCACGCGCGGGCTGCCGTCCACCATTTCGATCAAGCTCACGCAATTGGGGCTCGATCTGTCGGAAGAGACGTGTATCGCCCACGTTCGCCAGCTCGTCGCGCAGGCGCAGGCCGCGGGCATCCGGATCGAGATCGATATGGAGTCGAGCGTACACACCAGCCGCACTCTCGACATGGCCGTGCGCATGGCCGCTGAGTTCGGCTGCGTGCGCAGCGTGATTCAGGCGTATCTGTTGCGGAGCGCCGCCGACATCGAGCGCTTGAATCAGTTGCGGATTCCTGTGCGCCTGTGCAAGGGCGCGTACAAAGAGCCGCCAACGGTGGCCTTCGCCGAAAAGCGCGAGGTCGACGAGAATTACGTGAAGCTGATGAGGACGCTGCTCGAACGCGGCACATATCCGGCCATCGCGACGCACGACCGGAAGATCGTCGAGCTGGCGCTGGCGCTGGTGCGGGAGCGCCGTGTCGGCCCGGAACAATTCGAATTCCAAATGCTCTACGGCATCCGGCGCGATTTGCAGAAGCGTGTCTTGCGGGAGGGCTATCGCCTGCGGCTGTACGTGCCCTACGGCACGGCGTGGTATCCCTATTTCATGCGGCGGCTGGCGGAGAGGCCGGCCAACGCGTTATTCCTGGCGCGCCACTGGTTGAAGTAGCGCCGCACTCCACGCCAATCCCATTCCCCTCCGCGCCGGAAGGTTTTTCGTCAATCTCCTCCTACACTTCCCGCCTCCGTGCGCACCCCACCGGTCATTCTTAAACGAAGTTCAAAAAGTCAGTGGGGCAGGCGATCTTGTCGCCTGCCAGACACCGGCGGCGAGACCGCCGGCGCCACTGCTACGCCCGCAGAAACGCCTGCAACTCGGCCAGCGTTTCGTTGGGCGCGGTGTCCTGCAACGTGTGCCCTCCCGGCAGGCCTTTGCCGCTGACTTTGGAGGCGCGCTCGCGCCACACCGCCAGCACGTCGAAATTTTTCCCCACGTTTCCATTGGCCGCCCATAGCGCGAGCAACGGGCAGGCGATCTTGCGGTTCAGGTCGGCCTCGTCGTGTTCCAGATCGATGGAAGCCCCGGCGCGATAATCCTCGCACATGCCGTGAACCGTCGCCGGATCGCGGAAACAGCGCGTATATTCTTTCTGTGTTTCCGAAGTGCCCCGCCCCATGTAAAACTCGATGCTGTTGTTGATCAGCGTTTCCGGGAACGGAGCCGGCTGAATCAAAAAGAACCAGTGATAATACGAGGTGGCCAGCTCCTTGTTGACGCTCTTGAACACCGTGCGCGTGGGCACGATATCGAACACGGCCGCTTTGGTCACCTTGTCGGGATGATCGAGCGCCAGCCGGTGCGTGACGCGGGCGCCGCGGTCGTGGCCCACCACGGCGAATTTATCGAACCCGAAGTGCTTCATCACCTCCACGCCGTCGAGCGCCATGGCGCGCTTGGAATAGTTGACGTGATTGGCGCCTCCGTCGGGCTTGCTGCTGTCGCCGTATCCGCGCAGGTCCATCGCGACCACGGTGTAGTCGCGCGCCAGCTTCGGCGCGATGATGTGCCAGCTCGCGAGCGACTGGGGCGCTCCGTGCAGCAGCAGCAGGCCCGGGCCCTGACCGCCTGAAACCACGTTGATGGTGGCTCCGCTGGTCTGGACTTTCGAGGCCTTGAAGCCGGCGCCGTACATGCGCAGCGCGGCGCCGCCCGCATCCTGCGCCTGACTTCTCTTTAGGCTTGCGGCCGTGGTTCCGGCAACCAGTGCGGTCGCCTGCCGGAGCAAGGCACGCCGGTTGGTACGCGAAGATTTTGTGTTGGGCACGATGCCTCTCTTTCTTTTATGAGCTATTCTATCTTAGAAAGGAACTCCACATGCGTCTTCGGCTCTGTATCGGCGTAGTAGTATTATTGGGTCTTGCCATGGCGCAGGCCCCCATCCCCAACGACCTTAAACTCCGCGGCAACCGCTTCAAGCCGCTGACTACCGACAAGCTCACGCCCGAGCAGAGGACCATGCTCGAACACCTGTTCGCCGGCGAGCGCGGCGGAGCGAACGGGCCCTTCAACGTCACGCTGCGCAGCCCCATGGTGGGCGACCTGGCGCAGAAGCTCGGCGCCGAGTTGCGATTCCATTCCTCGCTGCCCAACAAGCTGAATGAACTCGCGATCATCATGACCGCACGCTTCTGGAGCGCACAATACGAGTGGACCGCGCACAAGCGGAACGCCATCAAGGCCGGCCTCAACCCTGCGATCGTCGACGCGATCGCCACCGGCAAGCGTCCCACCGGCATGCAGCCGGACGAAGAGGCGATCTACAACTTCGGGAACGAACTGCTCAAGAATAGAGACGTGAGCGACGCCTCCTTCAAGGCCGTGGTGGAGAGGTTCGGCGAGCGCGGCGCGGTCGACCTGACCGGCGTCATGGGTTACTACTGCTTCGTTTCGATGATGTTGAATATCGACCGGTATCCGCTCGCCGACGGCGAAAAGCCCGAGTTGAAGCCGCTGCCGTGAAACGCTTGCTTCTCACGGCGCTCCTGGTCTCGACCGCGATGGCCCAGCCGCTCGCACCCACCGGAACCCTGCGGGCGACGTTCCTCGGCGGCAACCCCGTGCAGGGCAGGGTGGACGCCAAGACGGGAGCCGTCAGCGGTCCGGTCGAGGAGCTGACGCGCGAGTTGGCGAAAAAACTCGGCGTGCCCTACAAGATCACGCCGGGGGCGGGCGTGCGCGCCGTGATAGACGCCGTCAAGAACCATACGGCCGACATCGGATTCCTCGCGTACGACGCGACGCGTGCGGCCGAAGTCGATTTCTCTCAGACCTATTCGCTCGGATTCAATACCTACATGGTGCCGAAGAACTCGCCGATCCAGACCATCGCGGACGCCGATCGCGAGGGCGTACGGATCGGAGTCGCCCAGGGAGACGCGGGCGAGCTCTATCTCACCCGCACGCTGAAGCACGCGACACTGAAGCGCGTTGCGGGCGGGACCATGGAGGAAGCGCTGCGGCTTCTCGCCGCCGGGGAGGTGGAGGCGTACGGCGCCAACAAGCAGCGCCTGACCGAAGCGGCCGCGCACGCGCCCGAAGTCCGCATCCTCGACGAAAATTTCTACGGCGTCGAGCAGTCGATCGTGGTCGCCAAGGGCGACGCCGCGTCGCTCGCCGCGATCAACCGCTTCCTCGACGAGGCGCGCGCCTCGGGGCTCATCAAAGGGGCGATTGAACGCGCCAGGCTGGCGGGCGTGGAGGTGGCTCCACCCAACTCCCGGTGATACCGTACGTCCATATGGCGGGACTCGTACGTGCTATCTTGGTGGCATGAAGATCACGGCCTCGCGCCTTCGCGAGAACATATACAACATCCTCGACCAGGCGCTCGATTCGGGTGCGCCTGTCGAGGTGATGCGGAAGGGCCGCGTGCTCCGCATCGTTCCGGACCAGAAGCCGTCCAAATTGGCGCGCCTCAAGAAGCGCCCTTGCGTGGTAGGGGATCTGGACTCGATCGTCCACATGGACTGGACCAAAGAGTGGTCCGAACTCAAATGACCTACCTGGATACGCACGCGGTGGTAGCGCTTTACCAGGGGGAACCCTCGGTTCTTAGCCCGCGCGCTCTTGATGCACTGGAGCAGGAAGGCGATCTGCGTATTTCGCCGATGGCGCTGCTGGAACTCGAATATCTGTACGAGATCAAGCGGATACGCGTGCCGGCAGCCCGGATTGTAAGCTCGCTCGCCACCGAAATCGGGCTGAAAGTCTGCGACATGCCCTTTGCGGAGGTCGTCCAACAAGCCCTCGAAGAACGCTGGACGCGGGACCCGTTCGATCGGATGATCCTCGCACAGGCCAAGGCCAACAACGGCGCGCTGATCACTCGCGACCGGATCATGCAGCGCCGTTACTCCCGCGCCCTTGGCTAACGGTCGCAATGAGGTAGAATCGCTGGCATGCCAGCACCAGACCTCAGCCAGCTCTGGGAAGAGCACACCAAACACGAGTTCGTGACGCGCGACACCGAAGCCACCCTCGCGACGATGGTCGAGGACGCCTATGTCAACCACGTGCCCGTGCTCACCGGCGGGTCCGGGAAAGCCGCGTTGCGCGAGTTCTATTCGCGGCGCTTCATCCCGGCCATGCCGCCCGACACTACGCTCACACCGGTTTCACGAACCGTCGGCGAAAACCAGGTCGTGGATGAGATGATCTTCTCCTTCACGCACACCCAGGAGATGCCCTGGATGCTACCCGGCGTCGCGCCCACTAACGCCCATGTCGAAATTCCACTGGTGGCGATCGTGCAATTCCGCGACGGCAAGCTCGCGCACGAGCACATCTACTGGGACCAGGCCTCCGTGCTCAAGCAAATCGGACTGCTCAAGGACCCGTCGCTGCCGGTGTTCGGCGCCGAGACGGCTCGCAAAGTTCTCTCGGGCCGGTAGGCGACCAGGCTGGCGCCCTTCTTAATTCGATGTCCCCCTCGTCAATCGCGCTCTCATAGCGGCGCGATCCACTTGCGACCCGCGGAGATAGACGCTGGAGATTTTCCGCGTATTGGTGATGTCGTCGAGCGGATTGGCGTCCAGCACGACGAAGTCCGCGCTCTTGCGCGCCGCTACGGTGCCGGCGTCGGCGAGTTTCAGCAAATCGGCCGCATTGCGCGTGGCCGCCACGATGACCTGTGCCGGCGTCATCCCGCACGCCGCCATGTCCGCCATCTCCTCGTGCGCCGCCCACGGGATGGGTCCGTCCGAGCCCAAGGTGATCTTAATGCCCTCCTTGGTCAGCCTCGCCACGTTCCGGCACTGGATTCCGAAGAACTGCTGGGCTTTGGGATCGTCCTTGGTGTCGGCCTGAACTTTCTGAAACTCCGCGGCGGGCATGCTGTCGCGGAGCCAGCTCCGGTCCGCCCGCACACCCCGATCGGGAAGGTTCGGGTCCACGATAAAACTCGGCTTGGCCTTCACCAGTTTGATGTACTCATCGTCGACGTCCTTGTCCCGGACGCTATGGGCGAAATTGTCGATGCCGGCCTTCAGGACCCCCT
>JBGPLI010000086.1:0-21834 GCA_041486445.1 Bryobacteraceae bacterium
ATCTGCTTCTGCTGATCCTCAGACACGACCAGCACGGGTGTTGGGCGGGGCATGACTCAGTATGAAGCAATTTCATCTGAATGTCGATCTATTTGTTGGACACTACACTAGCCGGGATCTCTCACAAACATTTCGTCGCCTATTTCCTCTTGCGCCTCTACCACTTCGCGCTTCGCCTCGCCCGCGATCTTTTCTCCATCCTTTACCGTGAAAGCAGGAAGGAGTTCAGCGCGCTCTCTCATCGGAGGGCCGAACCGACCAAGAACAGTTTTCTAGATACACTGTTGCGGGTCTGCGTGCGATGGGTGTCCGCCGGTACACGACCGGTCCCTATCTGTTGCGGGTTAAGAAACAGAACCTCGGCCGCGAGGTGCTAAAGCGGCTCAGGGGATCCCCTCGAATTGTTCGGTGTGGCGCACGCACTTGTGCGTGCCGTGTCGAGACTTGTCTCGACACCTCAAGTGTGGGCGTCGCCAACCGTGGCGGCGCGGCAAACGGAAGTTCGCGCCACGCGCCACTAGTGTCCCTCGGCTTCCAGGAACCGCTCGGCGTCCATCGCCGCCATGCACCCAGCTCCCGCCGCCGTAATGGCCTGGCGATAGGTGCGATCCTGCACGTCGCCGGCGTGGAACACGCCCGTGACGCTGGTACGAGAGCCGCCCTTGGAGAGAATGTACCCGTCCCGGTCGAGCTCGATCTGCCCCGCGAACGGCTTGGTGTTGGGGATGTGGCCGATGGCGAGGAAGAAGCCGTCGACCTCCTGCTCCCACACCTTGCCGGTCGCGACGTCGCGCAGCTTCACGCCCGTGACCAGATTCTTCCCCACGTCGCAGATGTCCTCGACCACAGTGTTCGGAAGGAACTTGATCTTGGGGTTGGAGCGTGCGCGCTCGAGCATGATCTTGGACGCGCGGAACTGGTCGCGGCGATGGACCAAGGTGACCTCGGAGCCGAAGCGCGTGAGAAACGTCGCCTCCTCCATGGCGGAGTCGCCGCCGCCCACTACCATGATTTTCCGCTCGCGATAAAACGCGCCGTCGCAGGTGGCGCAGGAGCTGACGCCGTGCCCGATCAGCTTCTGCTCGTTGGGGAGTCCCAGCCAGCGGGCCGAGGCGCCGGAGGCGACGATCAGCGTGCGGGTCTCCCGCCACTCGCCGTCGACGTTCAGCCGGAACGGACGCCGGGAAAGATCGGCTTCCATCACCGTGCCGTAGATGTACTCGGCGCCGAATCGTTCGGCCTGCTTCTTCATGTTTTCCACGAGGTCGGGGCCGTTGATGCCGTCCGGGAATCCCGGAAAATTTTCTACGTCGGTCGTGAGAGAAAGCTGGCCGCCGGGTTCGTGGCCGATCACAACCAGAGGCTTCAGGCCCGCCCGGGCGGTGTAGATGGCCGCGGTGTTTCCGGCGCAGCCGGAGCCGAGAATGATAACGTTGCGCACGCCCTCATGGTATCAGGGCAAGCGGAGAAGACTGAATCCTTGTTAGTTCTTAACCGTCAGGTAAGCGCCGGCAAGACAAGGACCGCACGGGAACTTTTGTCACAGGAATACCCCTGGCTCATTGCGCGGGTTGGGGCTTGGAGCCGTCAGCGGCCGCCGAATACACTCTGGTGTAACGGTCCGGGATGGCAGCACCGATTCCTGCACCGATTCCTGCACCGAGCCCTGCAGAGAGAGCGGCTCCCGCCACCGCAAGCCCCGGTTCGCCAGCATTTACATAGGGAATCGAGCCTAACGTGCCCAAGCCGCCGCCGATCGAAACGCCGATAATCGCCCCAAGCTTCGCTCGTCCGCCCCGTCCCCGTCCTTCCCGGAGGCGAACCTCCCGGATCTCTGCGCGGGCAATCATGGTCTCCTCTTTGGAGTTCTGAAGCACCATGTTGGTCCCATCGCCGCGAATCAACTTTCCATTGACGGTGCGTCCGGAGTTCAAATGCACCTGTACGATCCTGCCGGCCGCGACTTGCATGACGCCGATCCACCGCGAGGTGTCCGCGTCCTGGCCAATCCCCACTTCGAACTGCGCGTTTTTCTGCGCCCAAGCGGACGCGCATAGCACGCCCGCTAATCCCGCCGACAATAGAATCCTGTTGATCATGACATTCTCCTTTTCCTTTGGGTGTTTTACCGTCACCCGGAAAAGAAGGAACCGCGAAGAAAGGTTACAGGAGTTGAAGCAAACCTCGGCGATTCTCCGTGAGAGCGCACAGAAGCACAAGCACCGCCTGTCTCAATCGAGGCACGCACCATGTTGCGTGGCGCAGACGATTGCGCCGATAACGCTCACAGCGGCGACTACGAGGACCACACCAACCACCACCTTCACCCACGTTCGAGTGCCCTTATTCGGCGGCTTTTCGGTGACACTTTTGACATCGGCGTAGCGCAGTGTGACATTGTCCACGGTCTGTCCCTGCGCCACCTGTACCTCGAAGCCCTCCGCGGTCACCTCACCGAGCCGGCCGGTGACCTTTTTCATTTTTCGCTGCTTCATCTTCACTTCGATAATGGATCCTTTGGCGCTTTGCCCGACTTGCTCTTGAACGGTCGGTGGAGTCTGCTGGGCCTGCAAGGGCAGCACCATCAGAGCAGTCAGCAGGATGGCGAGCGCGTTCCTGAACATAAGCACCTCCCCCTCCGGTCGTGACAGGATCAAACCGGAGGAATAATGGCACAGGTCAGAGGGAAAAGCTGTTCAATATCGAACAGACATTCTGCGGGCGTGCGATTCGATTCAGTCGTGAAGAACGACGTTGAGAAGGGAACTATGTACCTTTAGCCGCCCGTTGTATTCGATGAACCCCAACTTCCGGAACTTGTTCAGGAAGAAATTCACGCGGGGCCGTGTTGTTCCAACCATCTCAGCCAGGGTCTCCTGGCTGATTCGAGGGACTACCAGCTCGGGTTTCTGTTCTTTGCCAAAGTTCGCCAGCAGCAGGAGGACCCGGGCCAATCGCTTTTCGCTCGAATTAAAGAGTTGGTCCACCAGGTCCTCTTCCACCCGCATGATCCGCGATAGCAGATAAGCCGTAAATACTTCCGAAAAGGCCGGCTCTTTGTGAAGCACGCGCACCATTGCTCTCTTGGAGATGCGGATAATAGAGCACTCGCTCAGCGAGGTAGCGGTCGCCAGCCGAACCGGCTCGCCAGTCAGGCAGCCCTCGCCAAAAAAGTCATTGAGTCCCAGGATTGCGAGAACGGCCTCTTTTCCGTTCTTCGATACAACGGTAAGCTTGACTTTGCCTCTCTGAACATAAAAGACTGCGTCCGCGGCATCGCCCTGCGAGAAGACCACCTGGTTCTTGCGGTACTCGGCGATCGTTCTTCCGTCCCCGACGGTTGCCAGGAAAGCCTGGGGATCGAACGGCAGGTCCCTTCCGTGCATCAGCATCGATTGTACGGCTTCTTTCCGGTTAAAACCAGAGCGTCACGGCGCGGTTGGCGAGAAACGCGCACACGTAGGCCATTCCGGTCATGTAGGCGAACTGGATGGCCGGCCAGCGCCAGCCTCCGGTTTCGCGACGTACCACGGCCATGGTCGACATGCACTGCATGGCGAAAGCGAAGAACACCAGCAATGCGGCCGCTCCGCCGGGCGCCAGGTCCTGGCGAAGCGCCTGCTGCAAGCCCCTCGATTGGGAGGTGCCTTCGATGCCGTAAATGGTGCCGAGCGTGCCCACGATCACCTCGCGCGCCGCCAGCGACGTGATGAGTCCGATGCCGATCTTCCAGTTGAAGCCGAGCGGCTGGATCGCCGGCTCCACTGTGTGGCCGATCATGCCGGCGATGCTGTCGCCGATGGCGGGAGGTTTCCCGCCGGCGAGAGGCAAATGCGCCAGAATCCAGATCACCACCGCGACGGCCAGGATCACCGTGCCCGCACGCCGCAGAAAAACTCTGGAGCGGTCGATGAGCCGCAAGGCCAGTGATTGCAAGGTCGGCCAGCGGTAAGGCGGCATCTCCATCACGAACGAGGAACGGCTGCTCTTGAGCACGGTCGATTTGAGCAGCCGCGCGGTAAAGATTGCCGCCAGGAAGCCAAGCGCGTACAGGCTCAGCAGCGCCGCGGCGCGCGTCCCGAAGAACACGCCCAGCAGAGGCTTCTCCGGAAGGAACGCCGCGATAATCAGCGTGTACACCGGCAGCCGGGCCGAGCAGGTCATGAACGGCGCGATCAGAATCGTGGCCATGCGATCCCGCTTGTTCTCGATGGTGCGCGTGGCCATGATGGCCGGCACCGCGCACGCATACGCCGACAGCAGCGGGATGAAGCTCCTGCCTTGCAGGCCGAAGCGCGCCATGGTGCGGTCCGCGATCAGCGCCGCGCGCGCCAGATAGCCCGAGTCCTCCAGAACCCCGATGAACAGGAACAGCAGCAGGATCTGCGGCAGAAACACCACCACCGATCCGACGCCGCTCCACACGCCGTCCACCAGCAAAGACCGCAGCGCCTCGTTGGGGATCAGCGATCCCATCCATTGCCCGGAGGCGGAAATCGCGGCCTGTACGCCGTCCATCAGCGGGCGCGCGCCGGCGAAGATGGTCTGAAACACGCCGATCACCACCATCAGGAACACCATCAGCCCCCACACCGGATGCAAAAACAGCGCATCGAGGCGGCGCGTCCACAACGGCGGAGCGGGAGCGTGATACCTGGTTTTATCGCCGACATTCGCCGCCCAGGCGCGGCACTTGGGGATGTCTTGAATCACCGGCAGCTCGAGCATCGGCTTCTTCGGCGCCGCCGCGACGGTGGCGCTGGCCAGGAAGTCGAACACTTTTTCCATGCCCTGGCCCTTGGTCGCGCTCACCAGCGCCACCGGCGAGCCGAGCTGCATCGCCAGCTCCGCCGAATCGATCCCGCCTTCGCGCCGCTTCAGGTCGTCGGCCATGTTCAGGATCACCAGCGTCGGCAGGCCCAGGCTCAGCACCGGCGCCGCCAGTACCAGGTGCCGCGCGAGATTCGTCGAATCGAGAATCAACAGGACCGCGTCCGGCCGTGCCAGGTTCTTCATCTCGCCGAGCAGCACGTCGTGCGTGACGCGCTCGTCCTCGGTGCGCGGCATCAGGCTGTAGACGCCCGGAAGATCGACCACGTAGACTTCGCGGTGCGGCTCCAGCTTCACCTTTCCCATGCGATGTTCCACCGTAACGCCAGGGAAATTGGCTACTTTCTGGCGCAGGCCGGTGAGCCGGTTGAACAGCGTCGATTTGCCGGAGTTGGGGGGCCCCACGATGGCCACAATGTGGCGCCGCGCCGCGACCTGCGGCAGAGGGATCGTCGCTACCGAGCAGCCGTGACAGTCACCCATCGCCTCAATATCCTATCTCAGAATCAGCCGCACGGCAGTCTCGCGCCGCAGCGCCACTTCCGATCCGTCCACGCGGAAAACCCGGGGGTCCCCGCCGGGAGCCGAATGCCCCAGCGTGACAGCGTGACCGGGCAGGAAACCCATTTCCATCAACCTCCGGGCGTCGTGTTCGGGAAGCTCGATCCGGTCCAGAACGCCCGACTCGCCTCGTTTGAGCTCCGCCAGATTCCGGGCGTTGAGTTTCTTCGCGCCCGAACTCTTGTTGACACTCATTTGCACATCCGACACCAGTATGCTATACCTGCCCCACGGCGTCAAGCAAACCGATTGCATCTGGGACCCAGTATACTATATTGGACTGAAAGAGTCCACTATCTTTTGGCCTGGGTGATAGACGGTTCGAGCGGAGGCAGGCCCAGCAGCTTGGCTGGGTTCGTTTTGTACATGAGGTCGAGTTCGCGTTCGCTAATGCCGTGAGCGCGCAGGGCTTTGGCGGTCAGGGCCAGGCAGTCGGTGGGGTAGACGTTGTTGGTTTGGCCGCAGTCGGTCCCGACGATGATGTGCTCGGCTCCGATCTTGCGCACGATAGCTGCGGCCTCTTTTTGTCCGGCCTCGGTCTTGTAGGTGCCCGATGCGTTCACCTCGATGAACGCGCCCAGGCGGGCGACTTCCGGCAACTGCGGAATATCGCCCGGGTGCGTCAGCAGGACCTGGAGGCCCGCCTTGCGGCCTTCGCGCGCCAGCAGCAGGTGCTCCTCCGGGGTGGAGTGGCCGGTGGCGAGCACCATGGTGCCGTTACTGTCCACGGTCCTGAGCTTGGCCATCACGCCGATCAGGTGCTTCACCTCGGGCAGCAGGTCGCCGTTCTTTGAAATCGCGACGCACGCCGGAGCGCCGGGCGGCATCAGCAGCATCCACGGGCGGTTGTCGGCAAGAAATTTGGCGTCCATGTTGGGACCGGAGGGGCCGCCGCAATTGTCGCGCGTCGGCATTTCGTAGATGCGTCCCCACCCGCCCTTGATCTGCGAGAAGTGCTCGAGCGCCGCCGGATTGATCCCGCCTGTGGCAAGTTCGACGCCATGCGCGCGAAGGCCTCGAAGCCCGGCTGCACGTGCTTGCGCACCAGGTAGGCTGCGCCGGCCGAGCCCGCGTCCTGGTGCGTCTTGATGACGAATCCGCGCATGCCGCGCGATTTCGCCAGCGTGGCGGCGTCGAAGGCATCGAGCGCGCGGATCTGACCCCGGACGCCGGGCGCGTCGGGATCGAGATGCTCGTGGACATCGATCGCGCCGATCAGCGCCGGGTCGGTCAGACCCAGATCGACCGGCCCGCGCATGGGGTCGATGTTCCAGTAGACCTGTGCTTGAAGTGCGGTAAGCGCCGCGAGCGCGAGAATGGCTCTCGTTATTGTGGCCGGCATCACGACCTCCTGTGTGGTCTTCAGCCGACTATTTTGTCACACCAAGGCTACTGCGGATCGACGACGATCTTGCCCTTCATGTTCGGGTGGATTCCACAGTGGAAGCTCCACTCGAAGGGAGTATTCCCGAACTTGAGCTCGATGCTGCTGCCGGCTTCCACATTCGTCGACTGAAACCCTCCCGCGGCATCGTCGAAGATGTTGTGCCGGATAATGTCGTCGTTGTAGAACGTCACTATGCTGCCGGGCTTGACGTGCAGCGTGCCCGGTACAAACGAGTAATTCTTGATCACCGCGTTCGGCACCTTACCGCTCACGTGGTTGCGGTTGAAAGAAGCGCGGAAGACCCAGTCCTTTCCCCCTCCCGCCTGGAGGTGGCAGACAGCGCAACTGAAGGAGTTCTGTGGCATCGTCGAATAGGCGCCAGTCGGGGTGTAGGCCACGTACTCCCACTCTCCGTTCCGGTTGGGCCCGTACTCGGCTCCAAACCCTTTCTCTTTGCGCATGACGTTGACGGTCGGAATCGCCGTCGGATTCTTCTGGAATCGCCCGTTCGCATCCAGGATCGGATTCCCTTGCGCGTCTTGAAGGATTGTCGGCCAGCTCTCAAAGACCAGCACGGACCCGTAAGGGTAGTTGCTTTGCTGGCCGTTTGGCACGTTGAACGCAAGATCGTTGGCGTAAACCGTGCGAATGCTCTTGTTGTCCGGGCGGTCCAGGACGTAGAGCAGATTCATGGTGTTCATGTAGTCAGCGCCCGGAAATCCTACCCGGTCCACAGAGGGCGCGGGCGGATTCTGAGCGTTTCCGACGAGGACCGCCAGGACGACTACGCCAAACGCACCTCGAAGCAAATGTTTCAAATGGAACATGGTTCACCTCTCCAAAGCCAAAGGAAAGACTTTTAGAGTGATGCTACAGTGACTTGCGTTTTGAGTCAAGTCGTACCTGTAAATTAAATGTAAATTCGCCCGCTACTGCGGCCGGACCGGCCGCTCAGTGATGAGCGAGCGCAAGGCGAGCGTCCAGGAGAGGGGAATGGAGGCGGGATTAAAGCATTGTTTATCGTCGCAGGCTTGATATTGGAGCGCGCCCGTGATCGTTACACTCTCTTTTCCCTTGAGCGCCGCCTGCGCGTCTTGCGAGCCTTCGAGGATCATCTCCTGCACGAGCGTGAACGGTTTCTGGTACACCGGCACGCGCTCATTCAGGGGCTTGAAGAAATAGATCTGCGAAGCAGGATATGCGGCGGGACGCACGCGCAGATACGGCAGCGGCGCGATCGAGAGCGCGATGGGGCGGTAGCCTGACACGCCCGGCGCGTACACGTGGATGCGCGGACCCGGCTTCACCTCGAGCGTCACCGAGAAGCGGTTTCCCGGCGCCACGCCCGCGTCGCTCGGGTAGGTCGTCAGATCCAGGTGCGCGCCGGAGACCTTCGTGCCCGCCACCGGCTCGACACCGTTGCTGAGTTTCACCATCAGGCTCGACGCGGTGTTGCGTTCCCGATAAAACTCCTCGAAGTACCGCGAGGTGACGCGGCCCTGAGCGTCGAGCAGGAATGTGCCGGGGAACGCCATTCCCTCCATGCCGGCATTCGGCTGGAGGGCGGAGACGTACTTCTGGACGTCGGCCTTGAGCACGGGATCGTCGCGATCCGGCCCCAGGGCATCCGCGACCAGCGGGTTGAGAATGCCGTAACGCTTGATGGTCGCCGAGCCGGCGTCCGAGAGCAGAGGGAAGGTGATCCCGCGCTGGCGGCTGAAGGCGGCGACGATCTCGGGCGAGTCGTAACTGATCGCCGCCAGCCCCAATCCCTTATCGTGAAGTTCCTTCAGGCGGCCTTGCAGCTCGACGAGCTGCGTCTTGCAGTAGGGTCACCAGTCGGCCGAGCGCAAAAAGACCAGCATGGCGCCCTTGGGTCCCATGATGGATTGCAGCGTCCAGGTCTTGCCGGTCTGATCCTTGAGGCTGAAATCGGGAACGCGCTCGCCGACCTGCGGTCCGAGCTTCGACACATCGATCGGCGTTCGCTGTGGCGCTTGTGCCATGAGCAGGCCGGCGAGCAACGCCGGCATCGGCCATAATGATTTAGCGTTCATTCCGGTCGCTGGACGGCGGCACGATGCCCTTTAGCCGCATGTACACCGCCGCGTATCCGTAAACTTCCTGGGAGTGCTCGAGCACCAGGCCCTGGAGGATCGCGAGTTTGGCGCGCGGGCCGCGTCCGGCGTCGACGGTCTTGAGCGCCTCGGCGTCCGTCAGAGAGTTGAACACGGCATCACACTCGTCGCTCGATTCCTTGAGGGCCGCCACGACCTCCGCCTTGGTGGGCGCCGCGCCTACCTTGATAACCTTCTGATCGCCCTTCACCAGGGCGCAACCGCGCATGTTGAAGGCGGCGACGTGGGCCATCCTCTGTCCGAAATCCTCAATGGCCGGAACCGGCTTGAACCTGTAATTTTCCTCCGGCATCTTCTCCGCCATCCGGGTGAGGAGGCCTTTGACGTTGTTCCAGGACGCCTTCAGGTTCGCGCTGATGGGGTTTGCATCCTGCGCCTGGAGCGAGCAAGCGGCCGCCAGCAGAGCAGTCACCATCATCTTGGACGTTCGATTCATGTTGATCCCTTCGGGGTGAATTCAGTGGCCATCATAACACACGATTTCACCTTTCACTCCCGGCGGTACGCCTCCAGGCCTGGACGATACTTCTTTTGGTCGAGAAATTGTTCCAGTCCCTTGCGCCTGCCCTGTTCCGGGTCCGTGGAAATGGTCTGCTGCTGCTTGGCGATCAGATATTCTTCGGAGGCGTCCCACGGCATGTCGCGACAGTATTTATAGGCGATCTTGGCGGCGTTCAAAACCACGGGATTCTTCCCCAACAAAGTCCGGGCGAGCTTGCGGGTGCGCGACCGCAGCCGCGCCTTGGGCACCGCCTCGTTGACGAGTCCCATGCGGGCGGCCTTGCGGCCGTCGAAGGTTTCCCCGGTCATGATGTAGTAGAGCGCGTCGCGAGGATTCATCACGGACGCCACGGCGCGGGTGACATTGCCGGCCGGAATGATGCCCCAGTTGATTTCCGAGAGGCCGAATTGGGCGTCCTCGGCCGCGATCGCCAGGTCGCAGGCCACCAGCGGCGTGAACCCTCCGCCAAAGCACCAGCCGTTGACCATCGCGATGGTCGGCTTGGGGTAGTACATCAGCTTGCGCCACATCCAGGCGGTGGCGGCGCGGCGCACGCGAGCCGCGGCGATGGGCCCGAGGCCGTCGTTCTCGCGGAAATACTCCTTGAGATCCATACCGGCCGTGAAGGCGTCGCCGGCACCAGTCAGCACCAGCACTCCGCAACGGTCGTCGAGTTCGAGCGCTTCGAGCACCTCCAGCATTTCGCGGTTCAGCGCCGGGTTCATGGCGTTGCGTTTCTTGGGGCGATTGAGCGTTACCCACGCGATACCGCCGTCGAATTCCACCGTCACGGTCTTTTCGTATGAAGCCATTCGTAGATTTTAGCGCGGATTCGCGCGGTCTCTGCGCGGTCGCCGGCGCGTGGACTCCGGACGCCAAGAATCTGGCTATACTGTAGCTACTCTCCGTCGCAAAATGGCGATTGTCCACCGCTCCGTGACCGTCGCGGCTCAGTAAGTGGCTGTAAACGTAGAACGCCGATTCCGAGCCGCCATGCGTGAGCATGCGGTTTGCTGAATTTTGCGACGGAAAGTAGCTAGAACACGCCACGACATTGTTTTGGCGTCGAAGTGCTTGCGGTCGTCCCCAAAGATCGAGCGCAGGATTGGTTGACCGCATGGGGAAGGACAGAATGAGAACAGTTGCATTATCGGAAGTGAAAGACGACCTGTCGCGTACAGGCTGCAGAACGACCCTCGCTTTCTGCGTCGCATTCAGTCCGCACGGCGCAGCTTGAAGGCCGGACTCGGTAGCCATTTAGAAGACCTGACCGATTCGTTCTGAAGGTTCTGTCGGAACAGTGGATGGGATCAATGTCCTATTGGCCTGCCCACCTGCCGCGCTCTGTGCCGCGGCCGGATACCACGCTGCCGTTCCATCTGGAGGTGTCGGCGGCGCGCTACCCGGCGCAGGCCGCGATCGGATTTTTCGGTCATGACATCAGCTACGCCCAACTCAAACGGGAAGCCGATGCGTTGGCCGGATGGCTTCAGAAACGCGCGGGAGTGAAGCCGGGCGACCGCGTGCTTCTGTACATGCAGAATTCCCCGCAATGGCTGATCGCTTACTACGGCGCGCTGCGCGCGGATGCCGTGGTGGTGCCGGTGAATCCGATGAACCGCGCCAACGAACTGAAGCGTTACGCGGAAGACAGCGGAGCCGAGGTGGCGGTATGCTCGCAGGAACTCGCCGGATTCGCCTTGACGGCCGGCTTGCGCGAGATCATCGTCACAGCCTACTCGGGCTATCTGCCGCCGGAGCCGGAGTTCGATCTGCCGGATTGGATCGCGGCGGCGCAGGTGGCGATGGATGGTTGCACACCGTGGCACGAAGCGATCGCGGCCGGGGAAACGCCGCGCGAGCCGTCCGCGCGTCCGGACGATCTGGCCGTGCTGATGTATACGTCCGGTTCGAGCGGGCAGCCCAAGGGATGCATGCACACACACCGAAACCTGGTGCACGGCGCCACCGGTCTCGCGCTGTGGTTTGGCCATGCACCCGGAGCCGTGTTTCTCGCGGTCGCGCCCATGTCTCACATCGCGGGTCTGGCCAATAGCGCGAACTGCGGCATTCTCGCCGGTGCGACCTTGGTGATGCTGCCGCGCTGGAATCGGGCCCTCGCCGCGCAGCTCATCGCGCGCTACCGCGTCGAGTTTGCCGGGCTCGCGCCGGCGGCGATGATCGATCTGCTGTCGAGTCCCGACTTCGCCCGGTACGACTTGTCGAGTCTGCGGCGCGTCAGCTTCGGCGGAGTCACGATGCCCAAGGAAGTCTGGAAGCGGGTCCACGAGCAGCTCGGGCTGCCGTTCATCGAGGTCTATGGGAGCACCGAAGGCGGGACGATTCTCATTAATCCGGTCGAGCGTCCCAAGCCGCAATGTCTGGGTGTGCCCTTTTTCGATACCGACGTGCGCGTGATCGATCCCGAAACGCTTGCGCCGCGCGGGGCGGGCGAGCCCGGCGAGATCGTGGTGCGCTCGCCGCAACTCTTCCTGGGGTACTGGCGCCAGGAGCAGGCTACAGCCGAGGCGTTCGTCGAAATCGACGGAGAGCGCTACTTCCGCAGCGGCGACATTGGCTACTTCGATGAAGAAGGCTACGGCTTCATGACGGACCGTCTCAAGCGCATGATCAACGCGTCGGGATACAAGGTCTGGCCGGCGGAAATCGAAACGCTGCTCTACGAACATCCGGACGTGAGGGAAGCCTGCGTCATCGGCGTGCCCGATTCAAGCCGCGGCGAGACGGTGAAGGCGGTGGTGGTGCTGCGCCCGGAAAGCGCCGGACGCGTGTGCGAGGCCGACCTGATCGAGTGGATGCGGCAACGGATGGCGGCGTACAAGTATCCGCGCATGGTCGAGTTCGTCGGGGAGCTGCCGAAGTCGCCCGCGGGCAAAATTCTATGGCGGGAGTTACAGGAGCGCGACCGCTACAGTATCCGTCCCCGCAGCTCGTGATACGGGCCCATGACCCACTCGCGCGCGGCGCTCCTCACCGAGGCGCTGGCGCGCTGCTGTTTCCGTGCGCGGTCGTCCCGGAACTGCCGGTTGCCCGGGTCTTTTGCATACACACGGAAGACCCGCTCGAGGCTCTTAGCGCCCGAAGGGAGCTCAATCGCGAAAAAAGACGCGATGTCCTGGATCCGGCGGGCATTTAGATCCTCATAATCGATCACCATGCATTTCGCGTCCACCGCTTCGAGGGCGCACGCAAAATACCGCCCCAGAACCCGGGCGCTGAATTCTTCATCCGACATCTCCTCCGGCGAGCTCTCCCAACCGAAGAATTCGCGCGCCAATTCTGGAGAGGCCTTCAAGTTCATCCACCCTCCGCCTTCGAGACTCGCGACCATCACCTCGACCGGATCTCGAACCACAACCACACAGGGCACCTCCGGCCAATAGGAGCGAACCACGGCCATACAGAGGATGTTGATGCTGACGAACTTGATGACGAGCGGTTCCGGCTCGCCCGTGCGATAGCACGCGTACAAAGAGAACAGCGACTCGAGCAGGGTCCGCCGGCTCCGATTCCAGCGCGCGCTCAGGTACGGCCCGGCGGAATCGGAGTACGGGCGGAGCAGGGTAGTGACGGGAACAGACTCGGAGACCACTACGGCCCGGTCCGCGGTCTTCAAGGCGTTGGCGATGAGGGTCGAACCGCTCCGCGAAATGTGGAAGATGAAGCCGGCGGGACGGATCGCGGGAAGCCTGCCGCTCACGCGGACCATGGTCTCGAGGTCCGTCGTAATTTCGCGCGCCGGAGGCGTGGCCTGCCGCAGCCTGGCGACCGTGCGCTCAAGAAAGGGCTCGGCCAATGGCGCCGATCCGAACTCCAGCCAACTGACCATCGCCTCGGAAATCACAGCCGGTTGCGGATCGAACGCAATTTCGACGGGTAACCACCCGCTTGTGGAAGTCCCCGGCATTTAATAGATTGTGTCCGGTTCGCGCAAAGCGATGATCCCGTCCCTGGCCAGAATCGAAAGAAAGTCGGAAAGCTCCTCGCGGTCGAACTCGCCTTCCAAATTCTTGTAAAATTCGGAGATCGCAACGGGGGCATTGTCGCGCAAATAGTGGAGCAACGGCGCTGCGTCCCCGGGAAAAGCGAACTGCCTGCCGTTGACCACAAAAAAGATCGTGTCTTTATCCGCGCGCCGGAGCTGGAGATCACGCGGAGCGGCCATGGCGATCACGTGTTCGACGGAGAGCGTTGGACTCCACGGCACTCCCGGCCACGGACGCGGAGGAGCCGTCTCGCGAAGATGCCACGCGTAGGATTGCAACAACCCCGGGGTCCTGAAGGCGCCGGCAACGGCTCTTCGAACGGCCGTCAGCCAGGCGGATTGGACGGCGGGACCGGCGAAGCGCGGGATGTCCATCCGGAGACATTCCTGCTCCTTGAGGATTTCGGTCGCCCACGCCAGCAGATCGATCCCGGTCGGGTTATCGATGCGGACGGTGATCTGGAGCGTGTCAGGGCCGCGCGGCGTATTGGCATGCCACCATCCGCGCGGAAGATAGAGAGCGTCGCCGGCCTTCACCGGTGCTTCCCAGGCGGGCTGTTCGCTGGGCGCCGTACCGTCTTTACCGTGAATCCTCCACTGGTTTTCTCCAGCGATTTGAAGGATCATGACGTCCTGCTCGTCACGATGGACGGGATGAGCGATCAAGCCCGCGTACAAGCTCGCTCGGATCCGCGCCTCGAGAGCGCGTTCCAGGTTTTGCGCCAGAACCGTCACCGGTTCGCAGGTTTCGTCGATTCGTTCGATGACGTCGCCGGCCGAGACCCGCGGCAGAAGGGAGGCAAATCTTCCTGGGGTTCCCGTGACGTGCAACGGGTTCTGGCCGAAGTATTCCGTCAGGAATTCCGCGACCGTATGAGGGCTAAGAAGATCACTCAAGTCCAAAGAGGGCATGGGAGCGGGTTTAGTCTTTCATCAGCTCGCGCAGCTCTTCTTGCGTGGCCTGGCGCTCTTCCACGCGGGTCTGTGCGATCCAGTGATCGATTACCTTATCCTCCAGCTCGGCGCTGTGCTGGGAACGAATCTCGTACCGGCGGGCCATTTCTCCGACAACCAATCCCAGGCGAAGTCTGCGTCCGGCGATGGTCCGAAACTTCGCCGCCATGGCTTCCTTGGCCGCGACGCTGGCGGGGATCCCCACTTGCGATTCGGCGGCTTTCCAGATCGCGGCCAGTTCCCGTTCCACCAGGAGGGGCAGCAACGGAATGGTGTAGGCGGCATCGAGGATATCGAGCACCTGCGACTTCAGATGATCGCGGAGGAGGCCGGCGGCGGCGTCAGCCGTTAGCCCCACGGCCTGCAGATCGGCTTCGGCCGCGGTCAGACGCCGGAGAATCACTTGAGAAAAGTCAGGGGACGGAAGATCGGGGAGGTACGTGACGGCGACCTCGAATTCCAGATCGCCGGATTCGGCCCCGGCTTTCAGCGCTACAGAGGAAGCGACGCTGCCCTTTGGCGCTACGCGCCCGGTGGCCTCAGCGGCAAGACGGTTCAAGGTATCCGACCGGGCCTTCGCTCCGTAACGCTGGATGAGCACCTCTTGCGGAATCTTGCCTTGCCGGAATCCTGGCAGCCGCACGCTCTTGCCCAGATCGGCGAGGTGAGCCTGGACGGCTCGATCCACAACCTCGGAGGGGACACGGACGGAGTAGACGCGCTTGGCTCCGTCGCGAGTGATTTCTTTGGAATCCACGGGTTCTCCGGGGGACTTTTCGAGACCGCTTGCTGACGCGCGCGGTTCAGTAAGACCGCTTGCTGACGCGCGCGGTTCAGTGGGGCCAGGGAGTGGGCTTCCGACTTCGAGCTTGTAGGCGACGGTGACGCGGAGCGCGGGGCACAGGCGACTGGGGGCTCGTCCGGCGTGCGGAATGCGAGAGTCGAAAAAGACGGCGCGATTCGGCCGGGGCCTGACCGAAAAGGCGATTTCGCCGGAAGCGTCGTAGAACACGGTTTCGCCATCCCAGCCGTCCTTCCATTCCGGGTTGGGGTAGTAGAGCAAGGTGAAAGTATCGGGGCGGGTGTCATCGAAATGGGGATTGCCACCCAGGCCGTACGTGTGACCGTTGGCGTACTGGCGAATGACCCGGAGAGAGGCGCCCGCCAGGGCTTCGCAGCGCGGCCGAACGTGCTCCCAGAGGGCGTTGAAGACCGCGTCGCCATCCAGATCCATTTTCCAGAATCGCGACCAGTCACCCGGCTTGGAGCCATGGCCGAAGTACCAGCGCTTGCCCGCGCATTCGGCCCAGGCAGCCGCGTGAAGCTCGGCCGGCGCGGCATTATCCAGAATCTCGAGCACCCGCTCCGGGATTTCATCGCCCGCGGTCTGAGTATGGGGAGTCTCAGGGTTCGGCTGCATAGCGGAGAAGATTGTGGTAACTCTTGCCCAAGACCAGCAAAAGGTCGGGACTCTTGGCGATATCGGCTTGTTTCGATGCGCGGGCGAGGTCGTACAAAATGGTGCGCAACCGCTCATCCCGGACCATGCTCTGCACCCAGGTGACGGCGGCCAGACGAGTCCCGCGGGTTACCGGCGCCACGTAGTGAATCGAACTGGCGGGATAGACGATGGCTTCCCCCGCGTCGAGCTTGATCTCTTCTTCTCCGGTGGGCGTGTCCATCACCAGCGCGCCGCCATCGTAGCTGGCGGGTGAGCTGAGGAATAAGGTGACCGCAAGGTCGGAGCGAATCCGGCCGCCATCCGGTCCCCCCATCAGCGCGTTATCGACGTGCGGGCCATACTCCATGCCAGGATCGTAACGGCTAAACGTCGGAAGCATCATGCGCTTGGGAAGCGCAAAGGCCTGGAATTCCGGGTGGCGCTGGAACGCCGCGATGATGACACGGTCCATCCCGCCGGGCTCCCGAGCGGTGCGCTCGACTTGAAGGTTCCGCTTGACCTCGCGGGCTTGCCCCTGGGCGGTCTGCCTGCCGTCGGCAAAGGCGCTTTGCCCGAGAGCGGAGACAATTCGATCCACCTCCTCGCGCTGGAGGAGGCGGAGGATCTGATAGTTCATTGACCCCGGGCAGCTACTGGTTTCGCTTCCGGCGCCAGGCCAGCGCGCCAGCGGCCAGAGCCACGCCTACGCCGCCGAAGGTGGCGGGCTCGGGTACCGCGGGTTGCGTGGCCAACGAGATGGCATAGCTCCCACCGATTTCCTCGGCCGCAAAGACTCCAACCACCAGTTTCCCGTCGTTAGGGATGGTCCCGGAACTACTAAAGAAGCCTTCCGTGATGAAGGAGCCCGAGTCGCTGAAAACATCAAGAAAGAAGGAACCGCTCCCCTCTCCGATCAGCATGAAAGTGCCGGCTCCCAAGCCGAAAAACTCAAAATAGTCTGCGTCCCCACCACTGTTATCCCCAATCACTAACGTAGTGCCACCCGGCAGCGCATAACCGTTGGGAAAGTTAGGGAAGTCAGACGGAGCCGGGGCCACTCCCTCGAATATGGTTCCCGCCACCGCGCTGGCGCTGCACGCGACGGTCAGGCATGTGGTTGCGAGCAAGGTACGCGAGAAGTTCCCGGCGGACTTGGGTGCGTTCGCGCCTGCTGCGTTGGTTGCCATTCTACACCTCCGAAGTCATCGTTTGTCGTGCAAGCAAAGTAACATTGTACTAAAGAGCCACCAAACCTTCAAGCGGAAAAGGCGGCGGTGCGGTCATCGCCGCCGTTCGGACTCGAGTTGCCGCACCAGCAGCTTGTCGATCTCGCGCGCGACGGCGCCGACCCGCACAACGGTGGGACCCGCGTTGCGGATCAAGACGACCAGGTTCGCGCGCGCGAACAGCACCATGGTATCGCGCAGCCCGAAGGCCACGTCGCCGGCCGCACTTTTCTCCGTTCGCCGCTCGACCACTCCGGACTCGATATTACCCAGCGCTTCGATCAATTGATCGTGCGCGGCCTTGACCGAGGCGCACTCGAACACGTCCACCGAGAGCAACTCGCCTGCCGATTCGCCGTGACGCCATAGGGAACGGATGGCCGGCGGCGTTTCCTCGTCCCGCCGCGCCCGCTCGAGCGTCCAGCCAAAAATCTCCGAGCCCTCAAAGGTGAAGTTCTTGAGAACCCGGCGGCCTCGCGTGCCGCGTCCGTGCCATTTGCTGGCGCCGTAGCGCTGCTCGAGAAATCGCTTTTGCCCGGCTTGCATGATGTCCCCTCCTAAACCACGGTCCGCCGCTGCCGCGAGGCGGGCTGCGGGTTGCAGTTGGGCCGTCCGGCGGGCGTTGCCAGACGGTCACGATACACCAGATCGCCCGGATTGCCGAAGCGCAGGTCCTGGGGGAGCAAAGCGGCGTGCGGCGCCGCGGCCGGGTCGCTGTCGCCGTCCACCTGAAGGCACCCGTCGTAAACATCTTCGTTCGCGGTGCAGGCGCCCTCCCAGGCGACCTCGTGGTAGCTGAATCCGCTCCACCCGCATGCGGTCTGCCACACGCTGCTGCCGATCGCAAGCAGCTCGTTGAGGTCGAATCCCCATCCCATTTTCGATTGCCACAGATCGCACCCCAGCGCGTTGGCGAACGTCGAGACGATGGTCGCGCAATCGCTGCAATTCACGTACACGCCGTTGCCGACGCCGCCGCGCAGCCGGCTGAGGAACGCGGTGCAATCGAAGTTGCCCCAACTGTAATGGGAGCTGCCGCCGCCGGGGCAATCATAGGTGACCACGGCCGGACCCAGCGCGTAGACGCTCTGGGTGACGAGCGCCGCCGCCATATCTTTCGAGGTCGCGCCCGCCGCCCACCGGCAGGCGTAGTCGAGCACATCGGTCCAAGGTAACTGCGTGTTGCCCGAGTTGTACGGTGCCTGCACCCACGGAGCCGAAGGCACGTCCAGCACGACGTAGATGCGGTGGCGCGTGGTCGCAAAGTAATGCCACGGATGGTGCGGCGTGAGCCGGTGCTCCCAGTGCCACTCGACGTCCCACATGCCGGCGCAGCCGCGCGCGACGGGCGGATCGATCAGCTCGAAGCTCACGAAACCGGTCTTGCCATTGATGAAGTTCACCGGCCGGGCCTTCACGTGGCGCTTGACCCGCACTTCCTCGAAGGCGGAGCCCGGATCGGTGGAACTGAGCGCCACCTCGATGGTGATGGTCTTGCCCTTGGTCGTGGCAACCGCGTACGCGGCGCGCGAGTCTTCCGGATTGACGCACAGGAAGCGCTGCCATTCGGGAATGCTGATGAACCCGGCCGCGTTCTTACGGATGTTTAATGCGTCCTTGGCCGCGGCGTTCGCGTCATGGTTAAACTTGATCGCTTCAATTGCGATCATGAGTGGTCACCTCCCGGGTTTCCATCTGAACACCAGTGTAGCGCCGGCGAGCCGAAACGAACGCGGGCTCCGGGGCGTCTTTTAGATAGGGACCATGGTGAAGCTCGCGCTCATACTCGCCGGCGTTTGTTGTTACGCGGCCGAGACGGATGCGCTGGCGATCTCGGCGAACATTCAGGCGCGGCATCTTCCCTTCGGAACCATTCTCGATCCGATCTTCTCGGGGCCGAGCAGCAACCAGATCATGGGCTACACGCGCTGCGGCGATTCGGCGATCTGGACCGGACACTACCTGGCCGCCGAGGCGTTCCGCTACAAAGTGACCCAATCGCCGCAGGCGCTCGACAACGTCAACAGGGCGATCGCGGGCATCAAGAGTCTGGCCGACGTGACCGGCACCAACCTGCTGGCCCGCTGCCTGGCGCCGATCAATTCGCCGTTCGCCGCCGGGATTCAGAGCGAGGAAGCGGCCAACGGCATCTACACCAATACGTCCGCCGGATACATCTGGGTGGGAAATACGTCGCGCGATCAGTATGCCGGCGTCATCTTCGGGCTCGGCGCCGCCTACGACCTGATCGACGATCCCAATGTGAAGGCTTCCATCAGCCAGTTGGCCACGCGTCTGATCGATTTTCTCCAAGGGCACACCTGGAGTGTAGTGATGCCCGGCGGAAGCATCAGCACCACGTTCCTGGTGCGTCCCGACGAAATCCTGGCCCTGTTGCAGGTGGGGCGGCACGTGAATCCGAGTCATTTCTCGACCGCCTACGACATTCAGCGCATCCTGCTGGCGGCCGAGGTGGCGATTCCGGCCGGTGTCGACGTGGCCGACGACGCTTCCTACTTCAAGTTCAATCTCGACTACATCAGTTTCTACAATCTCATCCGGCTTGAAAGCAGCTCCGCGA
Organism: Bryobacteraceae bacterium; assembly: GCA_041486445.1. GTDB lineage: Bacteria > Acidobacteriota > Terriglobia > Bryobacterales > Bryobacteraceae > Palsa-187. The sequence continues at coordinate 19,627 of JBGPLI010000086.1, forward strand.
AATCGATTTACAAGCTGGCGTACGACCTGGTGCGCGCCCACACCGCGGGACATCAGAACGCATTTTTCGACATCATTGACCGCGGCCTGAATGGACCGGACGCCGCGCGCGACGCGGAAACGCTGGCGCTGCTGGACGCCTGGCTGCTGAGGCCGTCGCGCGACCGAAGCGTGGATCTGCACGGCGCGGTTCCGGTTTGCGGAAGCCAGGCCTGCCGGCCGGTCCCGGTTCCCCTGCGGCCTCCGACGGATTTCCTGTGGCAGAGAAATCCGTTCCAGCTTGCGGGCGGAGGGTCCGGCGTTATCGAAAGCCCGGGGATCGACTACATCCTGCCGTATTGGATGGCGCGCTACTACGCGCTCGGGGCTGCGGCCGTAGTGCAATCGGCGGCGTCCGGCACGCCGGCAGTGGCGCCGGCATCCATCGCGTCGATCTATGGTCAAGGTTTGGCGGGCACGACAGCCCAGGCCAGCACATCGCCATGGCCGGCATCGCTCGGGGGCGTGACGCTCACGGTGCGGGACGCCGCGGGAACCCAGCGCGCCGCAAACCTCATTTACGTCTCGCCAGGGCAGATCAATTTCGCGGTCCCGGCGGGGATGACCCCGGGCATCGCGACGTTCACCGTCGCCAACGGGAGCGCGACACTGAGTGTGGACGCGACCATTCAAAGCGTCGCGCCCGCTTTGTTCAGCATGAACGGAGCCGGCTCCGGCGTGGCGGCGGCGACCGCGGTAAGAACCCTGGCGGGAAATCCGGGAAATCAGTTCCCGATCCCGGTCTTTCGGTGCGACGCGTCGGGCTGCGCTTCCGTGCCAATCGATGTGGGTCTCGATACGCCGGTGATCCTGACGTTATATGGAACGGGAATCCGGAATCGCAGCTCGCTCTCGAATGTGAAGGTCACGATCAACGGAACGAGCGTGCCCGTGCTGTATGCGGGCCCTCAGCCAGACTACGAGGGCCTCGATCAGGTGAACGTGGCGCTGATGCTGAATCTGCGCGGAAGCGGCGAATCAAACGTGGTTGTGACCGTCGACGGGCAAGCGTCGAACACGGTCACGGTGAACATCAAGTAATCCACGCGCTCAGAACGTGAGCTTCAACCCGAGTTGGATGTCGCGGGAAGAGCCCCCGCCGATGAGTGGATTGCCGGCTGCGACATCGGCTGTGGAGCACCCGCAGCCGAATAACCCCTCGGCCCCCGCCCCCAGGTCAGTGCCTGTATTCCAGCCATTCTGTCCGCCCCACGGATTGGCGACGGTGGGGTGATTGAACACATTGAAGATCTCGACCCGGAACTCTGCGTTAAACCGCTCCTTGAACTTGAAGTTCTTGAATAAAGAGAAATCCAAGTTCTTAAAGCCCGAGTCCCGGAACATGTTCCGGCCCATCGTGCCAAAGGTGCCAGCCGCGGGAGGAACTATAACCGATTTGCCGGATACGTAGCAGCCACCGGCGGCTAGCGTATTCGCGTCGGGGGCGTGCGCCAGACACTCCTGGGCAAGTGACGAAGGGAGATTCGTAACGATGCCGCTAACCCCGGATGTGCTCGTGCAAGTCACACCGCCCTTGGTACCGAAGCCAGAGCAGTAGGGGATGGACTGAACGCCGGACTTGAAGTCTGAGGGGTTCCCGAAGAAATCCCAGCGATCGGCGTTATCTCCGGCCCCGCTGAAATCGTTCGCTCTGTCCTGCACGTTCCACGGCTGAGGGCCATGAAGGGTCAGGATGGAGTTGATCTTCCAGCCTTCCAGTAACTGGCCAAAACCTTTTTTCCCGGGAATGGCGTAACTGGCCGTGAGAGTGAGGCGGTGCCGGATGTCGAAGTCGCCGCTGGCGTACTCCGCGTTTGGATTGTTGCTGTTCTGCGGGAGGGCTCCGGAACGACTTAGGGAACCGTTGTCGAGCTCATGACCGTAAGTGTAACCGGCAACGAAATTAAGTCCGTGGGAAAGCCGCTTGGTCAGGGTCGCCTGCAGGCTGTTGAAGTTGGAATAAGCCTGGTTCGACTGGCGGTTGATAAACTTCAGATAGGGGAAGCAGGAAGCAGCGTTGGCAACGCACGCTGAGCCGCCGGGGCCGTAGGGACGGTTGCCCGTTGCGGGATCAACCGGATTGATGTCGCGAACACCAGTCAGGTTGTCGCCGTGATTGCCGACATAGCCAACCTCCAACGCGAGGTTGTTGGTGATGACGTGCTGGACA
>JBGPLI010000087.1:0-21785 GCA_041486445.1 Bryobacteraceae bacterium
AGCGGCATCTTGGGACGGCTGTTCCACGAGTTCGCCGTGACCATCATGGTGGCGATTCTGATTTCCGGCTTCGTCTCCCTCAGCCTCACCCCTATGCTGTGCAGCCGGTTCCTGCGGCCCCCGACGGAACGGCACAACGCCGTCTATCGCGCCACTGAGAAGGTGTTCGACGGGATGCGAGCGGCGTACGCGTGGGCGCTGCGCGGCGTCATGCGCCACCGTTTTCTCACCATGACGGGCGCGGTGGCGACGCTGGCGGCGACCGTCTATCTGGCCGGTCTAATACCCAAGGGATTCATTCCCAGTCAGGATCTCCGCCAGCTTTACGGGAACACCGAAGCCCGCCAGGACATCTCTTTCGACGCCATGGTGGAGCAGCAGCAGCGGGTGGCGGAGCTGGTGGCGACCGACCCGAACATCGAGGCGTTCATGTCCTCGATGGGGGCGGGGGGCGGCGGCGGACCCCAGAGCCTGATCAACCAGGGCTTCCTGTTTGCCCGCCTGAAGCCGCGCGCCGCGCGAAAATCGACGCCGGAGCAGATCATCGAGGACCTGCGCCCCAAGCTGGAAGTCGTTCCCGGGATGAAGACGTACTTCTACAACCCGCCTCCGGTGCGCATCGGCGGTTTCCAGGGCCGCGCGCTGTATCAGTTCACCTTGCAGTCTCCCGATCTCAACGCGCTGTACAGCTCCTCGGCGGAGTTCGAGAAGCGATTGCGGACCGTGCCGGGCCTCTCGGATGTGAACAGCGATCTTCAGATCTCCAACCCGATGCTGAACGTGGAGATCAACCGGGACCGCGCGGCGGCCTTGGGAGTCACCGAAGAGCAGATCGAAAATGCGCTCTACGACGCCTACGGGCAGCGCCAGGTCTCCACTATTTACACTTCCGTCGACAGCTACTGGGTCATCATGGAGGCCAAGCCGGAATTCCAGCGCGATCCCAAGGCCCTGGGAGCGCTCCGCATCCGGTCGTCGAACGGGAATCTGGTGCCGCTGGGGTTAGTCGCCAGGCTGAATGCCGGGGTCGGCCCGCTCTCCATCTCGCACCTGGGGCAATTGCCGGCTATCACCGTCTCCTTCAACCTGCGGCCCGGCGTGGCGCTGGGTGACGCGGTCGACAGCGTGCAGGATCTGGCGCGGGAGGTCCTGCCGGATTCGGTCACCACGTCTTTCATGGGCACGGCCGCGGCCTTCCAGTCTTCCCAGCGAGGCATGGGACTTCTGCTGGTGCTGGCGATCCTGGTCATCTACATGGTGCTGGGTATCCTGTATGAGAGCTTCATCCACCCCATTACGATTCTTTCGGGCTTGCCCTCGGCCGGACTCGGGGCGCTGGCCACGCTGCTCATCTTCCACAACGAGTTGAATATTTATTCGTTCGTCGGCATCATCATGCTGATCGGCATCGTGAAGAAAAATGCGATCATGATGATCGACTTCGCGCTGGAGTCCCAGCGCCTGCACCACACGCCGCCGGCCGAGGCCATCTACGACGCTTGCCTGGTCCGCTTCCGGCCCATCATGATGACCACCATGTCCGCGCTGGTGGGTACGCTGCCGATCGCACTGGGGCTGGGCTCGGGGGGCGAGGCGCGCCGCCCGATGGGACTGGCCGTGGTCGGCGGGCTGGTGGTGTCCCAACTGCTGACGCTGTTCATCACGCCAGTGGTTTTCACCTACATGGAGCAGCTCCGCGGATTCTTCAGGAAGCAGCGGCCGTCCAAGAGGAAGCCCGCCGCGCCGGTAGGTCCGCTCGAAGTTGCCCTGAAGGGGTGATCGCGCGGGGCTTTCCTGCGCCACATCGTCTCCACCCACGTTCCGTCTTCCCGGTCTGTTACGATGATCGATGGTTTGGCGGAGTCTCCCACAGCCACGGTTCAGCGCAAGGAATTGAAGCTCTGGCCGGTGGTCCGCGTCGCCAGCGGCAATTTTCTGGAGATGTACGATTTCCAGGTGTTCGGCTATTACGCGGCGGCCATCGGGGTCACCTTTTTCCCCAGCGGCAACGAGTTCGCATCGCTGATGCTCTCGCTGATGACGTTCGGCGCCGGATTCCTCATGCGCCCGCTGGGGGCGATCATACTGGGCGCCTATATCGATCACCGCGGACGCCGCGCCGGCCTGCTGTTGACGCTCGGCCTGATGGCGATCGGGACCCTCTCCATCGCGAGCACGCCCGGATACGTGACGCTCGGATTGCTCGCGCCCCTGCTGGTGGTGATCGGCCGGCTGCTGCAAGGACTGTCGGCGGGCGTCGAGCTCGGCGGCGTTTCCGTGTACCTGTCGGAGATCGCGACCCCCGGCCACAAGGGGTTCTATTGCGCGTGGCAGTCCGGGAGCCAGCAAGTGGCGGTGATGTTCGCGGCGCTGATCGGGATCGTGCTGAGCTCCCATGTGTCGTCCAGCCAGATGCAGCAATGGGGCTGGAGGGTACCGCTGTTGATCGGCTGCGCGATCGTGCCTCTCCTGTTCGTGCTCCGGCGATCGCTCGAAGAAACCCCGGAATTTCTGGCGCGCAAACATCGGCCGTCGCGCGCGGAGATCCTCCAGTCCCTGGCCGCCAACTGGCGGCTGGTGACACTGGGCATGATGCTCTCCACCATGACCACGGTGTGCTTTTACATGATCACGGCCTACACGCCGACATTCGGAAGCACGGTGTTGCATCTGGCCACGACGGGGACCCTGGTGGTCACACTGCTCACCGGCGCATCGAATTTCATATGGCTCCCGGTCATGGGAGCGGTTTCCGATAAAATCGGGCGCCGTCCGTTGCTGTTCACCTTCACGATCCTCACGATCGTGACGGCCTACCCCGCGCTGCTGTGGCTGGTGAGCGCGCCTTCCCTTCCGCGATTGCTGGCCGTGGAGCTGTGGTTGTCGTTCATGTTCGGCGGCTACAACGGGGCGATGGTCGTGTACCTGACCGAGATCATGCCGCCGGAAGTGCGGACGACGGGATTCTCGCTGGCCTTCAGCCTGGCGACCGCCATCTTCGGCGGCTTTACGCCGGCCATCTCCACCTACCTGATCCACGAGACCGGGAACCGCGCCGTGCCCGGACTGTGGCTGTCGTTCGCCGCCGCACTGGGATTGATCGCCACCATAGTACTTTCGTCGCGCGAACCGGTGATGCGCGAGGTCCCGGCCTCGGCCTGACTCATTCAAAAGCGTCAAAGTTAATTCGCGGCATCGTCATCGTTTTGTAACGGACGCTCGGTTACTCTGTGAGTAGGCCATGAAGAAAATCGTGCTTATCGAAGACGATCCGGATCTCTACTCCCTGATCCAGTACAACCTGGAGAAGGAAGGCTTCGCCATGGCAGGCGCGCAAACCGGCAAGGGTGCGCTGCAGTTGTGCCGCCGCGAGCGTCCCGACCTGATCCTGCTGGACATCATGCTGCCCGATTCCGACGGCCTGGAGATCTGTAAGGCCATCCGCGCCGATCCCGAGCTGGCGCACGTCCCGGTGATCTTCCTCACCGCGCGCGCTTCGGAAACCGACCGCATCGTGGGCCTGGAACTCGGCGCCAACGACTATATCGTGAAACCGTTTTTCATCCGCGAGCTGATCGCGCGCATCAAGATTCATTTCCGCGGCCCCGCGCAGACCACCAAGATTCTGAAGTCGGGCGCCCTGGAACTCGACCGCGCCCGCCGCCGCGTCCAGCTCGCCGGGCATGAGATCACACTCACCGCCACCGAATTCCGCCTGCTCGAATTCCTGATGAGCCGGCCGGCCGTGGTCTTCAGCCGGGAGCAGTTGCTCGACGCCGTCTGGGGCCACGACCGCGCAGTCACCGACCGCACCGTGGACGTCTACATTCTGCGCCTGCGCCAGAAGATTGAATCCGGGTCCGAGCCGCCTTTCATCCGCAGCGTGCGCGGCTTCGGCTACAGCTTCAACGTGGAAGCCGCGCAGGAGCAAGTACAATAGAGGGCAGGCGCGGCCTTCCCTCCATGGACAGTCTTCGGCGGCAGCAACTCTACGACGCCCTGGCCACGCGCATCCTGGTCATGGACGGCGCGATGGGGACCATGCTGCAAGCCCGCAACCCCACCGCGGCCGACTATGGCGGACCGGGCCTGGAAAATTGCTACGAGAATCTGTGCCGCACGCATCCCGAGTGGGTCCTCGATATTCACCGGGCCTATCTCGATGCGGGCGCCGACATCATCGAGACCAACAGCTTCCAGGGGTCGCCCATCGTGCTGGCCGAGTTCAACCTGGCGGACGCCACCCACGAGCTGAACGTGCTGGCGGCGAAGCTGGCGCGCCAGGCGGCCGATGAATTCGCGGCCGCCGCGAAACCCCGCTTTGTTGCGGGAACGCTCGGGCCCACCACGAAATCGATCACGCTGCGCGGCGACGTTACGTTCGAGCAGTTGCGCGACAGCTATTACGCACAGGCCAAGGGACTCCTCGAAGGCGGCGTCGATATTCTGCTGATTGAAACCGGATTCGATACGCGCAATGTCAAGGCAGCCCTTCTGGCGGTCCAGCGGCTCGAGCGAGAGCGAGAGTCGCGAATTCCGACGATGGTTTCCGGCACCATCGAGCGCTGGGGCGCCATGCTGGCCGGCCAGCCCGTCGACGCGTTCTACGCCTCGGTTTCGCACGCCGACCTGCTCTCGATCGGTCTCAACTGCGCCACCGGCCCGGACCTGATGACCGACCACATCCGCACGCTCGCGCAGATCGCCTCGACGCGCGTCTCCTGCCATCCGAACGCGGGCCTGCCCAACGAAGAGGACAAATACCTGGAGACTCCAGAGTCGCTCTCCGGCCAGCTTGAGAAATTCGTCAGGCAGGGCTGGCTGAACATGGTCGGCGGCTGCTGCGGCACTACGCCCGCGCATATCCGCGCCATCGCGCAAATGGCGGACGGCAGGCCGCCGCGCGTGGTGAATCCGCCTTCGCATCGCGCCTGGTATTCGGGAATCGAGCTGGTGGAGGCCGAGGAGAGCACCCGTCCGCTGATCGTCGGCGAGCGCACCAACGTGATCGGCTCGCGCCTGTTCAAGGAAATGGTCGCCGGGGAAAAATGGGAAGAGGCCAGCGAGATCGCGCGGTGGCAGGTGAAGAACGGCGCGCACATCGTCGACGTGTGCCTCCAGTCCTCGGACCGCGAAGAGCGGAGCGATATCGATCCGTTCTACGGGAAGCTGATGCCCAAGATCAAGGCGCCGGTGATGATCGACACCACCGACCCCACAGCCGTCGAGCGCGCGCTCACCTGGTGCCAGGGCAAGAGCATCATCAACTCGGTCAACCTCGAGGACGGCGAGGAGAAGTTCGAGCTTGTCTGTCCTCTCGCCAAGGCCTACGGCGCGGCCCTGGTGGTCGGCACGATTGACGAGGACAAGCTGCAGGCGCAGGCTTTCACCCGCGAGCGAAAACTCGCGGTCGCGCGGCGGTCCGTCGGATTGCTGACCGACAAATACGGAATCCCTCCGGAGAACATCATCATCGATCCCCTGGTGTTCCCTTGCGCCACCGGCGACGAGAACTACGTCGGCGGCGCGGTCGAGACCATCGAGGCGATCCGCCTGGTGAAGGAACACATCCCTTTCGTCAAGACCATCCTGGGCGTGTCGAACATCTCTTTCGGCCTGCCGGCGGCGGCGCGCGAAGTGGTCAACTCGGTCTTTCTCTACTACGCCACCAAAGCCGGACTCGACCTGGCGATCGTCAACGCGGAGAAGATCGAGCGATTCCCCTCCATTCCGGAAGAGGAGCGGCGGCTGGCCGAGAGCTTGCTGTTCAACACGCCTCCGGCCGGCGCGGAAGATCCGTCACTGCGCGCCGCTCCCGAGGACTGGCGCCAGCAGACCCGCGAACAGAAGATCGCCATCAACCAGTTCCACATCGGCGCTATCAGCGATCACTTCCGCAAGTCCGGCAGGCCGGGGAAGAAGAAGGCCGCCGAGCTGCCGCTCGATGAGCGCCTGGCCCACTACATCATCGAGGGCACCAAGGACGGCCTGATTCCCGATCTCGATCTAAAGCGGAAGGAGGGCATGGGCGCTCTCGACATCATCAACGGGCCGCTGATGGCCGGGATGACCGAGGTCGGGCGGCTGTTCAACAACAACGAATTGATCGTGGCCGAGGTGCTGCAATCGGCCGAGGCGATGAAAGCGGCGGTGAATCATCTCGAGCAATTCATGGAAAAGGCCGAGACGTCGGCGCGCGGAAAAATCGTCCTGGCCACCGTGAAGGGCGACGTGCACGACATCGGCAAGAACCTGGTCGAGATTATTCTCGCCAACAACGGTTACCGGGTGATCAACCTCGGGATCAAGGTGCCGCCGGAGACCCTGGTCCAGGCCTGGCGCGACCACCAGCCGGACGCGATCGGGCTCTCCGGGCTGCTGGTGAAGAGCGCGCACCAGATGGTCACCACCGCGTCGGATTTCAAAGATAGCGGCGTGAGCGTGCCGCTGCTGGTCGGCGGCGCGGCGCTTTCTGAAAAATTCACGACCACGCGCATCGGTCCGGCCTACGGCGCGCCGACGTTCTACGCCAAGGACGCCATGACCGGCCTCCGGATCATGAATGAGTTGATGGACCCGGCGACGCGCGAACTCGTAACGAGCACGCACGTATTTACCACCGCCAGCTCGGCGCCCTCCGAGCCCGCGCCGGCGCCGAACACCGCTACCGCGCGCAGTTCCAAGGTCCGCACCGATATTCCGATCCCCGCGGCGCCGTATCTCGACCGGCGAGTCCGCCAGGTTCCGAACCTCCCGGAGGTCTGGAGCTACATCAATCCGTTCATGCTGTACGGCCGCCACCTCGGCTACCAGGGCAATTTCGAAAAGGGGCTCGCGGGACGCGATCCCAAGGCGATCGAACTCTACAACGAAGTGGAACGGGTGAAGCAGGAAGCCGCGAAGTTCATGAAGGTTCGCGCGGTGTGGCGGTTTTTCCAGGCTGAGCGCGATGGCAATGCGATTCACCTGTTCGCTCCGGGCGCGGCGAGTCCGCTGCACACGTTCCGCTTCGGGCGGCAGCAAAAAGCGGGTGGGTTATGCCTGAGCGATTACATTCTCGACGCCGAAGAGGGGCGCCGCGATCACCTCGGCCTCTTCGTGGTGACGGCCGGGGAATGTATCCGCCAGCATTCGGAAGAGGCCAAGCAGCGCGGCGAGTTTTTCCTCGCTCATGCATTGCAGGCGCTGGCGATTGAGACGGCCGAGGGCTGCGCCGAATGGCTGCACCGCCGCATGCGCGAGGACTGGGGTTTCCCCGACCCGCCCACCATGACCATGCAGGAGCGGTTCACCTCGCGCTACCGCGGCAAGCGCTACAGCTTCGGCTACCCGGCGTGCCCGAACCTGGAAGATCAGCAGGGGCTCTGGAAGCTCCTCCAGCCCGAAGAAATCGGTGTGCAGCTTACCGAGGGCATGATGATGGACCCCGAGGCAAGCGTCAGCGCGCTGGTGTTCCATCATCCCGACTGCGCCTACTTTACGGCGGGCGAGTAGCACAGGCATTCCTACCTGTGTGCAGCAACCGTCGTCCACCGCTCCCTCACGGTCGCGGCTCAGTCAGCGGCTGCAAACGCAGAACGCCGATTCCGAACCGCGCGAGTCAGCAAGCGGTCGCGCGACTTCTCTACTTGTTCAGCGTGATTGTCGTGTGATTGCCGCTCGGCGTCATGTCGATGTTGTGCACCTTCAGGACCAGCTTGTCCGCGGTCTGTTCCTGCTTGGTGACCACCTCGTTGAACTCAGGGTCGTCGCGGACCGCCTTGAGGCGTTTGTCGCGCTCTTCCTTGGATGGATAGCCCCGCACGTAAATGAACGTGTTCTCGGCGCTGACGCCCACTTCCGGATCGCTCTGTTGCGGGATCCAGTAGCCCACGTTCGTAATCCCGTGCCTGGCGAAAATCGCCGCGGTGCGGTTTGCGAAGCGCGCCGCCAACGCGTCCCGCTTGCCCGGTTGGGCGCTATAGATGCGCAGCTCGAAGAATCCGGGCGCCTTTTTCTCCTGCGCGTAGCCCCAGACCATCCCGGCCACGCCGAATGTCATTCCCAAGACCGCCAGAATTTTCCATTTCAACATACGGCCTCCTTTTCGAAAACAGGTTCTGAATGGACTCATTTCATCTTGACAGGATTTTCTTCTTAGCGCCCACGCGTGGTGACCTGGCGCCCCTCGAATCGGCTTTGCCCGCGGTGCATCTTTCAAAACTACTTGCTCAACGCGATTGCCGTGTAGGCGCCGTTCGGCGTCATGTCGATATTGTGCGCTTTGACAATGAGCCGGGTATTCGGATTCTGCTCCTGCTTCGTCACCACCTCGCCAAATTCGGGATCGTCGTGGGCCGCCTTGAGGCGCTTGTCCCGCTCTTCTTTCGAGGGATAACCGCGCATGTAAATGAACGTGTTCTCGGCGCTGATCCCCAGCTCAGGGTCGCTCTGCTGCGGAATCCAGTAGCCCACGTTGGTGATCCCATGTCTCGCGTAGATGGCCGCAGTCCGGCTTGCGAAACGCGCCGCCAACGCATCCCGCTTTCCCGGCTGCGCGGTGTAGATGCGCAGCTCGAAGAACCCGGCCGCCTTTTTCTCCTGCGCGTAGCCCCAGACCATCCCGGCCACGCCGAATGCCATCCCCAAGACCGCCAGAATTTTCCACTTCAACATGCCGCCTCCTCTTCGCGATCCAGACTAACATAATATGTAAACGCGCATCCACGTGAGGATCCCCGCCTTTTACCCCATCCTGGACACAGAGACCGCTGCTCGCCGCGGCGCGGACGTAGTCGTGGCAGCCGAGGCGATCCTCGCGGCCGGGGCCGAAATCCTGCAATTCCGCCACAAAGGATTTTTCTCCCGCGAGGTGTTCGCGGTACTGGAGCGCGTGGCCGGCCTGTGCAGGCAGGCCGGAGCTCTGCTGGTGGTGAACGATCGCCCCGATATCGCGCGGCTCGCCGGCGCCGCGCTTCATCTCGGCCAGGAGGACATGACGCCCGCCGACGCCCGCCGCGTGGTGGGCGCGGACACGCCGATCGGCTTTTCCACGCACAATGAGCGCCAGCTTCGCGACGCGGCCGCCGCACCGGCCGATTATCTGGCGCTTGGCCCCATTTTCGGAACCGCCTCCAAGCAGAATCCCGATCCGGTGGTGGGCCTGGACGAGTTGCGGCGGCTGCGCCCGCTCTCGGCGCGGCCTGTGGTGGCGATCGGGGGGATCACGCGCGCGAGCGCTCGGGGCGTGCTCGAGGCCGGCGCCGATGCGGTGGCCGTGATCGCGGACCTGTTTCCCGAGGATGGCGACGTCGGCGGCCGCGCCGGGGAGTGGATTCGTCTGCTGGCGGCGCCAGTCTCGGGCCGGTGAAATAATGTTTGACTCACCGCCAATCCCCGGATTATGATGGTTTCATCACTGAGAAAGGAGGTGGTCCAGTCGAATGATATCTGGCAGTAGTAACTACGGTACTCTAACCACGCGTGAGGTGGCCGACTCTTAAAGTCGACTGCTCCTAACGTTCAGGTTTCGTTCGGTGACGAGGCCGCTGCTCCTGTGGAACGGCCCCTCACGCGAAGAATGAGACTGAGGTGAAGCCCTGCACGGGTCCGCTCAAGGCCGGTGCAGGGCTTTCGTTTTCGTGCTACAGTAGAATTGATCCCCGCAAAAATCCCATGAAACCCGGCATTCATCCCGCCTACGAAGAAGTGAACGTCGCCTGCGCCTGCGGCCACACTTTCCAGACGCGCTCGGCGCACAAGGGCAACATCCGCGTGGAAATCTGCTCCAGTTGCCACCCCTTCTTCACGGGCCGCCAGAAGCTGATGGACACCGAAGGCCGCGTGGAGCGCTTCAACAAGAAATATCAGAAGGTCAGAGAGGCGGCCGCGGCGAAGAAGAAACCGCAGCCGCAGCCCGTGGCTTAAGGGCGAAGCTGCTTCCGGGCGTCCCTTTGCCGCTGGCGCTCTTCGCGCTCCTGGCGCATCTTTGCGTACTCGATCTGCTGCGCGGGCGTGAGGATCGCGTTGATCTTGCTCTGCTGCTCCTCTCGGATGGCCTTGAGTTCCGGCTTGGTCCGCTCGTCCACTTCATTAAAACGCGCTCGCGTCTCATCGAGGATGACGTTCACTTTGCTCTCTTGCTCCGGCGTCAGGCTCAGCCGCCGCTCCATCGTGGCCAGCACCCGCTTGCGGAATTCTTCCGGGTTCCGAGTGGTTTTGGCGCTGACGCTCGAAGCGGTATAGAGCCGCTGACCGAACGCGCCTAGAACCGCGCCGCTCGCAAACACCAGCCCCAGGTACATGGCGATGGCGCCACGCGAGAACTTCATCAAAGCTCCTCGAGCACGGCTCCCAGGTCCCCGATATCGAGAACTTCCGTGTAGTCGCTGGGGTTGTCGGCCGCCAGTGTATCCACGTATGTGGAGCTGTAATACGTCGCCAGGTCCTGGGAACGCGGGATCAGCACCACCCCCATCACGAGCGCGAGAGCAGCGCTCGCCATCACGCAAACCTGCGCCAGCCGCCGGATGGAAACCGTCGCCTTGCGCCGCGTCTCGATGCGCCGCCACAGGCCGGGCATGAATTCCGCGGTGGGCTCCGGGTCCGGGCAAGCGTCCCGATACTCGGCCCACAGAGAATCGAGCTTGTCATCCATGCGATCCATTCTACACCTCATGAGCCTTTCGATTCGAAGGCCTTGAGCACCCTCTGCCGGGCTCGGAACAATCTCACCTTCAAGGCGTTCTCACTCACGCGATAAATCTTCTCGAGCTCCTTGAGCGACAGCCCTTCCACTTCCTTCAACGTCAGCAGGATCCGGTCCTCCTCGGAAACGTTTTCGAGGAGCGCCTGCACCCGCTCCCGCACTCGCGCCCGCCGCTGCTCCTCTTGGCGGCGCTTGCCGCCTTCGGCCGCATCGGCCAGCATCACCTGCTGCTCGCTCAGATCCGACATCCGGCTTTCCTGCCGGCGTCTCTGCTTTCTCAAGTAGTCGTACGCCGCGTTCGTCGTCAGCCGGTACAGCCACGGCTCGAACACCTCCGCTGTCCGCAACTGATCCAGCGAATAGTACAACCGCAGGAACACTTCCTGCCCCACGTCTTCCACGTCGTCCGGCCGCCCTATGAGACGAGCAATGGTCCCCAGGATCCGCTTCCGGTAGGCCTGAACGAGCTGGCTAAAAGCACTATCGTCGCCGCTCCGAGCCCGTTCAATGAGCTCGAAGTCAACCGCCATGGCCGCTGTCCGCTTCGTGGCGGAACCGGCCGGCGATGGTCGAAATCAAATCAATCCGATTAGAAAGGCGCACCGGCTCTCTGTCAGGTTACAACAACCCCTGAGGTCTGGTACGCAAATATGCGGAAAAAAAGGCGCCCAGCGCTTACGCCGCTCCGGCCGAGTGGCGGTCTAGACCCTGTATGTACACGTTTCCACGTGACTGTTGCGGTGAACTGTCTTGATTAAATGCATACCGCTCCAGGCAGAGTATCAGCTCATCCAGAGCTGCCTTTCTGGTCCGGAGGTAGGCCAACCGCTTCTGAATGGCGGTTGGAGTCTCGGGGGGAGCTTCGTGAACCATAGTACTAGTTCTATCAGTACTATAGGGGATAATCAATACCCTCATTTGGGGGCGGTCCCGTGCCCCGGGGACCATTAGGCATCGCGTGCTAAAATCGGGTCGTTCATGGACTTTCTGGAAGGCCTCAACCCCCGCCAGCGGGAAGCCGTTGAGCATGCGGAAGGCCCCCTGCTGGTGCTAGCAGGGGCCGGCAGCGGAAAGACCCGCGTGATCACTCACCGGATCGCCCGACTCATGAGCGAGCATCGCGTACCGGGATGGGCGATTTTGGCCGTCACCTTCACGAACAAAGCCGCGGCTGAAATGCGCGACCGCGTCCGTTCCCTGCTGGCGGGCGGCGCCGAAGCCTCCCCCCTGGTGGCCACCTTCCACTCCTTCTGCGTCCGCCTGCTGCGGCGGGAGGGCGCCCCGCTGGCCGGGCTACGTCCCGGGTTCACCTCACGGTTCACCATCTACGACGAGGACGACCAGGTCTCGCTTCTGAAAGGCGTCTACAAGCAACTGGGCCTCGACGACAAGTTCATGCAGCATCGTGCAGCGCTCTCGCGCATCAGCCACGCCAAGAGCCTCAAACAGGCGCCGGAGGACATGGCGCGCGCCGCCGAGGATCCCACCGTGACGCGCCTGGCCGTGGTCTATGAGCGCTACGAGGCCCGGCTGCGGGAATCCAACGCGCTCGACTTCGACGACCTCTTGCTCGAGGCCGTGCGCCTGCTCTCGGCCGACGCGGCCACGCGCGAGCGGCTCAACCGCCGCTACGAATTCGTCATGGTGGACGAATACCAGGACACCAACCGCAGCCAGTACGAGCTGATGCGGCTGCTCACGGCCGAGCGGCGGAACATCGCCGTGGTGGGCGACGAGGACCAGTCCATTTACGGATGGCGCGGAGCGAACATTCGCAACATCCTCGACTTCGAGCGCGATTTTCCAGGCGCCACGGTCATTCGCCTGGAGCAGAATTATCGCTCCACTAAGACTATTCTCGACGCCGCCAGCGCCCTGGTGGCCAACAACACCGAGCGCATCGGCAAGTGGCTCTGGACCGAGGCAGGCGCGGGCGAAAAGATCACGCTCTATGAATCGCCCGACGCCGAAAACGAGGCCCTGTGGATCGCCGACACCATCGAAGCGCGGCTGGCCCGCGATCCCGAGGAGCACGTGGCGGTCCTCTACCGCACCAACGCGCAGTCGCGCCAGATTGAGGAGGCTCTGCGCCGCTACGGCCGCAAGTACGCGGTGGTCGGCGGATTCAGCTTCTACCAGCGCGCCGAAGTCAAGGACGCGCTGGCCTACCTGAAGGTGCTCCTGAGCCCGCAGGATTCCGTCAGCCTGCTGCGCATCATCAATACGCCGGCGCGCGGCATCGGACGCACCACCGTCGAACAGATCGAACAGTACGCGCACCAGCGCGGCCTCGCGCCGTGGTCCGGCCTCGAGCGGATGATCGAGGAACACGCCTTCCCTCCACGTGCCGAGGCGTCGCTGGCGGCCTTTCATCGCATGATGGGCGAGCTGGCGTCGGGCATCGAGACCCGCCCGGTCGCGGATACGCTCGGAGACGTATTGGATCGCACCGGTTATCGAAGAATGCTCGACGAAGAGGGCACCGAGGAGGCGCACTCGCGCCTGGCTAATCTCGACGAGCTGCTCAACGCCGCCGTGGACGCCTCCGAGCGCGGCGAGACCATCCGCGATTTCCTCGACCACGCCGCGCTGGTTTCGGACGCCGATTCCGTCGATGAGCGCGCCATCGTCTCGCTGCTGACCATGCACAACGCGAAGGGGCTGGAGTTCCCCGTGGTCTTCATCGCGGGCCTGGAGGAGGGATTGTTCCCGCACAGCCGCTCGCTCGATTCCGAAACGCAGATGGAGGAGGAACGGCGCCTCTGCTATGTCGGCATCACGCGCGCCCGCACCAAGTTGTACCTGAGCTGGGCCCGCTACCGCCGGCGCTTCGGCGGCGGACAGCCCGAGGCTTCGCTGCGCTCGCGCTTCCTGAAGGAAGTGCCGCCGAACCTGCTCGAGGCGGTCCGGGGCGACCGGGGACACGTGGATCTGTTCGCCGAGCGTCACGAGGTTCGCGAAACCGCCCGGCGGAACCTCTATACTGGTAAGACTTATAACTCGGTGGAGAACATCCGGCAGTTCTTCGCCGAAAAGGGAATGCCGGCGCCGCCGCCGGCCCAAAAGCCAGCAGCGCCGTTGCAAAAGAAGGCGCCAAAGAAGGTAGGGCCGGGCTCCACTGTCGAGCACGTCAGGTACGGCCGGGGCACGGTGCTGCGCCTGGAAGGCTCGGGCGACGACGCCAAGGTCACGGTGAGTTTCCCCGGCTACGGGCTGAAAAAATTAGTCGCGAAATACGCAGGAATCAAGATTGAATGAATACAAAAACGGTTACCGATAGAGACGAACGCAAGAAGCTGAAGCGTGCCGCGCGAAAGAAGGCCGCACCCAAGGCCAAGCGCCCCGCCGACGTGGCCCGCGGCTCGCGCAAGCGCAAAGTGAAGAAGATGGTCAAGGGCCAGCGCAAGCGGTAAATCGCCGGGCAAGCAGCATGGCGTCGATCTTCCGCACCAAGAGCATCGACGCGCTGATCTCGTCGAGCCAAATGGAGTCGTTTCGGCTCCGCCGTCATCTCGGCGTGTGGAGCCTGGTCGCGATGGGCATCGGTGCGGTGATCGGTTCCGGCATTTTCACGATTACCGGCACGGCCGCCGCCGGCACCCACACGGACGTGCCTTCGGTGTTCAAGGCGACCGTCCTCGACATGATCATTCACGGCGGACCCGTGGCCGCTGTGGGCCGCCCGGGCGCGGGACCGGGGATTTCGCTCTCGTTCATCCTGGTGGCGATCGCCTGCGGCTTCGCCGGGCTGTGCTATGCCGAGCTGGCCTCGATGATCCCGGTGGCCGGGTCCGCCTACACCTACGCCTTCGCCATCATGGGCGAAATCTTCGCCTGGATCATCGGGTGGGATCTGATTCTCGAATACGCGGTCGCGAACATGGCCGTGGCGGTCGGGTTCGGCGCCTACTTCAACGACCTGCTCGAGAATCTGCTCGGCTTCCACCTGCCCGACAAGCTCTCCACCGCGGTCTTCGTGGGCAGCAGGTACACCGGAGCGTGGTTCAACATCCCCGCGTTCGTGATTCTCATGGTTCTGACCTGGGTCCTGGTGCGCGGCGTACGCGAGAGCGCCAAGACCAACAACACCATAGTCGCGATCAAGGTCTTCGTCATCGGGCTGTTCATCGTGGGAGCGGCGCGGGCGGTGAACACCGCCAACTGGCATCCGTTCTTTCCCAATGGCTCCCGCGGCGTGATGACCGGCGCGGCCATCGTCTTCTTTACCTACATCGGCTTCGATGCCGTCTCGACCGCGGCCGAGGAGTGCCGCAACCCGCAGCGCGATATGCCTCGGGGAATCCTGCTGACGCTGGCGATCTGCGCCATTCTCTACGCCGGCGTGGCGCTGGTGCTCACGGGAATCGCTCACTGGGACACTCTCAATAACGCCGCCCCGGTGGCCGGCGCGCTCAAGGCCCTGGGTTACGATCGCCTGCGCCTCATCGTCACTGTGGGAGCGCTCCTGGGAATGCTGTCGTCGCTGCTGGTGGGCCAGTACGGACAGGCGCGCATCTGGTTCGCGATGTCGCGGGACCGCCTGCTCCCTGACCTGTTTTCGCGCGTGCATCCGAGGTTCAAGACCCCGCACTTGAGCACCTGGGTGGCCGGATTCGCCGTCGGCATCCCGGCCGGTATCTGGGACATCGACACGTTTGCGGACCTCACCAATATCGGCACGCTGTTCGCGTTCATCGTGGTCTCGGCCGGCGTGATCCTCCTGCGCATCGCGCAACCGGACCGCCCGCGCAGCTTCCGGGTTCCGTGGGTGCCGTTCCTTCCGCTGGTTTCGATTGTGAGCTGCCTGGCCCTGATGCTGAGCCTGCCGCTTGAAACCTGGATCCGCTTCGTGGGGTGGCTGGCGATCGGGTTGGGGGTCTACTTCCTCTACAGCCGGCCGCGAATTAACGCTGACGAACCCCGATGATTCGTGTGAATCCGCGTTGATTTGCGGCCAAAAAAGCTGTGTCTGCTATCCTGGCATTTAGTCCTTCCTGCGAGGACCCGTCTTGAAAATCGGTTTCGTCAGCCTCGGATGCCCGAAGAACCTCGTTGATACGGAGGTCATGATGGGACAGCTCGCCGCCGGAGGGCACGAGCTTACCCCGCATCCCTCCGACGCCGAGGTCATCGTAGTCAACACGTGCAGCTTCATCGATCCGGCCAAGCAGGAATCCGTCGACACGATCCTCGAAATGGCGGAATACAAGAAAACCGGCCGCGCGCAGCGTCTGATCGTCGCCGGATGTCTGGTCGAGCGCTACCGGGACCAGATCCGCACGAGCATGCCCGAAGTCGACGGCGTCATCGGCACCAACGAGCTCGAGCAGATCACCGCGCTGTGCGAGAGAGTGGAACCGGCGGCGCGTCCGTTCGAGCCGTATCTCTATCACGACCTCACGCCGCGCGTCCTCGCCACGCCGCGCCACTACGCTTACATGAAGATCGCCGAGGGCTGCGACCACCCCTGCACCTTCTGCGTGATTCCCCAGTATCGCGGCCGGTTCCGCAGCCGCCGCTTCGAAAGCCTGATCAACGAGGCCCGGCGCCTGTTCGCGCAGGGCGTCCGCGAAATCAATTTGATCGGACAGGACACCACCTGCTACGGCGAGGACCTCGGGCTGAAGGACGGCCTGGCCGTTCTGCTCGCGCGGCTGGCGCAAATCGAGACTCCCTTTGCCAAGTGGGTCCGGTTCCTGTATTGCTACCCGAACAAGATCACGCAGCGTCTGCTCGACACTATCGCGGAGCACGAAGCGCTGGTGAAATACATCGACATGCCGCTGCAGCACGCCAGCGCCTCCGTACTCAAGCGGATGAAACGCGGGGCCAGCGGCGACATCTTCCTCAAGTTGATCGAGCGCATCCGCAAAACCATCCCCGGCGTCGCGATCAGGACCAGCATGATCGTCGGATTCCCCGGCGAGACCGATGCGGATTTCGAGACGCTCTGCCAGTTCGTCCAGGCCGCGCGATTCGACCGGCTGGGCGTGTTCTCTTACTCCGACGAGGATTCGAGTGCGAGCT
Organism: Bryobacteraceae bacterium; assembly: GCA_041486445.1. Taxonomy (GTDB): domain Bacteria; phylum Acidobacteriota; class Terriglobia; order Bryobacterales; family Bryobacteraceae; genus Palsa-187. Next base: position 16,715 of record JBGPLI010000087.1, read on the forward strand.
TCCACCTGGACGGCAAAGTGGACGCGCGCACCATCTACAACCGCAAGCGCCGCCTGATGGCGCTGCAGCGCAAAATCTCCCGCGCGAGGAACCGGGCGCTGGTGGGGCGCGAATTGCCCGTCCTGGTGGAGGGTCCCTCAGCCGACTCCGACCTGGTTTGGGAGGCGCGCCTCTCCACCCAGGCGCCCGATATCGACGGCGTCTGCTACATCGCCGACCCCGGCGAGTATCCGCTGCGCGCGGGCGAGATCCGCACCATGCGCATCGCCGCCGCGCACGATTACGACCTGACCGGTTCGCTGATCGGCACGCCGGCGGCGAGACCAGCCGCGCCAACCCAGGCGAAGACGGCGCCACTCATCCAGATTGCATGAAGTGTCCGATCTGCCAGAAAGAAGTTCAACTCGACGATCCCTACATGCCGTTTTGCAGTGACCGGTGCCGGATCATCGACCTCGGCAACTGGGCGTCCGAGAAATACGTGATATCGACGCCGGCCGAATCGCGCACGCAGGAGGAAGAGGAAGATTGAAGGCCCTTGCAACGCTGGTTGCAACCTGGTTCGGCTGCGGCTATGCGCCCGTGGCGCCGGGCACGGCGGGATCGCTCTGTGCACTGGCGATCGCATGGCTGTTGCCGCTGCCCCCGCTTCATTCCCAGCTAAGCTTCGCGCTGCTCGCGTTCTTGCTGACGGGACCCGCCATCTGGGCCGCCGACGTCACTGCGCGCGCAAGGGGCTTGCGGGATCCGCAAATCGTGGTAGTGGATGAAGTGGTGGGCCAGTGGCTCACGCTCGCCGGCGCCACCGCGCTCAACTGGAAAAGCTGGCTGGGCGCGCTGGTCCTGTTCCGTTTATTCGACGTGTGGAAGCCCGTGCCGGTGCGCCAGCTCGAGCACTTGCCGGGCGGGCTGGGGATCGTGGCCGACGACGCGATGGCCGGCCTGTATGCGGCGCTTGTGTTGTTTGCCGCCGGATGGTTCAATCTTTATTAGCTCCTCGTTTTCATATGGCCTTTCGTAAGTCGTCCGATACGCGCCCGCAGATCCTGGATGTCTCGCCCGCCGCCGCGATTCCGGGCGGCGAGTTTCTGATCCGCGGCAAGGGGCTGGCCGGCAGCCTGCGTCCGCGGGTTCGCTTCGGCGAGGTCGCGGCGAACGTGGTGATCGGCTCGGACTCGCTGGTGATCGCGCGCGTGCCCGAAGGCGCTTCCGGCGCGGAGCTGACCATCGGACACGACCACCGCACCAGTGTCCCGTGGACCTGCGGTATCGGCATCCAGGTCGCGGACAGTTTGCACCCGGTATCGAACCCGGCCGTCGACCGCCAGGGCAACATCTACACCACCTTCAGCGGCTCGCCCGGCCAGAAGACCCCTGTGTCGATTTACAAGATCGACACCAATCATCGCTCCAAGCCTCTGGTCACAGAGCTGATGAATGCGACGGGTCTGGCGCTCGACCACGATGGCATGCTCTACTGTTCCAGCCGTCAGGAGGGCGTGGTCTATCAGGTGGCGCCCTCGGGCAACCTAGCCGTGTACGCGGAGGGCATGGGCGTCGCCACCGGCATCATCTTCGACGGCGATGACAATCTCTACGTCGGCGACCGCAGCGGAACCGTGTTCAAGATCAGCCGCCAGCGGCAGATTTACGTGTTTGCCACGCTCGAGCCGTCCATCGCCGCTTATCACCTGGCCTTCGGACCGGGCGGCTATCTCTACGTGAGCGGACCCACCACGTCGAGCTTCGACTGCATCCATCGCATCTCTTCCGCGGGCCAGGTCGAGCTGTTTTACCGCGGCCTCGGACGGCCGCAGGGGATGGCGTTCGACTCGAAAGGCAACATGTACATCGCGGCCTCGCTCGGCGGGCGCAGAGGTGTGGTCCGCATCGCCCCGGACCGGAACGCCGAGCTGTTTCTCTCCGGACCCGCGATCGTCGGCCTGGCGTTCTCGCCGTCGAAGGCGCTGATCCTGGCGACCAACAACACGATCTATCGCGTCGACGTTGGCATCGAGGGGCGGCGAATTCCCTAAGGCACCCATGCCGGATGCCGAGATCATCGCGGTCGGGTCGGAGCTGCTGACCCCGCAGAGGGTAGACACCAACTCGCTCTACCTCACCGACCAGCTCAACTCGCTGGGCGTCGAGGTGCGCCGGAAACTCGTGGTCGGCGACGATCGCGCCCTGCTCGCCGCGGCCGTGCGGCAGGCGCTGGCGCACGTCGAAATCCTGGTGCTCACCGGCGGCCTCGGTCCGACAGAGGACGACGTGACGCGCGATGCCGTGGCCGACGCGCTCGGCCGGACGCTGGTTTTGAGCGACGATCTCCGCGAGAAACTCGTCGAGCGATTCCGCCGCATGCAGCGCAAGATGGCGGAGAATAACATGCGCCAGGCGTATTTGGTGGAGGGCGCCGAGGCGCTGGCGAATGCGCGCGGCACCGCTCCCGGACAATGGATCGAGCACGGCGGGCGCGTGGTGATGCTGCTGCCCGGCCCTCCCCACGAGCTCAAGGCCGTGTTCGGCGAGGGGTGCCTTCCGCGCCTGGAGCGCCGGCTGCCTCCGCAAGTGATCCGCACCCGCTTTTACCGCGTGGCCTGCATGGGCGAGTCGGATCTGGACCAGTTGATCGCGCCGGTGTATTCGAAGTATTCCAATCCGGCGACCACCATCCTTGCCGCGGCGGGCGATATCCAGATTCATCTGCGCGCGCGCTCGGCCGCGTCCGAGGAGGCCGAACGGTTGCTGGCCGAGGTCGGGCCGCCGATCGAGGAGCTGCTCGGCGATCGCATCTATTCGCGCAATGGCGATCCTCTCGAAGCGGTGGTGGGCGCGATGCTGCGCGATCGCGGCGCGACCCTGAGCGTCGCCGAAAGCTGCACGGGCGGGATGCTCGCCGAGCGCATCACGTCGTTCGCCGGAAGCTCGGATTATTTCGTCGGCGGTTTTCTCGTCTACAACGACCGGATGAAGATGGAGCTGCTGGGCGTCGATCCAGAGCTGCTCGCACGCCATACATCGGTGAGCGAAGAGGCGGCGCGGGCCATGGCCGAAGGAGCGCGCGCGCGGACCGGTTCCACCTGGGCGGTTTCGGTCACCGGAGAAGCTGGACCCGCCAGCGCCACGGGCGCCCCTCCCGGAACGGTCCTGATCGGGGTGGCGGGACCCGATGGGGAAACCCAGACCAGGCGTTTTCATCTGCCGGGCGACCGGAATCGCGTGCGCACGCTCGCTTCGCAGTACGCGCTGGACCTGCTTCGCCGCCGGCTTCAGTAAACCGGTTTGTGGGGCGGCTTTTCAAGCTGCAGCCGGTTTTCAACCGGCAACGAACGGGTTGGAAACACGTCGCAGGATAAAAGCCTGCTCTGCTAGCGGCCGCCTTTGCGGACCGCCTTTTGCACGCTGGGTTCTCGGCCACCGAGGCCCAAACCCGATCCGGTGGTCAAAGTAAAACTGGTGAGGGCGCCGCTTGCGTCCTTGGCGAATTCGACCCGTTCCCCAAACCCTGTTGACACGAACGTAGTCTCCGACTGGGCCACGAGGGTATGGATGTCCCCAGTCGCGCTCAAATGCAGGGCCAACGTTTCGCCATCGACGGTGACCACCTCCACGCGTCCCGGCGTGAACTCATAAGTTCCCGAATACTTGGCGAGAGCCTCCGAGCTGAGCCGGAACCCGCCGGTGCCCTGAAGGTGCGTAGCAGGCTTCTCATACTCGCAGATGGTCTCGAGAATGTCGGTGTCCGTCACCAGCGTCTTGTCGGCCTTGAATGTGATCGGCTTGGTAAACGTCTTCGGATCCTCCAGCGTCATTTCGAAATCCATGTGTCCGAAGTCGCGGCGGTGGAAGCGCTCGGTGGTGCGGAGCGCTTCCGAATGAGGGTGCCCGGCAAAATCCAGCCAGGTTCGGTCGTTGAATCCGGCGGTGGTAACCACCAGCGTGTCCCCGTCCCAGCGCCCGACGGAATAGCCGAACCAGGTGGGATTGGGGTCTTCGGGCAGCCCCCGCCCGTCGGTGTGAATGGTTCGGGTGGCGCCGCTGTTGGAAACACCCTCATTGATAATGACCGTCATCGCGGGAGTCTGCACGATCCGCGCGAGGCCCGCAAGATGGTAGAACGGCGGAGGGTCGGGCAGGCAGTGCGCGCGCGGACTGTCCGCCCCCAAATTGTAGACGTGTTGCTGGAATACCTGCTGCGCCCACGGCTGAATATCGTTGGGCTTGAGGTCCACAGCAATATTCCGGTTATACGGACTGTTTGCCGGCGCGCGCCAGATGCCCGACAGGTCGGGCTTGCCATCCGCGGTTTTTGGTACAGGCGCGGACAGATTCGGTTTGCCGTCCCCCGTCCGAGGGATGCCTGGGGTTTTGTAATTGAGCCACTGCGCCGCCAAAGGCGCGGACAGTAGGAACACGAAGGTTGCGACCGCGGCCGCCGCGGAAAACAGTTTAGCTTTCATGCAAAGCCTCCTGTATAGGGCGACGCCCTTGATTTAGTTGGCCAGCGGATCCGGCCGCATCTGGAACTTCACGATCTTGCTCGTGGTCCCTTTGCCGCCTTCCATGTGGAACGGCGCCCGCGTCGAGATCGGCGTGTACAGGCCCTTGCCCTTCCACCCGCCGTTGGGATTGTCGATGCGGCCGTCCAGGCCTTTGCCGTAGTAGCCCATCGGATACGGCACGCGCAGCGTCAGGAACTTGCCGTCCACCAGCGCCAGCACTCCCTCCGACAGATTGCCGGTCGCGACCGGCGTGTCCTTGCCCAGTCCGAGCGTGTCGAACCGATCGACGAAGTTGTAGTACGCCGAGTCGGCGGCGCCGTTCTCCACCGCGCCCTTGTAGTTGGGACCCGGGAACGGATAGAGTGTCCAGCCTTCCGGGCAGTGCTGCCCCGTTGCGGCGGCCGCGCCGTTGAGCGGACCCTTGCACTTGCTGCGGTCGAAGCTGGCGTAATGTCCGCTCGAGAGCGGGGCCCAGATGACGCCCTTGCTGTCGACGTCCATGCCGCGAGGCGCGAAGCCCTGCACCGGCGCCTTCGGGTTGTTCCACGGCACCTCGTAGTACTCGG